>NZ_JBEZEK010000013.1:126512-182632 GCF_040648835.1 Micromonospora sp. NPDC049081 | reverse complement strand
TCTCAGCCCAGTCTTCCAATGCGATCACCCCTCCAGCCTCGGAGGGGTCAGTCCCAATCCGCCGCTAGAGGGTCAGTCTCAGCGCGTCGTCGACATCGCCTGCTCCACGAGCCCGACGCGGTCCGCCGAGAGGTGCACGCGATCCTCACCAGCCGACGGGCAGGCATGTCGGTCGGTCGAGACACCGCCTTCCCACCGCCATGAAAACATGCCGAGCCGACACGCGCGGCACGCACCGCGTGGGTAGTGCGGCGCAGCGTGGGACAGCACGGCGCGGGTGTCGCGGGCAGGGTGGGGCAGCACGGTGCGGGGCAGCACGGCACGCTGCCCGTGCGGCGCTGTATGAGCAGCGTGGGGCCGGTGTGGCGCGGCGCTGCACGGGGCAGCGTGGCCTCGGTGTGGTGTGGCGCTGCACGGGTTGTGTGGTGCGGTTGATGCGGCACGTCGGGCCGGTGGATGTCGAGGTGCCACCCGGGGCCGGGGTGGGCTCAGTCGCGCAGGGTGCGCAGGATGCGGGTGAGGTCGGCGTGGTCGGTGGGGGAGAGGTGGCCGAAGAAGCGCTCCGCTTCGGTAGCGCGGGCCGTCCGGATGGCCGCGCCTACCCGCGTACCCTCGTCGGTCGGCGCGACCAGGGTCGCCCGCCGGTCGGCCGGGTCGGGGCGGCGCGCGACGAGCCCGCGTTCCTCCAGGCCGTCGACGACCTCGGTGGTGGAGCGGGGGGCGATGTGCAGGTGCTCGGCGAGGGCGCTGAGCCGCATCGTCCCGTGCCGGGTGAGCACCGCGAGGGCGCGGGCGTGACCGGGGTTGACGTCCCAGGGTTCGAGGGTACGTCGGGACTGGTGACGCAGCCGACGGGCCACCGCCCAGAACAACTCGGCGAGGCTCTCCTCTGCCGGGTCGGTCGGTGGCCCGGCGCAGCGTGCGGCCGGATCGGTTGGCGGGTCGGATGTCGCGCCGGTCACCGGAATACGGTAGCAGGAGTCGCTGTTGTTGCCTCATGATGAGGTAACCTCAGTAAACATCCCCCGAACGGAAGAAGGACCCCCTTGGACACCACCCAGACTCACCGGGAGGGCCGCGGCGGCGCCCCCCGGACCGCCAGTGCCGCCGAGAAGACCCAGGCCCGTGCCGTCTCGCTGCGCCGCATCGGCCGGCTGTTCACCGCGTACCGTGGTCAACTGGCCGTGGTCACCGCGATCATCGTGGTGTCGTCGATGGTCGCGATGGCCTCGCCCTTCCTGCTGCGGGCGGTGATCGACCGGGCGCTGCCCGAGCGCGACCTGACCCTGCTGGTCTGGCTGGTCGTCGGCATGATCGCCGTGGCGGCGGTGACCGCCGTGCTCGGCGTGGCGCAAACCTGGATCTCCACCCGGGTCGGGCAGCTGGTGATGCACCGGCTGCGCACCGACGTCTTCGCCCACCTGCACCGGCAGTCGATCGCGTTCTTCACCCGCACCCGCACCGGCGAGGTGCAGTCGCGGATCACCAACGACATCGGCGGCATGCAGACGGTGGTCACCTCCACCGCCACCTCGATCGCGTCCAACCTGACCACGGTGGTCGCCACCCTGGTCGCCATGGTGGCGCTGTCCTGGCGGCTCACCCTGGTCTCATTGGTGGTGCTGCCGCCGGCCATCTGGCTGACCCGCCGGGTCGCCGCGATGCGCCGCGAGATCACCGCCCAGCGTCAGCAGGAGCTGGCCGACCTCAACGTCACCATCGAGGAGGGGCTGTCGATCAGCGGCGTGCAGCTCAGCAAGACCCTCGGCGCGGGTGACGCACTGATCGACCGGTTCACCAGCAGCTCGGCCCGCCTGGTCGACCTGGAGCTGCGCTCGGAGCTGGCCGGCCGCTGGCGGATGGCCACCATGACGATCATCTTCGCCGCCATCCCGGCGGTGATCTACCTCGGCGCGGGGCTGCCCGGCACCGCCGGCACGCTCAGCATCGGCACCCTGGTCGCCTTCACCGCCCTGCAGGGCGGGCTGTTCCGGCCGCTGATGGGCCTGCTCAACGTGGGTGTCACGCTGACCGCCTCGCTGGCGCTGTTCGCCCGGATCTTCGAGTACCTCGACCTGCCGGTGGAGGTGGACGACCCGGCCCGGCCGGTGACCATCGACCCGACCCGGGTGCGCGGGCACCTGCGCGTCGAGGACGTCACCTTCAGCTACCCGGGCAGCGACACCGCCGCCGTCGCCGGCATCAGCCTCGACGTCCCGGCGGGCACCAGCCTCGCCCTGGTCGGCGAGACCGGCTCCGGCAAGAGCACCCTCGCCGCCCTGGTCAGCCGGCTGCACGACCCGGACGCCGGCCGGATCACCATCGACGGTGTCGACCTGCGCGACCTGCGGCTGACCGACCTGGCCGCCGTCGTGGGCGTGGTCAGCCAGGAGACCTACCTGCTACACACCACCATCCGGGAAAATCTGCGGTACGCGCGCCCCGACGCCACCGACGCCCAGTTGGAGGACGCCGCCCGCGCCGCGCAGATCCACGACCTGATCGCCGCCCTGCCCGACGGGTACGACACGGTCGTCGGTTCCCGGGGCCACCGCTTCTCCGGTGGCGAGAAGCAGCGTCTGGCCATCGCCCGTACGCTGCTGCGCGACCCCCGGGTGCTGGTGCTCGACGAGGCGACCAGCGCGTTGGACACCGAGACCGAACGCGCCGTCCAACGGGCCTTCGACACCCTCGCCGAGGGACGCACGGTGATCACCATCGCGCACCGGCTGTCCACGGTGCGCCACGCCGACCAGATCGCGGTGCTCGACCACGGCCGGATCGTCGAGTCCGGCACCCACGAGACGCTGCTGGCCCGCGCCGGCCGGTACGCCACCCTGGCCGGCTGACCCCGGCGAGCCCTCTGACCGTGGCGACCCCACTGATCGGGGCGAGCCCCTGACCCGGGCGTGCCCTGTGACCGAGGCGTGCCCTGTGACCGGGGCGACCCCACTGACCCGGCGCGTCCCCCGGACCGGGGCGAGTCCCACAGCCAGGGCGGCCCCGTCGGCGTCCAGGGCCCCGACCGGCCGACGGGCAGGGCCGTGACCAGGGGCGACCCGGCGGGTGGAAAAACCCGATCTGCAAGACGTGAGTCGCCGATCATCGGTGACTAGAGTGACGCCGTGCAAAGTGGTGGTGTGCGGTCCCAGGTGCCGGTGCTGTACGTGGCGGACGCCGACGCGGCCCGACGGTTCTACGAGAACTTCGGCTACACCGAGATCCGGGCCGGCGGCGACGGTGGCTCACACTGGTCGTACCTGCGGTGCGGGGAGTTGACGCTGCTCCTGGCGGCGGTCACCCCCCGCCTGGTCACCGTCGAGCTGCCCCTGCTCGTCTACCTGTACGTCGACGACCTGACCGTGACCGCCGAGCGGCTCACCGCCGCAGGGCACCCGGTCGAGAAGAGCGGCTACCCGGAGCACGCCCCCGGGGGCGAGTGCCGGGTCACCGACCCCGACGGCAACGTGGTCGCCTTCGGGCAGCGGCAGGCCGTACCGCCGCAGGAGCGTGACCCGCAGGCGGGCGGTGAGGTGCGGTTCTCGCTGATCCGGGAGGCCGCCGAGGCGGCCGGTCGGCGCGGCGGCGCACCCGCCCGCTGTCAGATCGGCGGCCCACGCGGCGAATCGTGCGCCGAACCGGCGGAGGTCAAGCTCGCCGACTCGTGGGGCGACACGGCGTGGGGGTGCATGGCGCACGCCGACGAGACGCTGCTCACCGCGCGCGGCGCGTTCCTGGCCACCGAGGACGGAATGGGCCTCGGCCCGTTCCTGCGCGCCCGCCAACCCCAGCCCGACCGGCAGGTCCCCGAGCCGGCACCGGGAGCCTGACCCGCCTCACCGCCGCACCCTGCCCGGCCCGACCGCGTGGCGGGAGCGACCCTCGGTGTGCCGATCCGTCTGCGGCGGGGCGGAGACGGGGCGCAGGCCGGCGAGTTGGACGAAGACCTCCCGTTTGGCGGTGGCCTCGCCGCGCCGGTCGAGCACGTAACCGGTCAGCCAGATCCACCCGTCGTAGGTGGGCCGGTCGCACACCGACACCACCCGCAGCCGCAAGGCGCGTTCCCCGGCGAACTGCACCGAGGCGGCCCGGTCGACGACCAGCAGGTCACCGGGGCGGGGCCGGACGTTCACCAGTGCCCGCCGTTCGGGGGCGGGCAGTCCCGCGCATGCCGGCTCTGCCAGTCGCGCAGGGCCCGCCGGAGCCGGTCGTGCTCCTGGGCGAGGGCGCGGATCTCCTGGTGCAGGGCGGCCAGCTCGTCGGCGAGCCGGGTCTGGAACCGGCGTACCTCGACGGGGTCGACGCCGCGTCGGCGCGGTGGGAACTCGTGGGTGCGTACCTCGTGGGGGGTCAGTAGGGCGGGGCGACCGGTCCCGTAGGGCTGGCCACCGCGATACACCTGGGCCACGGGGGTCCTTTCCCGTGCTGGGGGAGGGCGGAGGGGTCCTTTCGGTGGTGCTGGAGGGCGGGTCGTCCGCCGCCGGCTGCGGACGACCCGCCGGCCCGGCCGTCGCAGCCCACATCGGCGGTACGACAGCAGAGCAGCCGGCCGGGGTCGGGACGGGCAAACACACCCGCCCCGACCAGGGGAAAGCCGATCTCGTTGCCACGCGAGGAGCGACTCACGCTCAACAGTAACGGCTTAGTCGTTTAAGTCAACCACTGAGTGTTGTCGCGTGCGGGCGATTCGTGATCGAATTGGCGTGCCACGCAAGGAGCGCCATGCCTACGACACCCGACTACATCCGTATCGCTGACGACGTCATCGCCAGCGTGAGGAGCAAAAAGCTCAAGTCAGAGGACAAGCTGCCCTCGATCGCGGAGATGGCTGCCGATTACAAGGTCGGCACGTCAACGATCCAGATGGTCTACGTGCGGCTGGAGGCACTGCGCGTCATCCGCCGACACCAGGGCAAGGGCGTCTTCATCGCCGACCCGAAGCTCTGGATGCGCGAACCCTGACCCGCCCACCCGCAACACCCCACCCCACCCACCCCACCCGCCCCACCCCCACGCGGCGATCTGCCCGGTGATCAAGAGGTTTACGTCAACTTTGATCTCCACGATGACGCAAACTCCTTGATCACCAGGCGCGTGGCAGGCTCCGCGTCCCTGCGTCTGCGCTCCGCCTCGTCCGGTCCCCACGCCGAGCGTTATGCCCTGGTGATCAAGAGGTTTAGGTCATTCAGAAGATCAAACTTGACGTAAACCTCTTGATCACCGGGGCGGGGGTGGGGTGGGAGCGGGGCGGGACCGGGGCGGGACCGGGGCGGGGCGTGGTGGGGGCGGGGCGTGGTGGGGCGGAGCGGGCGGGGCGGGGTGGGAGCGGGGGTGGGGAAAGTGGGGGGAGCCGTGGGGGGTCTGGGTGCGTCCAAGGGGTATGACGAGTTTTCGAGGCATGTGGGTGGTGGTTGTTCCGGTGCTCCTGCTCACGGCGGCGTGTGCGGGGCAGGACGGGGCGGGTGTGGCGCCCGATGCGGTCCCATCCGCTCTTCCCGCTGATGTGCCGGTGCTGCGGATCGACTACACGGGTGGCTTCGTGCGGCCCGAGACCAATGTGACCCGGCTGCCGGCCGTCAGCGTCTACGGCGACGGTCGGGTGATCACCGAGGGGCCGACCATCCTGAGTTATCCCGGGCCGGCGCTGCCCAACATCCAGGTTCGCACGATCAGCAAGGCCGAGGTGGCGAAGCTGGTCGAGCAGGCCCGCGCCGCCGGGGTGGGCAGCTCCGTCGACGTGGGCACCCCGTCGATCACCGACGTGGCCACCACCCGGTTCACCATCCGGGGGCCGGTCGGCACCGAGCGGTTGGAGGTCTACGCCCTGGGTGAGGCGACCGGCCCGGAGGCCGGCCTGACCGCCGCGCAGCAGGCCGCCCGGGAGAAACTGCGGACCTTCGCCGACAAGGTGACCGATCCGGCGGGGGCGGCGACGCAGCCGTACCAGCCGACCGCCATCGCGGCGGTGGCCGGGCCGTGGGTCGCCACACCGGAGACCGCGAAACAGCCCAGGGTGGAGTGGCCCGGCCCGGCGCTGCCCGGCACCAGTCTCGGTGAGGGGCTCCAACTGGGTTGCGTGACGGTCACCGGGGCCGCCGTGCAGCAGGTGATCGCCGCCGCCGACAAGGCCAACGCGGCGACCCCGTGGACCTCCGGCGGGAAACGCTGGTCGATCACCCTCCGGCCGCTGCTGCCCGACGAGACCGACTGCGCCAGCCTGTCCACCGACCGCTGAGGCGGCGGCGTGCGGTCGACCCGGTGGCCGGGTCGACCGCGCGCCGGCAGGGTGACGCCGACCGGGGTGGGGCTCGACGCCGGGGTTGCGCCGGCGACCATCGCCGTACGCGGTGGGCACTTGTTTCCATAGGCAACCATCACTACATTGGGGTCCGGGTGCCGCCCTGTTGCCGGGCGGCGGTGTGGCCTGAGCCGGGCTGTTGTCCACGTGCCGAGAGGCATGTCGACGCGCGAGCGATGTCGATGCTCCCGCGCCGTCGGTGTTTCCCCGACGGCCAGCCGGAAGGACCCCTGTGAGGATTTCCCGTACCCGTATCACCGCCGCCGTGGCTGCCACCGTCACAGCGGCGGCGGCCGTCACCACCGTGCTCGCCGGCGCCGCCTCGGCGGCCCAGGGCTGCCGGGTCGACTACCAGCCCAACGAGTGGACCGGCGGCTTCACCGCCAACGTCCGGGTCTCCCCGGGCGACACCGCCCTGAGCAGTTGGACCGTCACCTGGTCCTACCCGGGCGGCCAGCGGATCACCGGTGGCTGGAACGCCCAGGTCAGCCAGGCCGGCAGCACGGTCACCGCCCGCAACGCCGCCTGGAACGGCAGTGTCCCGGCCGGCGGCTCGACCGAGTTCGGCGTCCAGGGCACCAGCACCTCGGGTTCCGCCGCGCCGACCGGGTTCGCGCTCAACGGCGTACCGTGCAACGGCGCTCCGCCGCCGACCACCACGCCGCCGCCCACGACCCCGCCCCCGACGACGCCGCCGCCCACCACGCCGCCCCCGACGACCCCGCCGCCGACCACGCCTCCGCCGACGACCCCGCCGCCCACGACGCCTCCGCCGACGACGCCCCCGCCCACGACCCCGCCGCCGACCACCCCGCCGCCGGCCGGGTGCGCCGGTGCGGTGCTCTGCGACGGATTCGAGAACCAGACCGGCTCGACGCCGGCCGGCGACTGGAGCGTGGTCAACCCGGACTGCTCCGGGGCGGGCCGGGCGGCGGTGGACACGACCACCACGCACAGCGGTAGCCGTTCGCTGCGCATCGACGGCGCGGCCGGTTACTGCAACCACGTCTTCGTCCGGTCCAACAAGGACCTCAGCGCCGTGGGCACCGTCCGGTACGGCCGGATCTGGCTGCGCCACACCACCGCCCTGCCGACCCAGCACGTCACCATGACGGCGATGACCGACGCCGCCGACGGCAACAAGGACCTGCGGATGGGCGGCCAGAACGGCGCGTTGCAGTGGAACCGGGCCTCCGACGACGCGACCCTGCCCGAGCAGAGCCCGGCCGGGGTGGCGTTGAGCGTGCCGCTGCCCACCGGGCGCTGGACGTGCCTGGAGTTCATGGTCGACGGCAACCAGGGTCAGCTGCGTACCTGGCTCGACGGCACCGCCATCACCGGGCTGACCGCCGACGGGGTGCCCACCCACGACGTCGACGGCCAGTGGCTCAACCGCACCTGGCGGCCCCGGCTGACCGACCTGAAGCTGGGTTGGGAGAGCTACGGCGAGGGCGCGGACACCATCTGGTACGACGACGTGGCCCTGGGCAGCAGCCGGATCGGCTGCTGACCCCCGCCGGGACCGGGTGGCCGACGGGGCTGCCCGGTCCCGGCCGTGCCGCCCGAGCATTTCAGCCGGCGGTGACGTGCCGATCATGGTGCGTTCATCCACGGTTGCCAGGCTGACCTCTGGTCGGCGGGGTTCGCCTCCCGCCAGAATGTGGCTGACCGGGATAACCATCCCGATCGATACGTTCCTGTCGGCCCCCGCGACCCGGAGGACCCGTTGCGCACTCCCGCGAACCCCGTCACCCCCGTCACCGCCCCGACCGCCGCCGCCCCGCATCCCGCCGCCCCGCACCCCGTTACCCGACCGCACCGGCTGCTGGGCACCCTCGCGCTGCTGACCGCCATGATCGCGGCGGTGCTGGTCGGGCCGTCCGTGGTGACCCCGAGGCTGACCGACTCCGCGTCGGCGGCGGTCTACGGCTCCTGCACGATGTCCCGCTGCGCGGACGCCCGTACCGCCCGATCCGGCTGGTCGGCCAAGAGCTTCCCCACCAGCAGGGGCTGGTACGCCTGGAGCGGCGGCCTGTCGAACTTCGCCGGCTGCCAGTTCCACAACTACGAGGGGCAGCTCCCCGGCGGCGCCACCTACTACGAGTACGACGTCTACCCGCGGGTCTCCGGCGCGGCGCGGGACGCGTACCGCATCGTGGTGAACAGGAGCACCGGGGCGACCTGGTTCTCGCCCGACCACTACGCGAACTTCTACCGGATCTGAGCCAGGAACCATCGGGGTGGGCCGGTCGGCCGGCCCACCCCGGGTGAGCAGGAGGATGCACGATGACCGGACAGCGCCAGCCGGGCTGGCTGCGGGTGACCGACGAGCCGTCGCCGTCGGGGCATCCCACGCCGTCGCTCACCGTGGCCGGCGCGGCGGCCCGCACCCGTCCCGCGCTGTTCGACGCCCTCGCCGTCGCCCTCGACCTGCCCGGACACTTCGGCCGCAACTGGGACGCGCTCGCCGACGTGCTGGCCGAACGGCTCGACGCCGGCCCGCTCACCCTGGAGGTGACCGACGCCGGCCTGCTGCTCGCCGACGAACCGTCCGGCCAGCTCGGCACACTGCTCGACGTGGTGGGCGGGGTGTCGGCGGGTGCCCGGGAGCCGGTCCGGTTGGTGCTGCGGGACACCCCGCAGGCGTTGCCCGCCCTGCGACTGCGGCTCTCCGCCGTCCTCGGCGGCTGTGGCGTGGCCGTCCCACCCGGCGGCGGCGTCGCGCGCTGAGCGGTGCGGTGCCGTGCCGTGCCGGATCGTGCCGTGCCGGGTCGTTTCCGGCCACCGGCAGGCCCGGGGCGCTGCGCCGGCCCGGCCCGACCTGCCGGCGGGAGAGGCGCAGCGAAGGTGCCGGCCGGGCGAGGTCAGTTGGGGTGGTCGAGGATCGCGCTGAACCGCTCCTCGGCCAGGTCGAGCTGAGCGAAGATGTGCCGCTTCACCGGTGCCGACAGCGGGGTGTCCGGCCGGGCGATCAGATCCCGGAACACCGGCACCAGTGGGCGGTACTTCGCCGCCGAGCGGGCCACCTTGGGCCCGACGGCGTAGACCACCCCCACGCCGTTGTCGGTGAAGTCGGAGATCTTGATGACCCGGGCCCACGGCTCCCGGTCCAGGCTGGCCGCTACGTGCTCGCGGTACTGCACGTGCGGGTCCCGGTCCGGGTCGTACACCGGGTTGGTGACCGCGCCGACGAGCCGGGCCACCCGCGTCCCGAACCGGTCGGCCAGCGTGGCCAGCGCCGCCGCCGTCGGGTCGGACGCCTGCGCGCCGGCCAGCTCCCGGGGGTGGTCCTCCACCGCGTCGTGCAGCAGACCGGCGACGATCACGTCGACGTCGCGCACCTGGTAGTGGTGCATCATCCGGATCGCCACCCGCAGCAGGTGGTTGAGGTAGGGCTCCCGGGACCGGCGGTCGTCGCGGTGCAGCTCGGCGGCGAGGTCCAGGGCGGCGGTCAGCCGGTCCCGGTCGGCCGCCGCGAAGGCCGGCAGCTCCAACCGGAACCGGGCCAGCAGGCCCGGCTCACCGTGCAGCTCGGTGATCGCGTGCATCGGCATGGTGGCGAGGTACGGCGGGAACTCCATCGCCTACTTATAGCCGATCTTCACTGTCCAGCGGACCCCGTCGTCGGGCATGTGACCGGGTCACCTCCTGCCGGAAAGGTGCTTGACCAGGCGTACCGTCGTCCCGTCGGGGGTGCCGTCGAGCTGTGCCTCGTCCATCAGCCGGGCCATGATCAGTCGCCCCCGGCCCCGGTCGCGCCCGTCGGAGGGGCCGTCGCGCCAGCCGCCGGTGTCGGACACCTCGATCTCCAGCCGGCCGGCGTGCAGTCCGGCCCGTACCGTGACGGTGGCCCCGGACGCGAAGCGGCAACCGTGCTCGATGGCATTGGCGCACGCCTCGCCGACGGCGATCAGCACCACCTCCACGTCGGCCTCGTCCACCCCGGCCCCGGTCAGCCACGACCGCAGCGCCTCCCGGGTGGGGGAGAGCTGGGCCGGGTCGGCGGCCAGAGCGGCGCGGAACACCACCGGCGCGTCCCGGGCCGCCGGGCCGGCAGGTGGTGGCGTGCCGGGCGGGTCGTCCGCCGGGTGGCGTGCGGCCACCGGGTCGGGGCAGCTCGCGCCGACGTCGCGTCCACCCGTCACCCGCGCCCACCTCCGCTGATCCTCGCCGCCGGGGCCGGGCCCGACCGTCGTTGCCGCCATTGTCCCTGTCCCGGCCGGCCGTACCCGGACCAGGGGTCTTCCCGTGACGGTGACGCCGCACCCGGGTCCGGCGGGCGGGTGGTCCGGTGCCACCGGGCCCCGGCCGGGTCGGTCGGCGGTGGGGGCTTAGGAGGCCAGCCGCCCGGCGGGGTCGTGCACCGGGCCGGCGAGACCGAGGCCGCCGTCGGACTGGTTGATCTCCGACCAGACCGCGTCGAGGGAGAGGCCGAGGACGTCGGCGAGTACCGCGATGGTCGGGAAGGCGGGGGTGGCCACCCGGCCGGATTCGATCTTGCGGAGGGTCTCCGGGGAGAGCCCGGCGGCCAGCGCGGTGCCGAGCATCGACCGTTGGCCCCGGGCGCGGCGCAGCAGGGCTCCGAGGCGTTGTCCGCGTTCGACCTCGGCGGGAGTGAGCGGCAACCTGACCATGGCTGCGATTCTAGTACCGGGATAACATGACCGGGATACTTATTGGTGGTCCGAGGAAGGCGCTGCATGATCGAGATCCTGAACCCCGCCGACCTCCTGCGCGCGCGGGACACCGGCGCGCTGGTCGCCGACATCCTGCGGACGCTCAAGAGCCGCAGCGTGGTCGGCACCAACCTGCTGGAGATCGACAGGTGGGCGCACCAGATGATCGTCGAGGCCGGGGCGCAGTCCTGCTACGTCGACTACGAGCCGTCCTTCGGACGCGGGCCGTTCGGCCACTACATCTGCACCTCCGTCAACGACGCGGTGCTGCACGGCCTGCCCCACGACTATCCGCTCGCCGACGGTGACCTGCTCTCACTCGACCTCGCGGTCTCCCTCGGCGGCGTGGTCGCCGACTCGGCCATCAGCTTCGTCGTGGGCGACACACCGTCCCCGGAGAGCGTCGCGCTGATCGACGCGACCGAACGCGCGCTGGCCGCCGGGATCGCCGCCGCCGGCCCCGGAGCCCGCGTCGGTGACATCTCGTACGCCATCGGCAGCGTCCTCGGCGCGGCGGGATATCCGATCAACACCGAGTTCGGGGGGCACGGCGTCGGCTCCACCATGCACCAGGACCCGCACGTGTCCAACACGGGCCGGCCCGGTCGCGGCTACCGGCTGCGCCCCGGGCTGCTGCTGGCCCTGGAACCCTGGATCATGGCGGACACCGCCGAACTCGTCACCGACCGCGACGGCTGGACCCTGCGCAGCGTGACCGGCTGCCGGACGGCACACAGCGAACACACCATCGCCATCACCGACGACGGCGCCGAGGTGATGACCCTGCCGAGGTAGCCCCCGGCCCGGTCAGCGCGCCCCGCTCAACGCCGCCCCGGCCGATGTCACGCCGGCCGGGACGACCGACCGGTCGGACCGCACCGGCGACGGCGCGGCCCGACCGCAACGGGTCACCGTGACAGTTGGCCCCGGACGCGGGTCACCAGGGCAGTCGCCCGGCCCCGGCAAACGGCCCCACCACGAGCGGCACCAGCGGCGCGGGCACCGGCTGCGCCGCGCGCAGGGTCGGCGTCCAGCCGGCGTCGCCGCCCAGATCCGGGTCGTGGGTCGCGTTGTAGGCGGCCACCAGGTCGACCGGGCGCGGCAACGCCCGGTCGGCGTCCACCCAGTTGCCCCGGGTGGTGACGGCGGTGCCACCCCAGTCGTAGAGCAGGCCGTCGGGGGCGATGCCGGCACCGAGGGTGAAGAAGTTGTTCTCCACGTACGCGGCGGACTGCACGCCCACCCCGATCGCGTACGCGAAGTCGTCGCCGGCCAGCCGGTACCAGTTGTTGTAGACGTCGACCTGGCCGAACCGCACCCGGGGCAGCCGCTGGAGCACCCGGTCGAACAGGTTGTGGTGCAGCGTCACCTTCAACCGGCCGACGTCCGGCCCGACCGTGTTGGACGAGCCGATCAGCATCAGCTTGTCCCGCCCGGTGAACCGGTTGTACGAGGCGGTCACCAGGCTCGCCGTGTGGGTGACGTCCAGCGACCCGTCGTGCACCTGGTACGGCCGGCCGAAGTACACCGGCTGGGCGCTGTCCGGGTTGTCGCCGTCGGTGAAGGTGTTGTGGTCGACCCAGACGTGCTCGCTGCGGCGTACCGAGACCTGGTCGTACTGGGAGTTCCAGTTGCCGGTCGCGCCGTCGGTGGGCGACCAGGCCGGGAAGCAGTCCCGGGCGTCGTCGAAGGTCAGGTTGCGCACGATGACGTTGCTGGCCCCGTCGATCATCAGGGTCAGCCCGGTGAGGGTGGCCCCGTGCCGGCCGACGATGGTGGTGTTGGGCCCGACGTTGATCTGCGTCTGGCGGGTCTGGTTGGCCACCGAGCGCACCCGGGCCGCCTCCAGCGCCCCGGTCGGCGGCACCATGCCCCACACCGCCGGGTCGTACGCGGCCAGGTACGCCGGCAGGCTGTACTCCGGGTCGGCCAGGTCGGCACAGCCGAGCAGGTGGCCGTCGTCGGCGGCGAACCCGTCGACGGTGCCGTCCACGACGATCACCTTCGGGGTGGCGTTGCTCTTGTTGGTGGCGTTGTCGCCGCCCAGCGCGCGGACCAGGTCGGCCCGGCTGCGCACCAGGTGGACCTGGTCCGGGGCGGCCGCCGCGCCGCCGGTGGTGCCGGGGCCGTCGGCCGCCCAGCCGTCACCGGCCGGCAGGGTCTGCCGGGCGAACCGCTCGACGCCCCGGGGCGGCCCGTCGGGTGGCGCGGCGGACGCGGCGGTGCCCGAGGTCAGCAGGAGGGTGAGGGCGACCAGGGCCGCCCCGGTGGTGCGTGGACGCATGGGACTCTCCCGAAGGGTGGTGGTGGGTGGTGCGTCAGTCGTCCTGTGCCGCCAGGGGGATACGCGCCGGCGGCACCGCCCACGGCACCGCCAGCTCCGACAGCAGCGCGCCCTGCTCGGCGGCCCGGCGCAGCACCGCGTTGATCCCGCGTACCGTCACCACCCGCTCCGGCCCGCTGCCGGCGGCCGTGACCAGGTCGCCGTCGAGCATGGTCGGCTCGGGGGCCTGCCGCACCTGTTCCAGTACGGCGGTGAACGGTGCGGTGCGGGCCAGCGGGGCGATCAGCGGGGTGCCGTCCGGGTCGGCGCGGTGGGCGAGCAGGTTCGCCAGCAGCCCCTGCCGGCCCGGCACCTCCTCAGGGTGCGGGTCACCGGGCAGCAGCAGCCGGTCGGTCGGGTACTCCAGCACCGCCCGCCCGGTGGTGCCGGTGACGATCACCTCACCGGCGACGAAGTCCTCCCCGGCCAGCGTCACCGCCGCCACGATCGGCGGCCCGTCGGGGGTGACGATCCGCAGCGTGGCGGTGTCGTCCACCTCGATCGGCCGGACCCGGTAGCGCTCCAGCTCGATGCGGGCCGGCCGGACCGGGGCGCCGGTCACCGTCTCGGCCACCGCCAGGCACTGCATCACCGCGTGCGCCAGCGGGTTGGCCAACGCCCCGTCGAGCACCGGTCGGCCGTGCAGGGTGCGCCGGCCGGCCCACGGGGATCGGGCGTAGTAGCTGTCGGGGCGTTGCCAGCAGGCGACCGTGCCGATGCCGGTGACGGTGCCCAGCCGGCCCTGCCCGACGGCGGCCGACAACTGCGCCAGCGCCACCGACCCGAGCGCCTGGAAGCCGACCTGGCAGGCCCGGCCGGTCGCGGCCAGCGCCCCGGCCAGCGTCCGGTGTTCGGCGGTGGACAGCACCGGAGGCTTCTCCAGCAGCAGGTCGGCACCGGCGGCGAGGACGTCCAGGGCGATCGGCAGGTGGGTGTGCGGCGGGGTGCACACGATCACCACGTCGGGGCGGGCGGCGGTGAGCATCTCCCGGTGGTCGGTGTGCACGGTGGTCCCGGGCGGCACCGGCGCGGCCGGCTCGTCCTCGATCGGCCGTACGTCCACCAGCGCCACCAGCCGCAGCCGTCCCGCCGCGTGCAGCGGGGCCACCGCCCGCCGGTGCCAGCGGCCGTGCCCGTTCGCGCCGACGATCGCCACCCGGGGCACGGCGACCCCGGTCCCGGCGGGGTGGTCGGGCCGGGCGGCCCCGGTCGGGCCGCCCGGCGGTGACCCGGCCGGGGAGCCCGGTGGTGTCCCGGTGGTCGCCGCCGGTGCGCCCTGGGCGGCGAGCCCGCCGACGGCGGCCGGCGGCACCGGGGCGGTCACGCCGCACCGGCCAGGACCGCCGCCACCGGGTGGGTACGCAACGCGCCCAGCCAGCCGGCGACGTCGGTGCGGAACCCGTCGTCGTCGGCGAGCGCGGCCGGGAAGACCTCCGGCAGGGCGAACAGCGCCTCCACCGTCCCGGCGGGGGTGCCCCCGGCGGTGGCGAGCGCGGCGGTGATCCGGTCGGCCAGCGGGTCGTCCAGCGGCAGCACCGTGCCGTCGTCGGCCCGCCCGTCGAGGAACCGCAGCCAGGCCGCCACGACCAGCGCCGACCAGTACGCCGGCCGGCCCTGCGCGCGCAGGTCGACGGCGGTGTGCAGGACCCGCTGCGGCAGCTTCTGCGACCCGTCCATCGCCACCTGGAGGGTGCGGTGCCGGATCGCCGGGTTGGCGAAGCGGGCCAGCACCTCGTCGCCGTACCCGGTGACCCGTACCCCGTCGGGTGGGGTGAAGCTCCCGGCCACGTCGTCGGCGACGAACCGGCGCAGCACGTCGGTCAGGCCGGGCAGGGCCAGCGCCTCGGCGATCGTCTCGCGGCCGGCCACCGCACCCAGGTAGGCCACCGCCGAGTGCACGCCGTTGAGGCCGCGCAGCTTCAGCCGTTCCCACGGGCCGGCGTCGGTGGTGAGCACCGCACCGGCCCGCTCCCACCGGGGCCGGCCGCCGGGGAAGTCGTCCTCCACCACCCACTGGGTGTAGGGCTCGGCGGCCACCGCCGCCAGGTCGGTCACCCCGAGCGCGGCGCGGGCGTCTGCCAACGTCGCGTCGGTGCTGGCCGGGACGATCCGATCCACCATCGTGCCGGGGAAGCTCACCTGCCCGGCGAGGGCGTCCAGCACGGCGTCCGGCACCCCGGCCAGGGCCAGCGACTGCTGCACCAGGCCGCGCAGCCGACGCCCGTTGGACGGCAGGTTGTCGCAGCTGACCAGCGCGATCGGCCCCGCCTGTGCGGCGGCACGGGCGAGCAGCCCGCGCACCAGCAGGCCGGGTACGGTGACCGGTAGCCGGTCGGTGGTCAGGTCGCGGGTCAGCTCCGGGTCGGCCCGCAGCACCCCGGAGACCGGGTCCAGGTGGTACGCCTTCTCGGTCACCGTCAGCGTCACCACCCGGATCGCCGGGTCGGCGAGCAGCGCGACCACCGCCGCCGGGTCGCTGGCGGCGTGCCGTACCCCGGCCAGCGCGCCGACGACCCGGGTCTCGGACCGGTCGGCGGTCAGCGTGGTGACGCTGAACAGCGCGTCCTGCGCCGCGAGGGCCTCGACCAGGGTGGTGCTGCGCGGCGCGACGCCGATGATGCCCCAGTCGCCGCCGGCCGCGTCGACCGCGGCCTCGGTGTAGACCGCCTGGTGGGCCCGGTGGAACGCGCCCAGTCCCAGGTGGACGATGCCGGCCGGCACGCTGCCCGGTCGGATCAGCGGTCGGCTCTGCTCGGGCACCCGGCGCAGGGTGGCCAGCCCCAACCGGTCGGTGCCGACGTTCACCGCCATGCCGGGCCGTCCGGGAAGCGGAACCGGGCGATCGACTCGGGGCGCATGGTGGCGCTGTAGCCGGGGGCGGTGGGCAGCAGGTACCGGCCGCCCCGGGTGCGGACCGGGTCGACGAAGTGTTCGTGCAGGTGGTCGACGTACTCGACCATCCGCCCGTCCAGGCTGGTGCCGACCCGCAGGTAGTCGAAGATCGCCAGGTGCTGCACGTACTCGCAGAGGCCGACGCCACCGGCGTGCGGGCAGATCGGCACCCCGAACTTCGCCGCCAGCAGGATCTCCGCCAGCACCTCGTTGACCCCGGCGACCCGGCAGGCGTCGATCTGCATCACCCCGATCGCCTCGGCCTGGAGCAGCTGCTTGAAGATCACCCGGTTGGCGGCCACCTCGCCGGTGGCGACCCGGCACCGGCCGTCGGTCAGCCCGGTCACCGCGCGGGCGATCCGGGCGTGGCCGAGGATGTCGTCGGCGTGCGTCGGCTCCTCGATCCAGTACGGGTCGACCTCGGCCAGCGCGGTCATGTTGGTGATCGCCTCGTCGACGTCCCAGACCTGGTTGGCGTCCATCATCAGCAGCGCGTCCGGGCCGATCTCGGCCCGGATGATCCGCGCCCGGCGCAGGTCGTCGGCCGGCGGGCCGCCGACCTTCATCTTCATCGCCCGCCACCCCTGGGCGTACGCCTCGCGGGTCAGCGCCCGCACCTTCTCGTCCGGATACCCCAACCACCCCACCGACGTGGTGTACGACGGGAAACCGTTCTGCTCAAGTTCCGCGAGCCGTTCCGACCCTCCGACCAGTCCCTTGTCGAGCAGGGTGGCCGCCTCGTCGGGGGTGAGCGCGTCGGTGATGTGATGGAAGTCGATGTTGGCCACCAGCTCGTCGGTAGACAGCTCGGCGAGGTAGCGCCACATCGGCTTGCCGGCCAGCTTGGCCCGCAGGTCCCAGACGGCGTTGACCAGCGCGCCGGCGGCCATGTGGATGACCCCCTTCTCCGGCCCCAGCCAGCGCAGCTGCACGTCGGCGGTGAGCGAGCGCCAGAACGCCACCGGCTCGGCCGCGATCTCCTCGACGGTGTGCCCCCGCACGTGGTGGGCGAGGGCCTCGATCGCCGCGCAGGTGATCTCGTTGCCCCGGCCGTTGGTGAAGGTGAACCCGGCACCCGTCGGGCCGCCGTCGGTGCGCAGCTCGACGTAGCTGGCCGAGTAGTCACCCCGGTTGATCGCGTCGGAGCCGTCGCCGGCCGCCGCGGTGGGGAACCGGACGTCGTGCACGTCGACGTCGGTGATCCTGGTGCTCATGCGGACCCTCCGAACCTGAAGACCTTCTTGGGCAGCCGGTACGCCAGGTCGACGACCGTCTCGGCGGCCTCGTCCTCGGTCAACCGGTGCTCGGCGACGAGGCGGGCCAGGAAACCGGCGTCGATCCGGCGGGCCACGTCGTGGCGGACCGGGATGGAGCAGAACGCGCGGGTGTCGTCGACGAACCCGGCGGTGTTGTAGAACCCGGCGGACTCGGTGACCGCCTCCCGGAACCGGCGCAGCACCTCCGGGGAGTCCAGGAACCACCAGGGCGCCCCGAGGTAGAGCGCGGCGTAGCCGCCGGCCAGCGGGGCCAGCTCCCGGGTGAACGTGTACTCGTCGAGGGTGTAGAGCACCACCCGCAGCCGCGGGTCGTTGCCGTACGCGTCGAGCAGCGGGGCGAGCGCGTGCACGTACTCGGTGGCGTGCGGGACGTCGCCGCCGACGTCGCGGCCGTGGGTGGCGTACAGCCGGCGGTTGTGGTTGCGCACCGCCCCGGGGTGCAGTTGCAGCACCAGCCCGTCGTCGAGGGACATCCGGGCGAACTCCACCAGCATGTGCGCCCGGAACGTCTCGGCGTCGGCGGCGTCGGCGAGCCCGCGCCGGCCCTTGTCGTAGAGCCGGGCCGCCTCGTCGGCGCTCAGCGCCAGGGTGCGCGCGGTGGGGTGGCCGTGGTCGGAGGAGGTCGCGCCGGCCGCGACGAACGCCGCCCGGCGGGCCCGCAGCGCGTCCAGGTAACCGGTGTACGTGCCGGTGTCGACGCCGGCCACCTCGCCGAGCCGGGCCACGTTGTCGGCCCAACCGTCGAACTCCATGTCGACCACGTTGTCCGGGCGGAAGGTGGTGACCACCCGGCCGCCCGGCCCGCCCCAGCCGTCGGCGGCGAGCTTGGCGTGCGCGGCGAGGTCGTCCAGGGGCGACTCGGTGGTGGCGAGGACCTCGATCCGGAACCGTTCGAACAGCGCCCGGGGCCGGTACGCCGGCTCGGCCAGCCGGGCGGCCAACTCGTCGTAGACGGCGTCGGCGGTGTCCGGGGTCAGCGCCGTGTCCACCCCGAACACCTCGCTGAAGGTGCGTTCCAACCACAGTCGGGACGGGGTGCCCCGGAACAGGTGCCAGTGCGCGGCGAAGCGCCGCCAGATCGTCCGGCCGTCGGTCTCCACCGGGCTGCCGTCGACGCTGGGCACGCCCAGTTCGGCCGGGGGGACGCCCTGGCTGAGCAGCATCCGGGTGAGGTAGTGGTCGGGCACGATGAGCAGCCGGGCCGGGTCCGGGAAGGGTTGGTCCTCGGCCAGCAGCGCCGGGTCGACGTGTCCGTGCGGCGAGATGATCGGCTGCGGCCCGGCCAGGGCGTACAGCTCGCGGGCGATGGCCCGGACGCCCGGGTCGGTCGGCAGGAGCAGGTCAGGAGAGGTCGGCACGTCGGGGGACTCCTCGGATGCGGGCGGAGGGTCGGCGGTTCCGGGTGGACGGTCGTGGGGCCGGCCCGGTCAGGGCAGGGTGAGCAGGTCGGCGACGCGCACCGGGTCGCCGGTGGCGAAGGACCGGTTGGCGGCCAGGCCGGTGAGCAGGGCCAGTGCCCCGTCGTGGGCGGTGGCGGCCCGGTCCAGCGGGTCCGGTTCGCCACCGAAGATCACCCGGGTCATCCGGGTGTCCGCGCCGCCGTGGCCCTGCCGGGTGTAGCCCTCGACGGGGATCCGGGTGGGCGGGGCCCAGAACGGGCGCAGGGTCAGGTTGGCCTCGCCGTGCTCGGCGGCGGCCTCGTCGCCGTGCAGGGCCGCCCCCTTGAGCGCACCGGCGGCGGCCGGGCTGACGAAGTCGCTCTCGGTGACCTCCAGTTCCAGCCGGCCCCGGCTGCCGTTGACCATCACCCGGTAGCCCTCCCAGGGGGCGTACGCGGTGAGGTGGTAGGTCATCGTCGCGCCGGTGGAGTAGCGGGCCAGCACCGCCATGTCGTCCTCGATGGTGACGCCGGGGGCGAAGACGTTCTGGTCGCGGTGGTAGCCGTCCTCACCCTCGGCGTCGAGGTAGAGCTCCCGCAGTCGGGGGTGCTCGGCCAGCCGCAGGGCGAACGGGTCGTCGGTGGCGGCGGGGGAGTCGTGCGCCCGGTCGTAGTCGCGGGCGTAGCCGTGCCGGCGGCCGTCGTCGCCGTAGAAGAACAGCCGCCCGGCCGCGTACACCTCGACGGGGGTGGCGTCGAGCCACCAGTTGACCAGGTCGAAGTGGTGGCTGGCCTTGTGCACCATCAGCCCGCCGGAGCTGGCCTTGTCCCGGTGCCAGCGGCGGAAGTAGTCCGCGCCGTGCCGTACGTCGAGCAGCCACTCGAAGTGCACCGAGCCGATCTCGCCGACCGCGCCGTCGGCGAGCAGCCTTCTGACCTGCTCGTGCAACGGGTTGTAGCGGTAGTTGAAGGCGACGGTGACCTGCCGGCCGGTCTCGGCGACCGCGTCGAGGATGCGTCGGCAGCGGGGGGCGTCGGTGGTCATGGGTTTCTCGGTGACCACGTCGCAGCCGGCCCGCAGGGCCGCCACGATGTACTCGTCGTGGGTGACGTCGACGCTGGTCACCAGGACCACGTCGACCCGTTCCTTGGCGAGCATGGCGGTGAAGTCGTCGGCCCGGTAGGTCGGCACGGGCGGGTGGCCCAGCTCGGTCAGCCACCGGTTGTGCGCGTCCATCCGGGTCTGGTTGACGTCGGCGAAGGCGACCAGTTCGGCGGTGTCGGCGTGCTCGGTGACCAGGGCGCGGACGAACATCTCGGCTCGCGCCCCGGTGCCGACCAGGGCGTGCCGGCGGCGGGACGCGGCTGGTGGTGACATCGGGTGGACCTCCCCGGTTGCTGCAAAGGTTTGCAGTGAAGAAACCACGGCGATGAAGAGCACGTCAACGATCGATGCCAATCCCGTGTCATAGATCCCGTTTCGTGGGCTTAAAGGGGCATGGCGGGAGCGCCCCCGCAATCGACCTGTAACAAACTCCCGTTGACAGTGGAGCAACCGTTTGCATTAATTGGCGGCACCCACGTGACCCCGACCACACCATCGACGAGAGGGCCGCCCGTGCCAGCCACCATCCGCGACGTCGCGCGGGCCTCGGGCGTGCACATCTCCACGGTGTCCCGCACCTTCTCCGCACCCCACCTGGTCAACCCGGAGACCCGGGTCCGGGTGCTGGCCTGCGCCGAGGAACTCGGCTACCGCCCCAACCGGGCCGCCCGCGCCCTGATCACCGGCCGGACCCACAACATCGGCCTGATCATCGCCGACATCGCCAACCCGTTCTTCCCACCGCTGATCAAGGCGGCCGAGGGGCAGGCCCGGCACCGCGACTACCACGTCTTCGTGGCCGACACCAACGAGGACCCGGCCGCCGAGGAGGAGCTGGTCCACGCGCTGGCCAAGCAGGTCGACGGGGTGCTGCTGTGCAGCCCCCGGATGAGCAACGCGCTGATCGAGCAGGTCAGCCGGGAAGTCCCGGTGGTGGTGATAAACCGGCAGGTCACCGGCCTGCCCTGCGTGATGATGGACGTCGGCCAGGGGGCCCGCGCCGCGATCGAGCACCTGCTCGGCCTCGGCCACCGGCAGCTCGCCCTGCTCGGCGGCCCGCGCGGCTCCTGGACCAACCAGCAGATGCGCCGGGCGGCCGGGGCCGCCGCCCGCTCCGGCGGGGCCGAGCTGACCGTGCTCGGGCCGAACCCGCCCACCGAGACCGGCGGCAGCGCACTGGCCACCCAGGTACGCGACAGCGGCGTCACCGCCGTGCTCGCCTACAACGACCTGATGGCGATCGGGCTGATCGAGGGGCTCGACCACCTCGGCATCCGGGTGCCGCAGGACGTCAGCGTCGTCGGCGTCGACGACATCGCGCTGAGCCGACTCACCCGCCCCAAGTTGACGACGGTGGCCACGCCAACCGCGGCCGCCGGCCGGACGGCCGTCGACATGCTGCTGCAACACGACTCCGAACTCCGCCCCCGCGGCGGGGGACGGGCAGCGGCCGTCGGCGACCGACGCACCACCGCACAGGTAATGCTCCAGACCGAACTGGTCATTCGCGACTCGACCGGACCCCTACCCGGTCGATCCCGTCCCGGATCCGTTCCGGATGGCCCGGGCCCGCATCGCCTTGCGGACCCGGGCAGCCCGACCGTGACCACCGGTGGCGTCGTCGCCTCCTAGCCCGAGGAGTGAGCGCATGCACCCCGCAACGTCCCCCACCGCCGGCACGCCGGCCGAGCCGCACCACCGTACCCCCGCACCCCGTCGTCGATTCCTGCGCGGCCTGGTCGCCGCCGCCGTCGCCGTACCGCTGATGTTCGGCGCGGCGGCCTGCGGCGACGACGACGCCGGTGCCGACGGCCAGATCAAGCTCTCCATCTTCTGGTGGGGCGGTGAGGCGCGGGCCAAGCTCACCGAGGACGCCCTCGCCCTCTACACCAAGAAGCACCCGAACGTGACCTTCGAGAAGACCTGGCAGGCCAACCAGGGCTACTTCGACAAGCTGGCCACCCTCACCGCCGGCGGCAACCCGCCGGACCTGTTCCAGATCGACGACAACTACCTGTCCGAGTACGCCGGCCGCAGCACCGTGCTCGACCTCAAGAGCTACCAGGACTCCGGCAAGCTCGACGTGTCCAAGTTCCCCAAGAGCCTGCTGGAGTACGGCGTCGTCGACGGCAAGCTGGCCGGGGTGGCCTCCGGCGAGAACACCCAGGGCCTGGTCTACAACAAGACCCTGCTGACCAGCAACGGACTCCCGGAACCGACCACCGGCCAGAGCTGGGAGGAGCACATCGCCTGGGCCGAGCAGGTGGCCAGGAAGACCAAGATCCCCGGCACCCAGGACCCGAGCGCCGACTACAAGGCGTTCTGGGTGTGGCTGCGCCAGCAGGGCAAGGACCTCTACAACGGCAAGGACCTGGGCTTCACCGCCGAGGACGTGACGAAGTGGTTCGAGCTGTGGAAGGGCGCCCGGGACCGGGGCGCCACCCCCACCCCCGACGTGATCCACGAGGGCAACGCCAGCGACGTGACCAAGCAGCTCGTGGTCACCGGCAAGGCCGCGACCTCCTGGGTGTGGGTCAACCAGATGCCCGACCTGAAGAAGAACACCAAGGACGAGCTGGGCGTCGTCGCCTACCCGGGTGACCCGAGCGCCCAGTGGGCCCGCGCCTCGATGTACTGGTCGGTGTTCAAGAGCAGCAAGCACCGCGACACCGCCGTCGACGTGATCAACTTCCTGGCCAACGACCCGGAGGCGGCGGCGCTGCTCGGCACCGACCGGGGGCTGCCGTCGAACATGGACCTGCGGGCCAAGGTCAGCGAGACGGTGACCGACCCGGCGATGAAGCAGTCCATCCAGGTCGAGACCGAGCTGGCGCAGAAGTTCGGCACGTCGCCGCAGGTGCCGATCAAGGGACACAGCAAGGTCAAGTCCGAGCTGGTCAAGGCCGCCGAGAACGTCCAGTACAAGCGGGCCACCCCGGCCCAGGCGGCGGAGCAGTTCATCGCCGCCTGCAAGTCCGCGATCGCCTGATCGACCGGTCGCGGTCGACGAAAGGAGCCGGCCCCGTGGCCCTCACCACGGCCCCCGGCCGGACCGGACGCACCGGTTCCGCCCGCCCCCACGCCAACCGGCGTCGGGGCGGGCGGGACCGGCACGCCGAAGGACTGGCGGGTTACGTATTCCTCTCGCCCTGGCTCATCGGACTGATGGGCGTCACGGCGATCCCCATGCTGCTCTCGCTCTGGCTGAGCTTCACCAACTACGACATCCTCACCCCGCTGTCCGAGGTGCAGTGGGTGGGGCTTGCCAACTACGAGCGGATGTTCACCGCCGACCCGTCGTACTGGCACGCGGTCCGGGTCACGTTGACCTTCGCCCTGGTGGCCGTACCGCTGAAACTGGCCGCCGCCCTCGGGGTGGCGCTGCTGCTCAACAAGGCGTGGCGGGGGGTGGGCCTGTTCCGGGCGCTGTTCTACCTGCCGTCCCTGCTCGGTGGCAGCGTCGCGCTGGCCATCGTCTGGGTCAACATGTTCAACCGGGACGGCGCGTTCAACTCGTTCCTCGCGCTGTTCGGCATCGAGGGGCTGCCCTGGGTCAGCGACCCGGACTGGGCGCTGCAGACCCTGATGGTGCTGGCCATCTGGCAGTTCGGCGCGCCTATGGTGATCTTCCTGGCCGGGTTGAAGCAGGTCCCCACCGAGCTGTACGAGGCCGCCTCCGTCGACGGTGCCGGCCGGTTCCGCCAGTTCTGGCACGTCACCCTGCCGATGCTCTCCCCGGTCATCTTCTTCAACCTGGTGCTGGAGACCATCAACGGGTTCCAGGGCTTCACCGCCGCCTTCGTGCTCAGCAACGGCACCGGCGGGCCGGTCGACTCCACCCTGATGTACACGCTGAAGCTCTACATCTCCGGCTTCACCGACCTGGAAATGGGCTACGCCTCCGCGATGGCCTGGGTGTTCCTGATCGCGATCGGCCTGATCACCGTGGTCTTCTTCAGCACCGGGCGGTTCTGGGTGCACTACTCCGACGGGGAGAAGTGATGGTGGCGGTGACCTCGACGGCGCGGCGGCCCGGCCGGCGGCAGGGCGGCCGGCAGGCCGTACGCCTGCTGATCCTGATCGTGATCGTGGCGGTGGTGCTCTACCCGCTGCTGTGGATGGTGGGCACCTCGGTCAAGTCGCAGGAAGAGATCGTCAACAACATCGGTCTGCTGCCCGAGCGGTTCACCCCGGGCAACTACACCGCCGGCTGGGGCAACTTCGACCTCAGCTTCGGCACGTTCTTCCTCAACAGCGCCATGGTCAGCCTGCTGACCGTGGTCGGCAACGCGGCCTCCTGCCTGCTCGCCGCGTACGCCCTGGCCCGGTTGCGGTTCCGGCTGCGGGGGGTCTGGTTCGCTGTCATGATCGGCACCCTGCTGCTGCCCGGCCACGTGCTGATCGTGCCGCAGTACATCCTGTTCCGCAGCCTCGGCCTGGTCGGCGGGGAGTGGCCCTACCTGCCGCTGCTCATCCCGCAGTTCCTGGCCACCGAGGCGTTCTTCGTGTTCCTCATGGTGCAGTTCATGCGGGGCATCCCCCGCGAACTCGACGAGGCTGCCAAGATCGACGGTGCCAGCCCGTACGGCATCTTCCGGCACGTCATCCTGCCGCTGAGCCGCCCGGCACTGGTCACCACCGCGATCTTCTCGTTCATCTGGACCTGGAACGACTTCTTCCGGCAACTGGTCTTCCTGTCCAGCCTGGACGACTACACCGTCCCGGTGGCGCTGACCCTGTTCATCGACTCCACCAGCCAGAGCGCGGTCGGCCCGATGTTCGCCATGTCGGTGCTGTCGCTGCTGCCGGTCTTCCTGTTCTTCCTGGCCTTCCAACGGATGCTGGTCGAGGGCATCAACACCAGCGGGTTGAAAGGATGACCGCCGTACCGGTGACGGAGCCGGCCGAGGCGCCCCTGCGCCGGGACTGGCGCGACACCCTGCGCGACGCCACCGACCTGGCGCTGCTCGGGTTCGCCGTGACGCTGGCCGCGCTGCCGGTGCTCACCCTCGCACCGGCCCTGGCCACCGCCAGCGCCGCCGTGCACGACCGGCTGACCCTCGGCGGCTGGCCGGACCTGCGCACCACGCTGACCCGGTTCGGCCGGGCCCTGCCCGCCGGCCTGGTGGCCAGCGCCGTCGGGGTGGCTGTCGCCGTCGCGCTCGGCGTCGACCTGGTCGCCGTGGCCACCGGCCGGGTGCCCGGTGGCGGGCCCGTGCTGGCCGGCACCGCCGTGGTCACCGCCGCGCTGGCCGGGTACGCCGGGCTGACCGTGGTGGCGATCGGTCGTACCGGCGGGCGCGGTTTTCGGGCCGCGGCCCGGGTCGCCGCCCGGACCGGCCTGGCCCGGCCGGGGACCTGGGCGGCGGCCGGCGGGGTCTGCGCGGTGGCCGCTCTGTTGGGGATACTGGTCACCCCGGTGGCGGTGCCGATCCTGGCCGGCTACGCGTTGGCCGCCCTGCACGCCGTCGCCGCCCGCCGGTCCACCACCCGGACGGAGGCACCGTGACCGGTCACCCGCACCCCACCCCGGCCCAGCTCGGCCCGGAACCGGCCCGCCCCGGCGCGGACCCGACCGGATCCGTCCCGCCGCAGGTCCGGGTCGACCCGGACGGTCCGGGCGACGACGAGCCCCGCTTGCACGTCGGTGACGTCGAGGTGGCCCGGTACGTGGTGCGCCCCGACCTGGACCCGAAGCACGGGCCCCGGCCCTACCTGCACCCGGTGCGGACGCTGGCCGGCACCCCGGTCACCGACGCCCTGCCCGCCGACCACGTCTGGCACCTCGGGGCGTCGCTGGCGGTGCAGGACGTCGCCGGCACCAACCTGTGGGGTGGCCGGACGTACGTCCGGGACACCGGTTACACCTGGCGCGACGACCACGGGGTGATCGCCCACACGCGGTGGCGCGAACGCACCCCGGACCGGTTGGCGCACGTGTTGCAGTGGCGTGACCGCGACGGCGGGGTGCTGCTCACCGAGCACCGCCGGCTCGCCGCGACCCCGGTGGCCCCCGACGCCTGGGCCCTCGACGTCGACTACACCCTCACCGCCCCCACCGATCGGGACGTCCACCTGGGCAGCCCGGCCACCAACGGGCGACCCGACGGGGCCGGCTACGGCGGGTTCTTCTGGCGGGCCGTCGCCGACGGGGAGCCGGTCACGTTCACCGCCGACGCCGACGGGGAACAGGCGGCCAACGGCAGCGCCGCCCGCTGGGTCGTGCTGACCGGCGTCGCGCCGGACGGTGGGGCGTACACCCTGGTCTTCACCGGCCTCGGGTTGGGCGACCGGTGGTTCGTGCGGACCGCGATGTACCCGGGGGTCTGCGTCGCCTTCGCCTTCGACCGGCCGGCCGTGGTGCCCGCCGGTGGCCGCCGCACCGGCCGGCACCGGGTGCTGGTCGCCGACGGGGTACGCGACCGGGCCGGCGTGGTCGCCCTGCTCGCCGCCGCGGAGCCGGCGTGACCGCCGACCGGTCGGCCCCGGCACCATCCGCCGACCGGTCGGCTGAGCAGTCGTGGGTCGGGCCGGAGGTGGTCACCGTCGGCGAGTCGATGGTGGTGCTCAGCCCCGATCCGACGGGTCCGCTGGACCGGGCCGACCGGTTGGGTGTCTCGGTCGGCGGCGCCGAGTCCAACGTGGCCTCCGCGCTCGCCGGGCTCGGCCACCGGACGGCGTGGGTGAGCCGGGTCGGCGACGACCCGTTCGGCCGGCGGGTGCTGCGGCATGTCGCCGCCACCGGCGTGGACACCCGCCTGGTCACCGTCGACCCGACCGCCCCGACCGGCGTCTACCTCAAGGACCCGACGCCCGGCGGCACCGCCGTGCACTACTACCGGTCCGGGTCGGCGGCCTCCCACCTCGACCCGCAGGTGCTGGACGACCCGGCGCTGGCCGGGACCCGGCTGCTGCACCTGTCCGGGATCACCGCGGCCCTGTCGCCGTCCTGTGCGGCCCTGGTGCGCCGGGCGCTCACCGACCGGCCACTGCCCGCCGCCCGGGTCACCTTCGACGTCAACCACCGGGCCCGGCTGTGGTCGGCGGAGACCGCCGCGCCGGTGCTACGCGGGCTCGCCGACGCCGCCGACGTGGTCCTCGTCGGACTCGACGAGGCCCGCGCCCTGTGGGGCGTCACCGCCCCGGACGCCGTACGCGACCTGCTGCCCGGTCCGGAACTGGTGGTGGTCAAGGACGCCGACGTCGGTGTCACCGCGCTACCCCGCGGCGGACCGGACGTCTTCGTCCCCGCGCTGCGGGTGCCGGTGCACGAGCCGGTCGGGGCCGGCGACGCGTTCGCCGCCGGCTGCCTGTCGGGGCTGCTGCGCGGCCTCGACCTGGAACACTGCCTGCGGCTCGGGCACCTCTGCGCGGCCCCCGCCCTGACCGTGGCCGGCGACACCGCCCCGCCACCACGCCGGGCGCTGGCCGACCGGCTCCTGGCCCTGCCGGCGGGGGACTGGGCGAGCCTGGACCTGGTCGACGCCGGACTGCTCCCCACCCCCGCCACCGGAAGGAACGGTCGATGACCGCGCACGACTTCGCACCCCTGTTCGGCACCGCGCGGGTGATGGTGATCCTGCGGGACCTACCGCCGGCGGAGACCGTCCGGCTCGCCCAACGGGCCTGGAACCTCGGCATCGACGTGGTCGAGGTGCCGATCCGCACCCCGGACGCCACGCTGTCCCTGCGGGCGGCGGTGGAGGCCGGCAAGGACCGGGGCCGGCGGGTCGGCGCCGGCACGGTGCGTACCCCCGCCCAGGTCCGGCAGGCCGCCAGCGCCGGGGCGGCGTTCACCGTCGCCCCCGGGCTGGACCTGGCGGTGGCCGACGCGGCGGTCAGCTACGGCATCCCGCACCTGCCCGGGGTGGCCACCCCCACCGAGGCGCAGCTCGCGCTCGACCACGGGCTGATCTGGCTCAAGGCGTTCCCGGCGGTCAGCCTCGGCCCACAGTGGTTCAAGGCGGTCGCCGGCCCGCTGCCGGAGCTGCGGTTCGTAGCGACCGGTGGGATCGACGCCGGTAACGCCGCCGACTTCCTCGCCGCCGGGGTGCGGGTGGTGGCGGTGGGTTCGGCGCTGTCCGACCCCCGGCAGATCGACCGGCTCGCCGAGCTGGCGACGACCCCGGCCTGAGCCGGTGCCGACCCCGCCCACCCACCCGCCGTGGTGCCTGCCCGGTGTGGGCGGATCAGTCCGGGGCGGGGCCGAGGCTGTCCCGGACGACCAGGGTGGCCGGCAGCACCTCGACCCGGGGCCGGTCCGCCGCCGGGCCCAGGGCCAGGGTCATCGCCCGCGCGCCCAGCTCCACCAGCGGCAGCCGGACGGTGGTCAGCGCCGGGGTGACGTCGGCGGCGACCGGCATGTCGTCGAAGCCCACCACCGAGACCTGCCCGGGCACCGCGACGTTGCGGGCGCGCAGCAGGGTCAGCGCGCCGACGGCCATAGAGTCGTTCAACGCCACCAGGGCGGTCAACCCGGGGACGGCGTCGAGCAGTTCACCGGCGGCGCGGGCGCCACCGTCGCGGTCGAAGTCGGCGTAGCGGATGCGCTCGGCGGGCAGCGGGTGGCCGCCCTCGGCGAGCGCGGCCCGCAGCCCGTCGAGCCGGTCGGTGATCGTGGTCAGCACCTGCGGGCCGGCGACCACCCCGATCCGGGTGTGCCCCCGGCGCAGCAGTTCCGTGCCGAGCAGCCGGCCGCCGTCGGTGTTGGCCGGCATCACCGCGTCGCCCGGGTGTTCGTGCCGACCCACCACCGCCACCCGGCCACCGGTCGTCTCGTAGGCGGCCAGCTTCTCGGCGAGCCGGGCGGTGAAGGTGGCGTCGTGGTAGCCGGAACCGGCCAGCACGATCGCGGCGACCTGCTGGGCGCGCAGCATCTCCACGTACTCCAGCTCGCGTTCCGGGTCGCGGTAGCTGTTGCAGATGATGACCAGCCGGCCGTGGTCGGTGGCGACCCGTTGCAGCCCCCGGGTCAGCTCGGCGAAGTACGGGTCGGACACGTCGTGCACCACCACGCCGACCACGCTGCGCTGCGGGCGGGCCAGCAGCTGGGCGTGCGCGTTCGGCACGTAGCGCAGGTCGGCGACGGCCCGCAGCACCCGTTCGCGCAGGTTGTCGGCGACGGGCTTGCTGCTGCCGTTGATCACCCGGGAGGCGGTGGCGGGGGAGACCCCGGCGCGACGGGCGACATCGGCCAGCGTCGCCATGGGCACCCCCGAAAGTGTCCGGACCCGATCCGGGCCGCGCGGTAGCGGACAGGTTACCGCAACGGTCGGGGCGGGCCCTTGCCCGTGGTCGGGCCGCCACCTAGGCTGCTAGGAAAGCGCTTACCTATGTACCGTGCACAGGGGAAGGACGACCCATGACCCGAAGGTCGATCGGCATCATCGTCAACGGCGTCACCGGTCGGATGGGCTACCGCCAGCACCTCGTCCGTTCCCTGCTCGCGATTCGTGAGCAGGGTGGACTGCCGCTGGGCGACGGCACCCGGATCTGGCCCGAGCCGATCCTGGTCGGCCGGGACGAGACCCGCCTGCAGGCGGTCGCGCAACGGCACGGCCTCACCGACTGGACCACCGACCTCGCCGCCGCCCTCGCCCGCGACGACGCGGAGATCTACTTCGACGCCCAGGTGACCCAGCAACGGGAGAAGGCGATCCGACAGGCCATCGAGGCCGGCAAGCACATCTACACCGAGAAGCCCCTCGCCGAGTCCAGCGCCGCCGCGCTCGAACTGGTCCGGGCCGCCGACGCCGCGGGCATCCGCACCGGCGTCGTGCAGGACAAACTCTTCCTCCCCGGGCTGCGCAAGCTCCGCCGGCTGATCGACGGCGGTTTCTTCGGCCGCATCCTGTCCATCCGCGGCGAGTTCGGCTACTGGGTGTTCGAGGGTGACTGGCAACCCGCCCAGCGGCCCTCCTGGAACTACCGCACCGAGGACGGCGGCGGCATCGTGATGGACATGTTCCCGCACTGGCAGTACGTGCTGGAGGAGCTGTTCGCCCCGGTCCGCGCGGTCACCTGCCTCGCCGCCACCCACATCCCCGAGCGTGTCGACGAGGCCGGCCGCCCCTACCCCGCCACCGCCGACGACGCGGCCTACGGGATCTTCGAACTCGACGGCGGGATCGTCGCCGCGCTCAACTCGTCCTGGGCCACCCGGGTGCACCGCGACGAACTGGTCGAGTTCCACGTCGACGGCACCGAGGGCAGCGCCGTCGCCGGGCTGCGCCGCTGCCGGGTCCAGCACCGGGCGGTCACCCCCAAACCGGTGTGGAACCCCGACCTGCCCGCCACCGAGGACTTCCGCGCCCAGTGGACCGAGGTGCCCGACAACGAGGAGTTCGACAACGGGTTCAAGGTGCAGTGGGAGGCGTTCCTGCGGCACGTCGTCACCGGCTCCCCGTTCGCCTGGGACTTCCTGGCCGGGGCGCGCGGGGTGCAACTGGCCGAGCTGGGGCTGCGCTCCGCGCGGGAGGGCCGCCGCGTCGAGGTGCCGGAGCTGTCCCGGTGACCGCCGTCGTCCGGCTGCCCGACGGCGGCACCCACCGGCTGCGCGGGGGCGCGGGCCACGCCCGGCCCACCGGCCCGTCCACCAGCCGGGTGGCGTACGCCGCGGCGCACGTCGTCGCCGACCCGCGCGCGGAGAACGTGCCGGGCGCCCCGGCCGCCGTCGACTGGGACCGCACCCTCGCCTTCCGGCACCACCTCTGGTCGTACGGGCTGGGGGTGGCCGAGGCGATGGACACCGCACAGCGCGGCGCGGGCCTGGACCACCCGGCCACCCGGGAGCTGATCCGGCGCAGCGCCGCCGAGGCCCGCGCGGTCGGCGGCCGGATCGTCGCCGGGGTCGCCACCGACCAGCTCCCACCCGGCCCGGCCACGGTGCCCCAGGTGACCCGGGCGTACGCCGAGCAACTCGCCGACGTCACCGCCGCCGACGCCCGCCCGGTGCTGATGTGCAGCCGTCACCTGGCCGCCGCCGCCACCGGCCCCGACGACTACCTACGGGTGTACGACGAGCTGCTCACCGCCGCCGACCAACCGGTGGTGCTGCACTGGCTGGGCGACACTTTCGACCCGGCGCTGGCCGGCTACTGGGGCTCGACCGACCTCGACGAGGCCACCGAGACGGTGCTGCACCTGATCAAGCAGCACCAGGGGAAGGTCGACGGGATCAAGGTGTCCCTGCTCGACGCCGACCGGGAGGTCGCACTGCGCCGTCGCCTGCCCGCCGGGGTACGCCTCTACACCGGCGACGACTTCCACTACCCGGAGCTGATCCGGGGCGACGCGCAGGGTCACTCCGACGCGCTGCTCGGCGTCTTCGCCGCCATCGCGCCGGCCGCCGCCGCCGCGCTCGCCGCCCTCGACGCCGGTGACCTGGGCCGGTACGACGCGGTGTTCGCCCCGACCCTGCCGCTGGCCCGGCACCTGTTCGCCGCGCCGACCTGGTTCTACAAGACCGGCATCGTGTTCCTCGCCTGGCTGGCCGGGCACCAGGAGCACTTCACCATGCTGGCCGGGCAGCAGTCCGGCCGGTCCCCGGCGCACCTGGCCCGGCTGCTCGTCCTCGCCGACGATGCCGGCCTGCTGCCCGACGCGGAGCTGGCCGCCGCGCGGGCGCGGGCGTACTTCACCGTGGCCGGGGTGACCCAGTGACCGGGGCGGCGGCCGGTGGTGGTGCGGTGCCTGGCGGTGGTGTGCTGCCTGGCGGTGGTGCGCTGCCTGGCGGTGGTGCGGTGCCTGGTGGTGGCGTGGCGGCCGGGTTGGAACGGTTCTCGTTCAACCAGGCCACCGCCCAGCACTGGCCGCTGGCCGCAGCGGTCGCCGGCTGCGCGGCGGCCGGGGTGCCCGGCATCGGCCTGTGGCGCGAACCCGTCCAGGAATTCGGCGTCGAGCGGGCGGCCCGGCTGGTCCGGGACGCCGGGCTGACCGTCACCTCGCTGTGCCGGGGCGGGTTCTTCACCGCCCCGGACTGGTGGGACGAGAACCGGCGGGCCATCGAGGAGGCGGCCACCCTCGGCACCCGCGAACTGGTGCTGGTCTCCGGTGGGCTGCCGCCCGGCAGCCGGGACGTCGACGGGGCCCGCCGGAAGGTCGCCGACGCCGTCGCCGCCCTGGCCGACGAGGCGGCGGCGGCCGGGGTACGGCTGGCCATCGAACCGCTGCACCCGATGTTCAGCGCCGACCGGTGTGTGATCGCCACCCTCGGCCAGGCGCTCGACATCGCCGAACGGTTCGACCCGGCGGTGGTCGGGGTGGTGGTCGACACCTACCACGTGTGGTGGGACGACACGGTGTACGCGCAGATCGCCCGGGCCGGCGACCGGATCGCCGCGTTCCAGGCGGCGGACTGGGTCACCCCGCTGCCGGAGGGCGTACTGCTCGGTCGGGCGCTGCCCGGGGAAGGCTGTGTGGAGCTGCGCCGGCTGCGTGCGGCGGTCGACGCCGCCGGGTACACCGGGCCGGTCGAGGTCGAGGTGTTCCAGGCGGCGCTCTGGTCCCGACCCGGCCCGGAGATCCTCGCCGCGACCATCGACGCCTACCGGGCCCACGTGTCCTGACCCGATCGGAGCCGGGCCTGGTGGGCACGTCCGCCCTGCCACGGTGGCGGGCGATGCTGGCCGCCGGGTCCGCCGGGTCCGCCGGGTCCGCCGGCCGGCCGGCCGGTCCGTCGGTCGGTCCGTCGGTCATGGTCGGTCGGGGTTGCCTGGGACGTGCAGGCGCCTGAGCTTCGGCCGGGGCGAATCGGCTTCACGCAGAGTAGTGGAAGGTAGGTGGTTTCCCTCAGGGAGCGGCATGCCTCTGCGGCATGAATATGACGGACAGGCATACCGGTCCGGGCCTTGCCATGCCCCGCCGCCGTCTCGCCACGATGGGCGACTTTCCCACTGACCCGCAGCGCGCCGACCGATCCCCGCCGGACCGGCGATGGCCGACCGATCCCCTGCCGACCGGTCGGGTCATCGGACGGTGGCGGTGACGCGGACGGCCTTGACGATGGCGGGGATGGAGCCGATCAACAGCACCAGGCCCCAGACGATGGCCACGACCGCGAAGACCAGGGCCCCGACGTCGTCGAGAATGCTGACCAGGATCACCGGCACCAGCCGGTGCAGGAACTCCAGCACGACCGTGCATACCAGGGTGGTCAGCACCAGCAGGACCAACCCCTTGTTCTGGAGGAACCGGGGCTGGGCGAGCAGCAGCAGCCCACCCCAGACCAGTTTCAACAGCAGCACCAGACCGAGCAGCAGGCTGGCCTCGCCGACCGGGAAGAACCCCCACAGCGCCAGGTAGGCCAGGGTGCCGAAGGGCACGGCCAGGAAGAGCGACACCATCACCGTCAACTCGACGAAGGCGATCACCAGCAGCACCAGCGAGGCTAGGAGCATCAGGATCGAGAAGACCAGGGTGGCCACCCCCTGCACCCGCCCCTGCACCCGGTCGGAGAGCACCAGGCTGAGGCAGAACAGCCCGGTCGTCCACAAGGCCACCATGTCGATCAGCGTCAGGTAGCCGGTGCCCCGCCCGGAGGGCTCACTGATCCCGCCCACGTCGCCGACATCCACGCCCAGGTCCCGGGCGCTGGTCAGCAGCGCCCCACCCGCCTCGCCGCCGCCGGTGAGCAGCGACGACCCCAGTTCCAATCCCACCACCAGCGCCACCGCCAGCAGCGCCAACAGCAGGAACGGCTTGCGTAACTCGCCCACACCCGGCCTCCCTCCGCTCCGACACCGCCCCGCCCATCCCCGGCCGGACCCACCCCGGGCCAGCCCAGTTCACCCGCCCCGCCCGCCCGCCCCGCTCCGGCGCGGCCCGGCCGGCCCGGTCCAGCCCGCTCCAGTCCTGGCCGGCCCGGCCTACCCCGGTGGGCTGTCCCGGTCCGGTCCGGCTCGGTGCGGCCCATTCCGGGCCCGGACGGGTGCCGGGTCACGAGGTGGCGATGGTGACCGTGCACGAGGCACCTCCCGGGCAGCCCAGGTCGACCTCGGTGGCCCGGTCGACGGCGATCTTCGCGACGGCCCCGTCTCCGTCGGCGGGCGTGACGTCGTCGCGTACGGTCAGGTCGGCGTCGCCGGGCGCGGGGGCGGTGACCGTGAAGGCCGCCGCGCTGCGCAGGACCAGGGTGCGCAGCGGGCCCGGGTCGGCCACCCGCAGCACGCACCCACCGACGAAGGTCAGCACGTCGCCGGTACGGTCACAGTCGGCCCGGACCGTCGCCGGGTCGAGTGCGCTGCCGCCCCCGCCGAGCCGGCCCAGCCAGCCCAGTGCACCGGCGTCGGCCGGGTCGCCCCGGTCGGCGCGGCCCACCCCGACCGCGGTGACGAAGGCGGCCACCAGCAGCACCGCCACCGCCACCAGCAGCAGCCTCTGTCGACCGGTCACGGCGTGCCCGCCCCGGGCAGCTCGGTGAACCGGATCAGGTCCACCCCGGCGAAGTACCGTTCGGTGCCCTGCGTCCTGCCGACGGCGATCAGGGTGAGGGTGTGCGGGCCCCGGCCCAGCCGGACCGTGCCGACGTCCTCGACGGCCCGCAGCGCCGGCAGCTTCGAGAAGCCGAGGAAGGTGCCGCCCAACTGCACGCCGTCGAGCTGCCAGATGGTGTTGGCGTAGTCGGCGGAGGTGGTCCGGGACGCGGCGAACGACCAGGTGGCATCGGTCGGCAGGGTGACGGTGAGACTCACCCGGTCACCCACCGCCAATCCCTGGAAGAACAGCTGCCCGCCACCGGACCAGGCGATCCCGCAACAGTCGGGCTGGGTGACCACCTTCACCGCGGCCCCCGCCGGTGACTCCGTCTTCGCCCCGGCGAGCAGGGCCTCGGCCTCCACCGCGACCACCTGCGGTGCGGCCGGTGCCGGCGCGTCGTCCGGGCGGGTCAGCAGGTAACCGACCACCGCGCCGACCAGCACCACCAGCGCCACCGCCGCCGCGATCCACGGCCACGGTGTCCGCTTCGGCGGGGCGACCGCCCTGACCTCGTACGTCACCCGGCCGCTGGAGCGGGAACTCTCCTCCGGCGCGGTGTTCGCCGAGTACGCGAAGCCGGTCATGTCGTACCGCCGGGGTGCGGTGCCGGCCGGGACCACCAGGCGGACCAGGAACGACACCGAGTTCTGCCCCGGCACCACCCGTTGCGGCTCGGCCACCGTGAACCAGGTCCGCTGGCTGCCGTCGCCCGGTGCGACGTCGAAGACCACGGTGTCCGGCGCGACACCCGGGTTGGAGACGGTGAAGGTCAGCTCGCCCCGGTTGGCCGGGTCGAGGGTGAACTGTTCGGCGGCGGCGACGACGGCCCATTCGGTGGTCATGACGGCTCCTCAGACGACGGTCCGGGCGGGGGAACGGAACCCGGGGCGGGGACAGGGGCGCGGCCGACCGCCGGCCCGCGCGGCACCGGCCCGCCGTCGACCCCGGACCCGCCACCGGGCGGACCGACGCCGGACGCGCCACCGGGCGGACCGACCCCGGACCCGCCACCGGACGGACGGACCCCGGACGCGCCACCGGACGCACCGGGCCCGAACTCGGCGTCGGCAGGTGGATCGTCGGCGAGGACGACCTCGGCGGTCACCGCCGCCGGCTTCTCCGCCTCGACGATCCGGGTGACCACGGTCAGCAGTCCGGCTGCCTGCGGTGGCACCCGGACCACCAGGTGGAACGGCCGGTCGACCGGTTCGTCGAGGACGAAACCGGTGACCCCGGTGGCCAGCTCCAACGCGGTCCGCATCCCGTACGGGGTGCCCCGCCAGCGGGCCAGCAGCGCACCGTGCGCGACCAGGTCCCGCAGCCGCCCGACGGGCAACGCCGGTGGGGCGTCCGGCCGGGGTGGACCGAGTACGTGGTCCATCGCCACCCAGCGGGTCAGGTAACCGGCGAACCCGTCCGGCGTGCGGTACGGGGCGAACAGCGCGTCCACCTCGGCGAGCAGCGCCTCGTCCGGGGCGTGCAGCGCCTCCATCACGTCCAGCAGGGCGCCCAGCACACTGCCCGGTCCGGCGGCCCGCTGGTAGGCCGCCGGCAGCAGCCGCTCAATCGCCGCCCGGCGCATCGTGCCCCACCACCTCGATGTCGTGCTCGCCGGAGCAGAGCAGCCAGGTGTCGGGGACGGTCACCACGTCGGCGGTGGCCTGGTTGGCGCTGGCCGTCCAGTCGACGGCGTCGGTGCTGCGGTGCACCCCGCGTTCGCCACCGGCGAGGATCAGCCGCCCGGTGCCGCCCGGCCCGGCCGCGGTGCCGGCGATCGCGTCCACCGGCACGAACCGGGTCCGGTCCCGCAGCGGCAGGCCGCAGTTGACCGTCACCGGCTGCCACTGCGCCTGCGCGGCCAGGGTGTCCAGCCGGACCACCCCGCCGCTCTGCGTGGCGGCGACCGCCAGGGTGCCGACGAAGGCGAGGGCCCGGCAGGTGCCGCCGACCCAACCGGCCTGCACCTGCTGCCACTTCACGTCGGATTCGAACAGCCGGGTGCGGTGGCAGCCCTGGCCCGGCTTCTTCGGGTCGGGTTCGCCCGCGCCGGCCCACAGCAGGGTGGCCGGGCCGTCGTACTGCACGGCGAGGACGCGGTTGTCCACGTTGGCCAGCCCGACGTGGGTGAAGCTGCCGGGGCGACCACCGGCGGTGGACAGGTAGACCCCGAAACTGGCCTGTGCGGCGACCGCCACGCCCGGCGCACCCCGCTCGGAGACGAAGGACCGGACGGCGTAGAAGCCCCGGTCGGCGTCGGCCGGGTCGACCAGGATCTGCAACGGCACCGCCCCGGGCAGCAGCGAGACCTCGTACAGGCCGGTGTCGGTGGCCAGCAGGAGCGCGCCCGCGCCGTCCCGGTCGATCCAGGCCAGGTCGGTGATCCGCGAGTCCAGACCGGTCAGCGGGGACCAGGTCTCGCCGAGGTCGGTGCTCAGGTGCACCCGGGACCCACCCGCCGCCCGGGCGGTGACCACCGCCACCGCGCCGGGGCGGGCCACCACGCCGGGACGTACCGGGGCCGGGGCGGGGGCGACCCGGACGACCGTCTCGTCGTCGTCGAACCGGCCGGCCGGCTCCCAGCCGACCCCGGCGTTGGACGAGCGGAACAGCACCGGTCCCCGGCCGGCGTACCAGGTGCGGGCCTGGTACTGGTCGACGGCGAGGGCACGGACCTGCGCGTCGGGGGCCTCGTCCACCACGAACCGGACCGACTCGACGTAGCGCACCCCCGGCTCGGCGTGCTCCAGCATCCGGTACACGTTGGAGGCGCGCAGCGGTTCGCCGAACGCCCAACCGGTCGGATTGAGCCCGGTGGGCAGCGGGCTGAGCGTCTGGTGCAGCCGGTCGTGGATCCGCCGGCGGACCGCCTCCGCGTCCTCCTCGCGGCGGACCACCACCCGGGCCCGGATCGACACCGCCTTGTAGCGGGCCCAGCCGGCCCGGCAGCTGGTGCCCAACGCCCGCCGCCGGTCCAGGTCCGCCTCCACCCGGCGGCGGGATTCCTCCACCTCGTGCGCGCGCAGCACCGACACCGGCAGCCGGCCGCCCGGTCGGGCCTCGTCCGGCACGTACGGCACCAGCACCACCTCGACCTCACCGGGGCGGGCGAAGCTGTACACCGCCGACCGGGTGAACGCCCGGGCCCGGGACACCCCGCCGGAGCCGGCGGCGAGGATCTCGAAGTCCCGGGCGGTGACCGCGCGTTGCTGGGCGAAGAACTCGTACGGGCCTCGGACCAGCGCCGAGTCGAGCGTCTCCAGGTCCCGCCCGCCGCTGGCCGGCCCGGGGTTCTCCGCGCGTACCCCGGGCAGGGGGTCCCGCAGGTTGGTCAGGGTGCCGGCGGCGACGTTGCCGGCCCGGCCACCACCGGCCCGGTACCAGAGTCGGATCCGGGCGCCGGCCGGCGGGACCGCCGCGACCGTCACCGGCCCGCCGCCCGGCCCCGCACCGGCCGGGCGCAGGTCCAGCGCCGGGGCGAAGGTGACCACCCCGGAGCAGCGGTCCACCAGGTAGACCCTCGCCTGCGGGCCGACCCCGGCGAAGCTGTCCACCGGCCGCCACAGCTCGTACGGGGTGCCCTCGTGCTCCCGGGCCGCCGCGCCCAGCTCCACCGCGCCGGCCGCTACCTCCACCCCGAGCAGCAGGTCCCACGCCTCGGCGGTGCGTGCCAACGGCGCCCGGGCGGCCCGTAGCACCTGCCCCGGCTGGCCGGTGCCGACGCCGAGCAGTTCCGCGTCGACGATGTCGCAGTGGTGGGTGCGCACGGTCACCTCGGCGGCCCCCTCGGGCAGCAGCGCCGGCTCGGTGGTGACGAAGACGACCGGTTTCGGGTCGGCGCCCCGGGCCGCCGCGATCCGGGTGCCCGCCGGGATCCGCACCGCCGCCCGGTCGCCGCCGGTACGCACGAGACGCACGTCGGCCCAGGCTGCCGTGGGCGCGTGCCGGGTCACCCCGAGCAGGTTGAGGAACTGCACGTACGCCTTGTCCGGCAACTGGTTCAACCGGAAGATCATCACTTCGGTGAGGTGCGCGAACGCCTCCACCAGCGCGATGCCCGGATCGTGCGCGGACAGGTCGGTCCAGCCGGGGCAGGACTGCCGGATCCGCTCCCGGGCCTCGGTGACCAGATCGAGGAAGGTGCGGTCGTCGAGGTGCGGCACGGGCAGCGTCATGACGGGTCCCCCTCGGCGGCAGGGCGGTCGGTGCCGGACGCCGGACGCCGGGCGGCCCGGTCCCCGGCGGTGGTCGGGCCACCGGCCGGGTCGGTGTCGTCGGGGAGCAGGTCGACGGAGAAGACCAGTTGGCCGGGGGAGAGGCTGGCCCGGACCCGGTAGTCCAGCCGGATCACCAGCCGCCACGGGTCGTCCGGATCGGGGCCGGCATCCACGTCGATCACCTCGACCCGGGGTTCCCACCGGCGGATCGCCTGCCGGACGTAGTGGATGGCCAGTCCCGCGGTGGTGTCGTCGTTGGGGGCGAAGACCAACCGGTGCAGCCGGGAGCCGTACCCGGGGCGCATCAGCCGCTCGCCCGGCGTGGTGGACAGCAGCAGGTACAACGCCTGGCGTACCGTCTCGTCGCCCTCGGTCACGGCGAGCCCGCCGGTCGCGGTCGTCGCCAGGCCACCGGTGCGGCCGGCGTCGAAGCCGGCCCCGACGAACCGCAACGCCCTCACCGGTCGGCCTCCACCAGACGCTGCCGGGGGTCGTGGACCGTGTGGTGGACCAGGCCCGGCGGGGTGCCGTCGGTGAAGCCGTCCAGGTGCGACAGCACGACCCGGTGCCCGTCGACCCGCAGCCAGTCGCTGTAGCCGACCCGCACCGCGAGGGTCTTCGCGCAGGGTTTGACCGTCGGCCCGTAGTTGGGGCAGGCCACGATGTCGCGCCCCTCGGGGTCGGCGTCGACCAGCACCGGGACCCCGGCGACGGTCAGCCAGTGCTGTGACGCCCGGTTGGTGACCCGGCCGTCGTGGTCGCAGGCGACCAGCGAGTTCAGGTGGATCCAACGCATCAGCCACCTCCGGAGTGGGCGCGGGCCAGCGCGCCGGCCTGTTGCCGGGCGGTCGCCGCGTCCTCGGTCGTGTCGGCGTGCAGGAAGTCGACGCTGCGGGCCCGTACCACCATCGCCCGGCCCGGCGCGGAGAGCACCAGGTCGGTCGCGGCGTGCAGGGTGGTCAGCTCGGGGGTCAGCTCCAGAAAGCTGCCGGCGTCGGTGGCCAGCCGCACCGTCCGCGCGGCGTCGTCGACCACGATGGTCTGACCGCTGCCGGTCCGCACCGACCAGCGGCCCGCGCGCCCGTCGGCGACCCCCGTGTCGTACGGCGCGACGACGCCGAACAGCGAGCCCAGCACCACCCCGGAGACCGGTTCACCGCCGGGCAACGCCAACAGCACGGTGTCGTCCGGGTCGGGCAGCGCCACGATGCCCTTGTCCCGTCCCGCCCCCGGACAGAGCACCGCCAGCCAGCCCGCGTCCAGGTCCCCGTAGCCGGGCAGCCGCACCCGTACCCGGCCGCGCTGGTCCGGGTCGTCGACGGAGGTGACCACACCGAGGGTGACCACCGCCCCGCCGGCCGGGACGCGCGTCGGGGAGGGCGGCGGGGCGGTGGAGAACCAGGTGCGGTGGCCGGTGCCGTCGATGGTGTGCACCACCTCGGTGAGCACGTACGCCCCGGACAGATCCTCGGCCACCCCGGTCAGCGTGATCCGCCGACCGGGTCGCAACGCCGGGTCCCCCTCGGCCACCCCCTCGGCGGTGACCAGTGCGGCGACCCGGGCGTCCAGCCCGGCCTGGGCGAGCGCGGCCAACTCGTCGTCGCTGCGACCGGGCTGGTCCACCAGGGTCCGTACGCCGTCCGCACCGACCACCGCCGGGTCGGGCCGCAGCGGCACCCGTCGACCGGTCCGCGCGGTGTCGACCTGCTGACCGAGCGGCTCGGCCCGCTGCGGGTGCCAGCCCAGGGCGGCGCTGCCGCCGGCGGCCCGGTCCAGGTTGGTGGCCAACCGCACCGAGTGCAGCGTCCGGCCCAGCGCCAACGGCAGCGGCTCACCGTGCCCGTCCAGGGTGACCAGGCGGACCCGGTCACCGTCGGCGGCCAGGTGCAGGCCGGCCCGGCCGGCCACCTCCAACAGCAGCTCCAGATCGCTGTGCCGGTGTTGGAGCAGCCGCTCCAGGCGTGGCCCGTCGTCGTCGGCGTCGACGTCGAGCCCCACCTCGGCACACAGCTCACGGGCCAGGTCGGCGGCGGTGACCGCCTCGAAGACCCGCAGCTGCTGCCGCTTGCGCAGCCGGTGCAGCAGATCGTAGCCGCGCAACCGGAACAGGGCGGTGCCGTCGGCCGCGTACTCCACCTCGACGCAGGTGACCTCGCCGGTGAACAGCCGTTCCCCGGCGAGCCGGACGTCGAGGGTGGCGCCGGTCGGCACCGCGGGGCCGGGGCCGGGACCCCGCGCGGCCGGGCCGGGGTCGGCCGCGTACACCACCTCGCACTGGGTGGGCTGGTCGAGCCGGGCGGCCACCCGTACCGAACGGAGGCGGCGGGCCGGTGTCCCGTCCAGGGGCACCCCGTCGAGGAGGAGCGACGGCCGGGCGCTCACCGGACACCTCCGTCGGGGCCGGCCGGACCCGGGCCGGCGAACAGGTCCCCGCCGGGCCACGGTCCCGTGCCGGCCAGCAGGCCCCCGTCGGTCAGCAGGCCCAGGGCGGCCACCGCGCCGGTGCCGGTGGTGGGGCCGGTGCCGATGGTGGTGCCGGTCGGCGGGGGTACGGCGAGGGCGGTGCCGGCCGGCACGGTGAACGGGTCGGTGATCCGGTTGTGTTCGGCGAGCAACCGCCAGCGCAGCGGCGAACCGAGCGCGTCGTGGGCGAGCAGGTCGAAGCGGACACCGGAGTAGCCGGGCGCGGCCGATCCGTCCCCGGTGGCCACCACCGCCTGACCCACCCCGACGGCGGGGGTCGACGCGGCGGCCAGCTCCTCGGCGAAGCCCTGCTGCGCCTCGTCGGCCGACTCGGCCACCCGCAGCAGCTTCAACCGCAGCCAGGAGCGGCGCGGTGAGCCGGTGCGGGTGAACACGTCGAACCGTTCGGCGACGGCCACCACCACCCCGGGCACGTTCCACGTCTTGCCCCAGACCAGCCGGACCAGCGGTGGACGCTGCCAGCCGTGCGCCACGGCCGAGTTCTCGGCCAGCATCCACAGCGGCCGGGTCAGCGTCCGGACGTCCTCGGGCGGGGTCGGTCCCTCCACCAGGTCGGTGTCGAAGAGCAGGTCCAGCACGAGTTCCGTGCGTCCGCCGCCGGTGAAGACCAGCGGGTCGTCGGCCAGCCCGACGCCGGTGAGCTGCCCGTCCGCGCTGCCCCGGGGGCGTACCCCGGCGACCCGGGTGACCTGCACGGTCTGCGGGTTGAGCAGGCAGTCGATCCGGACCCCGGACTCGTCGACCAGGAACGCCACCCGTTCCATCACCACCCCCGCTGTTCGGCATCGAGCCGGCCGTACCGGACGTCGTCGAGCCCGGCCACCAGCGGCGTACGCGATCCGCCGTCGTCGGGCAGCGCCGGCCACGGACCGGCCACCGCCCCCGCCGGTACGCCCGCCCACGGCGTCCCGCCGCTGCGACAGGTGTCCCGCGCACCGGTCGCCGGGACCGTGCCGGCCGGGACGGTGGGCTCGTCGGGCAGGGCCGGCCACGGGTCGCCGGCCGGGGTCGGCTCGCCGGTCGGCCAGCGGCTCCCGTCGTCCATCCGGAGATCGTCGGCGGACCGGGGCGGACGGCCGCTGCCGGCGTCCCGCCCCGGCGGTGGCGGCCCGCCGCGCCGCCACCCGTCATCCGCGCGGGCCCGCCACCCGCCGCGCCCACCGGCCCGCCATCTGTCGTCCGCGTCGGGGGATGTGGGGTCGGTCGGTCCCCGTCCGGACGTCAGTCCCGGCGGGGCGCCGCCGGGGTGGGTCGTCGGGTCGGGGGCGATCCGCAGCACCGGGGGTGTCGCGCCCGATCGCCGGGTCGCCGCAGCGGCGGCGCGGCCGTCCGCCGGCCCGGCCGGGTGGGGACCGGCGGCGTCACCGCCGACGGGGCCGGTACTTCCGCCGGGCCCGTCGATCCGCGCGCCGGGTCCGGTCGCCGGGGAACCGGCCGGGCCGCCGGGCGTCCGCGGGCCCGGGCCGGTGTCCGTCGGGCCGCCCGGGTCCACCATCCATGGTGGTCGGCCACCTGACGGCCCGGGGCGTCCCGGCGGCACCGTCCCGACGGCACCCGTCTCCGGCTCGGCGGCACCCGTCCCCGGCGTGGCGGCGGCACCCGCCCCCGGTGCTCCGCCGGGGCCGCCCCACCGGGTACCGTCGGGGCTCGTCCCGCCGGCCCGGTTGGGGACCGTTTCCCGGGTTCCGCCGGGGCCCGGCTGCGGTGGGCCGTCGGGCGGCGGCGCGAAGCCCGGACCCGCCGGGACGACCGGCGGGCCCGCTGCGGCAGGCCGCCCGGCCGGCCCCGGTCCAGGGCGCTGCCCGGCCCCGGCCGGACCGGCCGGTCCTGACCCGCCGGGTCTGGCCGACCGGTGGGGCCAGCCGGACCCGGCCGCCCCACGCAGTCGGGTCCAGAGCGAACCCACGCGGCCGGGGCGGGCCGTCGCCGTCGGTTCGCGGCGGTCCGGAGCCGTCGGGTACGACCGTGGCGTCGGCTGCGCGGTCCGCCACCCCGGCCGGCCGGTGGCCGGCTGGTCGACCCCCGTCCGGGCGGGGGCGGTCGGGCCGGCTGCGACCGGTGGGCCGTCGCGCCCGGTGGTTCCGTCGGGCCCGGTGGTTCCGTAGCGGTCGTCGGGCCCGGTGGCTCCGGTCGGCCTGGTCGGCGCGGGTGGCCGGTCGACCGGCGGCGAGCCGGGCCGGGAGGGGTGCGCAGGGTGCCCGGCGGCTGCCGGGGCGGACCGGCCGGGTACCCCCGGGAGGGCTGCCTGCCCGGGATCGGCGGTCGGCGGCGGACCCGGCGGGAGGTCGTCGGCCGGCCCGACCAGGTCGTGCAGCAGGCCGGGGGCGTGCGCGGCGACCACCCGCAGCCAGTGCTCCGGCGGCTGCCCCGGCCGCCGCGGTGGGGGTGCTGCCGGGTCGGCCGGTTCGGACCGCCGTGCGGGCGGGGCGAGCACCGGACCGGCGAACGGCGTGGCCGGTGCCGCGACGTGTCCGGCCGGGTCCGGGACCGGCGCGGTCGGGCCGGCGGCCGGGTCCACCGCGTCGGCGGCGGCCCGCAGCCGGGCGGCCAGCCAGTTACGCGGTCGTGGGCGCGGTGGCACCGCCGGCCTCCAGTTCCAGCCCCTCGTACGCGAGGGTCAGCGCCACGATGGCGATCTCCTGGGACAGGGTGTGCAGGTGTGCGCCGCGCCACCGCATCGGCCACGCGTTGATCAGGTTCCAGCGCAGCACCTCGGCGGTGCCGGCGGCGTCCAGCAGCACCACCGACACGTTGCGGCGGCTCACCGTCCCGGTCGCCGCGCTGTGCACCCAGTCCCACAGCTCGCGGGACGGGGTCAGTCCGAAGTGCAGGGTCACCGGCGCGTAGTCGACCTGCCCCGGTACCGACCGGATCCGGTCGTTGCCGGCCTCCCGGTAGGCCAGCCGGCCGATGGTCAGCTCCAGACCGCTGACCTCGGTGAAGTGCCCGTTGGTGACGCCGTTGATGAGCAGTTTGAAGTTGTACGCCCGGTACGGGTCGACCGGGGCGCCCGGCTGGGGCGTGGCCGTGGTGGGCATGTCAGCCTCCGATCGTCTCGGTCTCGGCGCCGCCGGCCCACTGGCTCAGCTTGAACACCACGAACTCCGCCGGCTTGACCACCGCGATGCCGATGTGCGCGACCACCATCCCGGCGTCGCGGACGTCGACCGGGTTGGTCTCCTCGTCGCACTTGACGAAGAACGCCTCCTCCGGGGTACGCCCCAGCAGCGCCCCGTCACGCCACACCCGGGTCAGGAACGCGCCGATGTCGCGGCGGATGGACCGCCACAGCGAGTAGTCGTTGGGCTCGAACACCATCCACCTGGTGCCGTTGGCGATGGCCTGCTCGATGGAGATCGACAGCCGGCGGACGTTGAGGTAACGCCACTCGCTGGCCTCGGCGGCCAGGGTCCGGGCCCCCCACACCCGGATGCCCTCCCCGGCGAAGTACCTGATGACGTTGACCCCCTTGGGGTTGAGCACGTCGTGTTCCGAGCGGGTGACCAGGTACTCCAGGTCGACGGCGCCGCGTACCGGCTCGTTGGCGGGGGCCTTGTGGACGCCGCGCAACCCGTCGGTGCGGGCCCAGATGCCCGCCATGTGTCCGCTCGGCGGGGTGAGCACCAGCTCGCCGGTGAGCGGGTCACGCACCCGCAGCCAGGGGAAGTAGAACGCGCCGTAGTCGGACTGCCGGGCCCGGTGGGCGGTGCCGGCCGGCTCGTCGCCCGACGTCGCCGCGTCACCGCTCCTGCCGTCACCGGGCTTGCCGTCATCAGATTTGCCGTCGGCGGGTTTGCCGTCGGCGGGTTTGCCGGTGGCGGGGCGGGGGGTGGGGGTGGCCACCCGGGTCAGCGTCGAGATGTCCTCGACGCCGGGCGGCGGGTCGCAGATCGCCACCATGGTGCGCAGCCGCTCGGCCATGCTCAGCAGCGCGTCGTGCGACACCGGGTCGTGGAAGCCGGGCGCGGCGAGGATGGCCACCTCGTCGATCGCCTCCACCAGTTGCAGCCCGGTGCGACGCTGTCCGGTGCCGGTGAGCTGGCCGCCCGCGCCGACGTTGACCACCCAGCAGCGGCTGCCGCCGTTGTCGAGGAAGCCGAAGACCGCGCGGGCCAGCGGGGTGCTCTCCAGGTCGTCGCCGTCGGCGTACAGGCGCAGGAACTCCGACCAGCTGTTGACCGCCAGCGCCCGGTCGACGTGGGCGGTGCGGTCCGGAGCGACCCCGACGAACGCGGCGGTGGCCATGCCGACCGGCCCGATCGGCCGGGCGCCGCTGGGTACCTCCTCGACATAGATGCCGGGGGAGAAGTATTGGGGCATCGGTCCTCCTGTACGCGGGCGGTCCGGGTCAGCGGGCCGGGGGTTCGCAGACGATGACGAGGTCCGCGTCGGCCGGGTCGACCTCGGCGGTGAGGGTGCGGCCCCGGCCGACCAGGCGCAGCCGGACCGGTCGTCCGGGGTGCTCCGGGTCGTGCGGGACCCCGGCGATCCGGAACCGGCCGCCCGCGTCGGTGTGGGTGGCGTACGGGGTGCCGACCAGTTCCACCCGCAGCGCCGCCAACGGCTGCTGCTGCGGGCCGACCACCCGGCCGGCCAGGTCCCGCAGGGCCAGCCGGTGCAACCGCAGCGGGTGCAGCACCGGTGGTGCGACCGGCGAGGCGGGTGTCACCTGGGCCGGCACGTCGACCAGCAGCGCCGGGCGGGGGGTGACGCCCAGGGTCACCCACAGCGCCGGGTCGCCGGCCTCCAGGACCAGTTCCGGTTCGCCCGCCCCGGCGGCGGCGGTCAGGATCCGGTCCAACCCGGCCAGCGCCGTCGGACCGGCGGCGCTGACCAGGTAGCGGATCGTGAACCGGTACGGTTCCCGGGTGCCGGTGCCCCGCGTCTGCCGGGCCGGCCGCAGGGCCAGCGGCCACAGGGTCAGTCCGGCACCCCCGTCGGTGGGCGGGCCGACCGGGACGTCCTCGCCGGCCACCCCGGCCAGCCAGGCCGCCAGCGCGGCGGTGGCCGCCTCGACCGGTCCCCGCCCGTCGCCGGTCATCGCGGCGGCGTCCCCTGGATGCGGTACGCGATGGCCTCGTTCCACACGTGCGGGTAGACGCCGATCTCGAAGTACCTGGTGAACCGGTTGATCGGGGCGTTGGTGTGGTCGTGCCAGAGCAGCCACACCGGGGCGACGGTGAACAGGACGTAGTTTCCGACGACCAGCGGCAGGTAGAGCGGCCCGAGCAGCCGGGCCTGGAAGATGTGCACGTCCTCGTGGCGTTGGATGCCGGGGCCGGACCCGGCGCAGACGGTGCCGATGGTGGTGGCGTAGCGCGGGGACACCCCCTCGACCAGGTTGACCCGGCAGCTGTGCTGCGAGGTGGGCCGGTCCAGCGAGTGGCCGAAGACCAGGTGCAGGGCGAGGTAGAGCGCCCCGACGGCGGTGTTCGGCAGGCTCCAGGTGTGGTCGACGACGAAGAGCAGCACGCCCCGGGCGTCCGGGCCGTACACCCGGGCGGCGGCGACCGACCAGCCGAACGGGACGCCGACGAGCAGGCCGACGACCGCCCCGACGAGCAGGCCGACCGGCCCGCCGGTGAGGACCCCGAGCGTCGCCCCGCACAGGACGTGGACGGCGGCACTGACGATTCCGAAGATCATGACGCGCCTCCGCTCAGACCCAGGAACGGACGAAGCGGGGCTCGCGCCCCTGGGCGAGCTGGCCGGCCGACGCCTGGGTCGGTTGCCGGTTGCCGGGCGGCAGCTGGTTGACGCCCAGCGCGGCGGAGAAGATGACCAGGCCGTTGAAGAACGCGATCAGCCATTTCTCGCCGCCGGCCCCGGTGGCGAACGCCGCGGTGGCGTACGACAGGGTCAGCGCCACGCCCAGGGCGATCCACTTGCGGGCCTTGTCGCTGTTCGGGCCGATCAGTCCGCCGACGACGTTGGCGGTGAGCAGGGTGGCGGCGCTGGCGCCGGCGACACTGCCGAGGGCGGCCCAGGTGAAGAGATCGTTCACGGCGATCCCCCTTCGAGTGGTGCGGGGAGGGTAGGTGCGGGTGGTGAGGTGCGACGGCCGGTGGGGCGGGCCGCCCGGGTGCCGTGGTGGTGCGCCGGGGTCAGACCGGCCCCGGACGATCGGTCGGTGCGGCCCCGCCCGTGGTGCCGGTCGGGCCCGGCGGGGTGGACGGGACGGTGGTGGCACGGGCGCGGCGCAGCAGCACGGTGACCACCCCACCGGCCAGCAGCAGGAGCAGGACCGCACCGGCCACCAGCAGCCAGGGGAAGGAACCCGGGTCGTCGTCGCCGGTGGCGGCGACCGGGGTGGCCGACGGGTTCGGTCGGGGCGGGGCCTCGGCGATCGCCCGTAGCTCGGCCGGCTTGGGCTGGTTGGCCACGACCTTCCAGCTGACCGAGCGCCCGCTGAGGGTGCCGTTGGTGTCGATCACCCGCCCGGGAAAGGTCACGGATATCTCGAACGACATCAGCTGCATGAACGCCTGTTGGTTCTGTGGATTCTGCTCGGCCACTTTTCCGCCGTATTTCTTGGGATCGAGCGGCAGGCTGAACCGGTAGAGATCACCGTCGCGGACAAGATTCACACTCTCGCTGGTGAAATCCTTCAACGGGGTGTGCCGATAGGTGATCTGCGCGCCGTAGTAACGCTCGTCCTGGTAGACGGTCTCCTCGCCGACGGGCAGGCCGGGAATGTTCTCCCGCAGTTCGGCGTAGGCCACCGCGATGTTCTTGTTGCGGTTGCTGAGCACGGACCTGTCCGCGGTCAGCAGGAGTTGCCCGTCGATGGTGTCGTCGGCGTTGACGGTCAGGCCGAGGTTGAGTTGCATGCAGCCGGCGAGCGACGCCACCAGGGCGAGGCACGCCACCGCCCGTACCGCCCGGCCGCGCCAGAGTCCGGTTGTCATGGGTCACATTGTGTGTGATCCACTTCACAGTCGGCAGTCCTAGATCGGTCATCCGCCTGTCCCCGATCTTACCGGAACGCCCAACTGTTCGGACAGTACGGAAATGGTGAACGGCAGATATCCTGGACGGTTGACCACCATTGTCGACATTGCCGGTTCCGTTTCCGCGCGCACCGGATCCGCATCGAACCCCGACGGCACCAACCCGAAACAACCGCCCCCCAACTCCCACCCCCACCCCCCACCCCCCGTCCCCGCCCCCCTAGGTCCGCACCTCGCTTGGTGATCAAGAGGTTTGCGTCACCTGCCGGGGATTTTCTGACGCAAACCTCTTGATCACCGGGGAAAGCCGGGGCCGGGGGCGTTGAGTGGGGGTGGGGGCGTTGAGTGGGGGTGGGTGGGGGGCGTGTGTGGGGGTGGGGGCGGTGGGGTGGTGGGCTGCGGTAAGGGGCACATCGTGCTTGTGGCCGTGACGAAACCGGTGTGAGATCTCTGGTGAGGACCGTCGTGCCCACCCCGGGGACGGGCCCCGGCCGAAGGGACCGCACTGCCGTGAACGCCGCCACCGAGCCCCGTACCGTCGCGCCCCGGGTGGTGCGGGCCGCCCGTACCGGAGTCGCGGTGGTCTTCGCCCTCAACGGCCTCGCCGTGGCCAGCTGGTTCTCCCGGGTCCCGGCGGTCCGCGACGCGCTCGGCCTCAGCGCCGGCCGGCTCGGCCTGCTGCTGCTGGCCATGTCCGGCGGCGCGGTGCTGGCGCTGACCAGCGCCGGCCTGGTGACCCAGCGGCTCGGCCCGGCCCGCACCGTCGTCGCCTCCACCGTGCTGGTCGCGGTCGGGCTGGCCGGGGTGGGCGTCGCCACCCCGCTCGGCTCGCTGCCCGGCGTCGCGGTCGGCCTGTTCGCCCTCGGCTACGGCTCCGGCACCTGCGACGTGGGCATGAACGTCGAGGGCGCGGCGGTGGAGAAACGGCTGGGCCGCACCATCCTGCCCCGCTTCCACGCCGCCTGGAGCCTCGGCTCGGTGGCCGGTGCCGGGCTGGGCGCGGGTGCGGCCCGGCTCGGTGTGCCGATCACCGTCCACCTGGCGGTGCTGGCGGCGGTGGTGCTCGGCGGCACCCTGCTCGGGGCGCGGAACTTCCTGCCCGCCCTGCCCGCCTCCACCGCGGACGGTGCCGCGTCGGCCCGCCGGGGTGGCCTGCTCGCGGCCTGGCGGGAGCCGCGCACCCTGCTCATCGGCGCACTGGTGCTGGTGATGGCGTTCACCGAGGGCAGCGCCAACGACTGGCTGGCGGTCGCCTTCGTCGACGGCTACGGGGTCAGCGAGGCCGCCGGGGCAGCCGTCTTCGGGGTCTTCGTCGCCGGCATGACCATCGGCCGGACCGTCGGCACCGTGGCCATCGACCGCTGGGGCCGGGTGCCGGTGCTGATCGGCACGATCCTGCTGGCCGCCGCCGGCTCGCTGCTGGCGGTGCTGGCCGGCTCCGGCCCGCTGGCCGTCGTCGGGGTGGTCCTCTGGGGGCTCGGCGCGTCGCTCGGCTTCCCGGTCGGGATGAGCGCCGCCGCCGACGACGAGGAGCACGCCCCCGCCCGGGTCAGCGTCGTCGCGGTGATCGGTTACACGTCGTTCCTGGCCAGCCCGCCGCTGCTGGGTCTGCTCGGTGACCACGTCGGCATCCTGCACGCCCTGCTGGTGGTGCCGGTGCTGCTGATCCCGACGCTGGCCCTGGTGCCGGCGACTCGTCCACCGGCCGGCGTCGGGCTGTCGCCACACACCGCTCCAGTACAGAAAAACTAACAGCTCCCGGCCCGCACCGGTATCGGGTGCGCGGCCGTTACGCCGGGGCGTCGCCGCTGGCTAGGGTCGCCGGATGCCAACTGAGATCACCGCCGCAGCGGCGGGCCGCTGGACCCTGGGCGACCGCACCGTGCACCGGATGGGCTTCGGCTCGATGCGGCTCACCGCCCACCCCGACCGGGACCGGGCGCTGCGCGTCCTGCGCCGGGCCGTCGAACTGGGCGTCGACCACATCGACACCGCCGCGTTCTACGTCTCACCGGGCGGCACCCTGAAGGTCGGCACCGGCCCCGCCCGGTACGCCACCGAACTGATCCGTGCCGCCCTCGCCCCGTACCCGGAAGGGCTGGTCATCGCCACCAAGGTCGGCTTCCGGGCCGACCCGACGACCGGCACGCGCGAGGAGGCCAGCCCGGCGCAGCTGCGCGCCCAGGTGGAGGAGAACCTGCGTCGGCTCGGCCGCGACCACCTCGACCTGGTCAACCTGCGGATCGTCAAGCGGCCCGCGCCGGACTCCGTGGCCGAACGCTTCGGTGCGCTGGCCGAGCTGCGCGACGCCGGCCTGATCCGGCACCTGGGCCTGTCCAACGTCCGCGTCGACCACCTCGACGAGGCGCAGACCATCGCCCCGGTGGTCTGCGTGCAGAACAACTACGCCCTGGACAACCGCGGCGACCAGGACGCCATGGTCCGTGAGTGCGGTGCCCGGGGGATCGCCTACGTGCCGTTCTTCTCCCTGACCGGCGTCAACCGCGAAGGCGGGGCACGTACCGACCACGATGCGGCCGTACGCGCCGTCGCCCGCGCCCACGACGCCACCCCGCAGCAGGTACGCCTCGCCTGGACGCTGCACCAGGGCCCGCATGTGCTGGCCATCCCCGGTACCGGTGACCCGGCCCACCTCGCCGAGAACGTCGCAGCCGCCGCGCTGCGACTCACCCCCGACGAGCTGGCCGCCCTGGGCTGAACGGTCCCGGGCGTGGCGCGTACGCCCGGGGACGTCGAGGTCTGCCCCGTCCAGCCGGTTGTCACCGGGCTCGCAGCGCCCTGCCAGACAGGGGTGTTCCACTGGAGGGACGCCGAGGAGAGGACGGGCAGATGGGCTGGTTCAGCCGACGGACCCGGGCTGACGAGGGCATCCCGACCAAGCTCGACCGGGAGGCCACCCGGGACGACCTGACCGCGTTGTCGGACTTCGTGGCCACCCACCGGGGGGTGGAGTTCTATCTCGAACCCGAGACGACCGCCACCGACACCACAGTGGTGGCGATCGCGCACGACGGGGAGTGGATCCGCCGCCGCACCGGCTCCCCACGTACGGCGGCGAAGCTGGCCCACCGGCACGCGGTGCCCCTCTACGAGGCGGCGAAGACCGGATACCCGGAGCGGATGCGGGCCTGGAACCGGACCCACCCCGAGCGTCACCTCCGCTGACCCCTCAGCCGCTGCGTGGAGCATGGCCGGGGGTCTGCGGGGGTGGGTGTCTGTGGGGACGGGCCGTGGGGTGTGGCCGTGGTGGTGGGCACGGCCGTTGGCCGCCCCGGCGGCTGCGGGCCAGGGGTGTGGGTATGTCGTCGCGGGCCCTTTCGAGCTGATGACGGTGACGGATCGGTCCCCCCGGGTGGGACGGCCCGGGGCAGCCCGGCCCGACGCCCGCCCGGTCCGGGGGGACGGCCCGGCCCGGCGCGGCCCGGCCCGGCGCCCGTCCGGTCGGGCCGGGTCGGACCGTGCCGACCCCGAGTCGTTGACGTCATCAGCTCGACAGCGTGCGAGAGAGGTGTTCCGACCGCCCGGGACGGGCGGCCCCGGACGAGTGGCCCCGGACGAGTGGCCCCGGGACGGTCGGCCCCGGGGCGGGTGCCTCGATCGGCTCCGCGTCGGCCGGTGGGCGGCCGGCGGACGCGGGTTGCGGGTCGCCTCGGAGGATCTGCGGGTGCGCCGCACGGGGCGGCTGCGGGTCGGCCGTCGGGCGGGGCCGGAACCACCCGTGGGATGCGCGGGGCGGACGGCTGCCGGCCTCGCCACAGGGGTCGATCGGTGCCGTCGCGGGGCCGGTGGCCACCGTTGACCTCGGGGTGAGGAGTGTGGCAGCATTCGCGGCCTGACGGCAGTGAAGGAAGTCGGTGCGATTCCGACGCGGTCCCGCCACTGTCACCGGGGAGCGATCCCCCCTCGTGAGTCACGACCGTGCGTGCACGGTTGGAAGGCCGGGGGTGAGCGTCGATCCGGAAGCCAGGATACTTCGGCCGTCGGAGAACCCCAGGGCGTGGACACCCGAGGAGGACCCGATGACGCACAGCGTCACTGCCGACCCCGTCACGGTCGGTGATTTTTGTATCACCGTCGAGCCCGCGCCGCCGCGTGCTCGCACCTCTCCCACCGTCGCCGGCCGCCGCCGGGGCGGTCGGCCTGCCACGTACCGCTGACGGCCGGTCCGGGTACCCCGCCGCAGGCGGTGCGTCGTACCTCCGCCGCCGCTGACCGGCGTCCCTCCCGCCCCGCTCGGCCCGGCCCTGTGGTCGAGCCGGACGTCACTCTCCGGAGCCGCACGTGCGCATCCTGCTGCTGTCCACCGCCGACACCGATCTGCTCGCCGCCCGGGCCAGCGCCGCCGACTACCGGCTCGCCAACCCCACCCGGGTCGACGTGGACGCCGTACCGGCCCTGCTCGACGGGGTCGACCTGGCCGTCGTACGGCTGCTCGGTGGTCGGCAGGCGTGGCCGGACGGCCTCGCGGCGGTGCTCGGCTCCGGCGTCCCCACGATCGTGCTCGGCGGCGAGGCGGTGCCCGACGCGGAGCTGATGGCGGCCTCCACGGTGACCTCCGGGGTGGCCACCGAAGCCCTGTCCTACCTGGTCGAGGGGGGCGCGGCGAACCTCGCCCAGCTGGCCCGGTTCCTGTCCGACACGGTCCTGCTCACCGGTGAGGGCTTCGACCCGCCCACCCCCACCCCGCCGTACGGCATCCTCGACCGTCGACCCCCGACCGACCCGACCGCCCCGACCGACCGGGCGGAACCGGCGGCCGGGCCGGACGGGCGGCGGGCGGACGGCGACGGGCGGCCCACGGTGGGCATCGTGTTCTACCGGGCGCACGCGCTGGCCGGCAACACCGACTTCGTGCACACCCTGGCCGACGCGGTCGACGCGGCCGGGGGGAACCCGCTGCCGATCTACTGCGGATCGCTGCGCGGGCTCACCCCCGGCGACGGGCCGCTGGACCTCTTCGCCCGCTGCGACGCGCTCGTCGTCACCGTCCTCGCCGCCGGAGGGACGGTCGCCGCCGACGCCTCCGGCGGCGGCGACGAGGACGCCTGGGACGTCGGCGCGCTCGCCGCCCTCGACGTGCCGGTGATCCAGGCGCTCTGCCTCACCAGCACCCGGGACCAGTGGGCCGGCAGCGACGCCGGACTGTCCCCGTTGGACGCGGCGATGCAGGTGGCGATCCCCGAGTTCGACGGCCGGATCGTCACCGTGCCGTTCTCGTTCAAACGCATCGACGCCGACGGACTGTCGGTCTACGCCGCCGACGCCGAGCGGGCCGCCCGGGTCGCCGGGATCGCCGTCCGACAGGCCCGGCTGCGGCACCTGCCCCCCGCCGACAGGCGGCTGGCGATCGTGCTCAGCTCCTACCCGACGAAGCACTCCCGGGTCGGCAACGCCGTCGGCCTGGACACCCCCGCCTCGGCGGTACGCCTGCTCGCCGCCCTCGCCGCCGCCGGATACCACCTCGGTGACGCGCCCCCGCCCACCGACGGGGACGCCCTGATCCACGCCCTGATCGCCGCCGGTGGTCACGACGTCGAGTGGCTCACCCCGGAGCAGTTGTCCGCCGCCGAGGCCCGGGTGCCGGGGGAGACCTACCGGCGCTGGTTCGACCAGGTGCCGGTCGACCTGCGGGACCGGATGCGGGAACACTGGGGTGAGCCACCCGGCCAGCTCTACACCGACGACGGTGACATCGTCCTGGCCGGGCTGCGGTTCGGCAACGTCACCCTGCTGATCCAGCCGCCGCGCGGCTTCGGTGAGAACCCGATCGCCATCTACCACGACCCCGACCTGCCACCCAGCCACCACTACCTGGCCGCGTACCGGTGGTTGGCCGCGCCGGTCGCCGACGGCGGCTTCGGTGCCGACGCGGTGGTGCACCTCGGCAAACACGGCACCCTGGAATGGCTGCCCGGCAAGGGCCTCGGCCTGGCCGCCGACTGCGCCCCCGACGCCGTCCTCGGCGACCTGCCGCTGGTCTACCCGTTCATCGTCAACGACCCGGGCGAGGGCACCCAGGCCAAGCGGCGGGCGCACGCCGTCGTCGTCGACCACCTGGTGCCCCCGATGGCCCGCGCCGAGACCTACGGCGACCTGGCGAAACTCGAACAACTGCTGGACGAGTACGCCACCGTGCAGGCCCTCGACCCGGCGAAGGTGCCGGTGGTCCGGGGGCAGATCTGGGAGCTGGTGCGCGCCGCCGAACTGCACCACGACCTGCACACCGAGGCGATGCCCGACGCCGACGACTTCGACGACTTCGTGCTGCACCTCGACGGTTACCTGTGCGAGGTCAAGGACGTGCAGATCCGCGACGGGCTGCACATCCTGGCCGAGGTGCCCACCGGTGAGCCCCGGGTGAACCTCGTCCTCGCCGTGCTGCGCGCCCCCCAGGTGTGGGGTGGTGCCCAGGCCCTGCCCGGCCTGCGGCAGGCCCTCGCCGCCAGCTACGACCTCGACGAGCAGGCGCTGCTCGCCGAGCCCGGGGCGCGGGTGGCGGTGCCGGCGGCGTTGACCGACGTCGTCGACGGGCCGGCGGTCACCGCCGCCGACGCCGTCGACCTGATCGAGGGGCTGGCCCGGCGGCTCGTCCTCGGCATGGAGACCCTCGGGTGGGACCCCGCCCGGGTCGACGAGGTGGTCACCGAGGTGACCGGCGGGTCCTGCCCCGACGCCGCCGAGGTGCTGCGGTTCGCCGCCCGTGAGGTGGTGCCCCGGCTGGACCGCACCACCGACGAGATCACCCACACCCTCGGCGCGCTCGACGGCCGGTTCGTGCCCCCCGGCCCGTCCGGGTCGCCCACCCGGGGGCTGGTCAACGTGCTGCCCACGGGCCGCAACTTCTACTCCGTCGACCCGAAGGCGATCCCCAGCCGCAACGCCTGGGACGTCGGGGTCGCGCTGGCCGACTCGCTGCTCGCCCGCTACCTCGCCGACACCGGGGAGTACCCACGGTCGGTCGGGCTGACCGTGTGGGGCACCAGCGCCATGCGTACCCAGGGCGACGACATCGCCGAGGTGCTGGCCCTGCTCGGCTGCCGGCCGGTGTGGGACGACCGGTCGCGGCGGGTCACCGGCGTCGAGGTGGTGCCGGTGGCGGAACTGGGCCGGCCCCGGGTCGACGTCACGGTCCGCATCTCGGGCTTCTTCCGGGACGCGTTCCCGCACGTCGTCGCCCTCCTCGACGACGCGGTACGGCTGGTCGCCGCCCTCGACGAGCCGGCCGGGGACAACTACCTGCGCGCGCACGTGGCCGCCGACCTCGCCACCCACGGCGACGAGCGGCGGGCCACCGCCCGGATCTTCGGCTCCAAGCCCGGGGCGTACGGGGCGGGGCTGCTGCCGCTGATCGACGCCCGCAACTGGCGCACCGACGCCGACCTGGCCGAGGTGTACGCCGTCTGGGGTGGCTACGCCTACGGCCGGGGCCTGGACGGGCGGGAGGCGCGGGCCGACATGGAACGGTCCTTCGCCCGGATCGCGGTGGCGGCCAAGAACCAGGACACCCGCGAGCACGACATCGTCGACTCCGACGACTATTTCCAGTACCACGGTGGGATGGTGGCGATGGTGCGGCACCTGACCGGGGCCGCCCCGGCCGCCTACGTGGGCGACTCGGCGATGCCGCACGACGTGCGTACCCGCACCCTCGGCGAGGAGACCCGGCGGGTGTTCCGGGCCCGGGTGGTCAACCCGAAGTGGATCGCCGCGATGCGCCGGCACGGCTACAAGGGCGCGTTCGAGCTGGCCGCCACCGTGGACTACCTGTTCGGCTACGACGCCACCGCCGGTGTCGTCGACGACTGGATGTACGAGCGCCTCGCCGAGGCGTACCTGTTCGACGGGGAGACCCGGGAGTTCCTGGAACGGTCCAACCCGTGGGCGCTGCGCGGCATCACCGAGCGGTTGCTGGAGGCCGCCGACCGGGGCCTGTGGGCGGCACCCGAGCCGGCCACCCTGGACCGCCTGCGGGAGACGTACCTGGCCACCGAGGGCGACCTGGAGGAACGACAGTGAGCGCGAGGAGT
>NZ_JBEZEK010000013.1:105327-126415 GCF_040648835.1 Micromonospora sp. NPDC049081 | reverse complement strand
AGTGAGCCGGGTTTGCGAGCCCCGCAGTCGCGATCGGAGGTCAGCTCTGTGAGCGCGAGGAGTGAGCCGGGTTTGCGAGCCCCGCAGTCGCGATCGGAGGTCAGCTCTGTGAGCGCGAGGAGTGAGCCGGGTTTGCGAGCCCCGCAGTCGCGATCCGGAGCAGCACAGTGAGCGCGTTTCCCTTCTCGGCCGTGCTCGGGATGGACGACATGCGGTTGGCGTTGCTGCTCAACGCGGTCAGCCCGGCGATCGGCGGGGTGCTGGTGCGGGGCGAGAAGGGCACCGCCAAGTCGACCGCCGTGCGGGCCCTGGCCGCGCTGCTCCCGCCGGTGGACCGGGTCGCCGGGTGCCGGTTCGGCTGCGACCCGGCCGCCCCGGATCCGACCTGCCCGGACGGTCCGCACCCGGGCGTCGCCGGGCACGAGGACCCGGCCGCCGCGCCGGTCGAGCGCCGTCCGGCCCGGCTGGTGGAGTTGCCGGTCGGTGCCGCCGAGGACCGGGTGGTCGGCTCGTTGGACCTGGAGAAGGCCCTCGCCGAGGGGGTACGCGCCTTCGAGCCGGGCCTGCTCGCCGCCGCCCACCGGGGGGTGCTCTATGTCGACGAGGTGAACCTGCTCCACGACCACCTGGTCGACCTGCTGCTGGACGCCGCCGCGATGGGCCGCTGCCACGTCGAGCGGGAGGGTGTCTCGGTCAGCCACGCCGCCCGGTTCCTGCTGGTGGGCACGATGAACCCGGAGGAGGGTGAGCTGCGTCCGCAGTTGCTCGACCGGTTCGGGCTGACCGTCGAGGTGGCGGCCAGCCGGGACCCGGTCGTCCGGGTGGAGGTGGTGCGCCGCCGGCTCGCCGCCGACGCCGACCCGGCCGGGTTCGCCGCCCGGTGGGCCGCCGCCGACGCCGAGGTGGCCGCCCGGGTGGCCGCCGCCAGGGGGCGGCTCGACGCGGTGCTGCTGCCTGACTCCGCGTTGCGGCAGATCGCCGAGGTGTGCGCCGCGTTCGACGTGGACGGGATGCGCGCCGACATCGTCACCGCCCGGACCGCCGTGGCGCACGCCGCCTGGCAGGGGCGGGACCGGGTGACCGCCGACGACGTGCGGGTCGCCGCCCGGTTGGCCCTGCCGCACCGGCGTCGTCGTGACCCGTTCGACACCCCCGGCCTGGACGAGAAACGCCTCGACGAGGCGTTGCAGCGGGCCCGCGACGAGCACCCCGACGACGATCCGCCGGACACCGGCCCGACCGGTCCGGGCGACCCCGGCGGCCCGGACGGCGGTGGGCCGGGCGGCCCTTCGACGGGTGGCCCCGGCGGCGGGTCCGGTCCACAGCCACCCGACGACGCCGGTGGGCCGCAGGATGCCACCGGTGGGCCGCAGGACGCCGGTGGTCCGCCGGGCCACGACGACCACCCGCGCGCCCGGACCGGTCCGGCCTCCCCACAGTCCGGGGACGACCGGTGGCCGGACCGCATCGACGACGGCGGACCGGACGGCGACGACGGGCCGGACACCGCACACCGCGCCGACGGCCGGTCGGGACGCCCCGACGACGGGTCCGCCGAGCACACCGGTGCCCGTCCGGGGCGACCCGGCCAGGGCGGCACCGCGAACCCGGGTGACCCGGCGGGCACCGGCTCGGTGGCCGTACCGCAGCAGGGGTTGACGGCCCGGTTGTTCACCGCGCCGGGGGTGGGTGACGGGGTGCCCGGCCGGCGGTCGCGGGCCCGGACCGGGCGCGGGCGGACCACCGGCGCGCGGGTGACCGCCGGCCGGCCGGCCACGGTGCACCTGCCGGCGACCCTGCGTGCCGCGGCCCCGCACCAGGCCCGGCGGGGCCGGTGCGGCGGGCGGTTGCTGCTGCGCCCCGACGACCTGCGGGAGGCGGTCCGGGAGGGGCGCGAGGGCAACCTGGTGCTGTTCGTGGTCGACGCCAGCGGGTCGATGGGCGCGCGGCAGCGGATGTCGGCGGTCAAGGGTGCGGTGCTGGCCCTGCTCACCGACGCCTACCAGCGTCGGGACACGGTGGCGGTGGTCGCCTTCCGGGGTTCCGGGGCGCAGGTGCTGCTGCCGGCCACCTCGTCGGTGCTGGCCGCGTCGGTGCGGCTGGCCGAGCTGCCCACCGGGGGGCGTACCCCGTTGGCGGAGGGATTGCTCGCCGCCGCCGACCTGCTGCGGGTGCAGCGGCTGCGGGACCCGCGCCGGCGTCCGCTGGTGCTGGTCGTCACCGACGGCCGGGCCACCGCCGGGCACCGGCCGCTGGACCGGTCGGCGCGCGCGGCGGCGGTGCTCGCCGCCACCGGCGCACCCTGCGTCGTGGTGGACTGTGAGTCCGGCCCGGTCCGGTTGCACCTGGCCCGCCGGCTGGCCGACCAGCTCGGCGCGGCCCGCCACCGCCTGGACACGGTCACCGCCGACCCGCTGGCCGGGCTCGCCACCGTCGGAGCGAATCGGAGCGTGCGCTGATGCCGCAGGGAAAGCCGGAACACGTCCCCGCCGACGGGTTGACCACCCGGCAACGGCGGCACCGTCCGCTGACCATCGTGCACACCGGGCAGATGAAGGGGAAGTCCACCGCCGCGTTCGGCCTGGCACTGCGGGCCTGGACCGCCGGGCTGCCGATCGGGGTGTTCCAGTTCGTCAAGAGCGCCAAGTGGCGGGTGGGTGAGGAGAACGCCTTCCGGGCCCTCGGCCAGGTGCACGCCGACACCGGGCAGGGTGCCCCGGTGGCCTGGCACAAGATGGGCGAGGGCTGGTCGTGGATCCAGCGCGGCGGCGACGCCGACCACGCCGCCGACGCCCTGGAGGGCTGGCGGCAGATCCAGCGTGACCTGGCCGCGCAGCGCTACGGACTGTACGTCCTGGACGAGTTCACCTACCCGATGAAGTGGGGTTGGGTGGACGTCGACGAGGTGGTCGACACCCTCACCCACCGGCCCGGCTTCCAACACGTGGTGATCACCGGCCGGGACGCCGACCCGCGCCTGGTCGAGGCGGCCGACCTGGTCGCCGAGCTGACCAAGGTCAAGCACCCGATGGACGCCGGTCAGAAGGGCCAGAAGGGCATCGAGTGGTGACCGGACCGACCCGCCGCACCGATCAGCGCCGCCCGCCGGGCAACGCGCCGACCGGTCACCCGGGCGGCCCCGCGCCGGGCGGGCCACCGTCGGCCGGGCCCGCCGCGCCGGTCGGCCCGTGGGCGCTGCCCCGGCTGGTGGTCGCCGCCCCGGCCAGCGGGCACGGCAAGACCACCGTCGCCACCGGGCTACTCGCCGCGCTGCGCCGCCGGGGCCTCACGGTCAGCCCGCACAAGGTCGGCCCCGACTACATCGACCCCGGCTACCACGCGCTCGCCGCCGGCCGCCCCGGCCGCAACCTCGACCCGTGGCTGGTCGGGGAGGAGCTGATCGCCCCGCTGCTGCGGCACGGCGCGAGCGTCCCCACCCCCGCCGACGTCGCCGTGGTCGAGGGGGTGATGGGGCTGCACGACGGCGCGGTCGGCCGGGCCGGGTACGCCTCCACCGCCCACGTCGCCACGTTGATCGACGCGCCGGTGCTGCTGGTCCTGGACACCACCGCGCAGGGCCGCTCGGCTGCCGCGCTGGTCCTCGGCATGCGCGCCTTCGATCCGGCCGTACGGATCGGCGGGGTGGTCCTCAACCGGGTCGGTTCGCCCCGGCACGAGACCCTGCTGCGCGACGCGCTCGCCGAGGTGGGTGTACCGGTGCTGGGGGCGGTCACCCGGGCCGTCGAGGTGGCCGCGCCGGCCCGGCACCTGGGGCTGGTGCCGGTCGCCGAACGGGCACCGGAGTCGCTGGCCGTCGTCGACGCGCTCGCCGGGCTCGTCGCGTCCACCGTCGACCTCGACGCGGTGCTCGACCTGGCCCGCAGCGCCCCGCCGTTGACCGTGGACGCCTGGGACCCGGGCACCGCCGTCGGTGGCCCGGCCGGCGGGGACCGTCCGGTCGTCGCGGTCGCCGCCGGTGCCGCCTTCACCTTCTCGTACGCCGAGACCGCCGAACTGCTCACCGCCGCCGGGGCGACCGTGGCCCCGTTCGACCCGTTGGCCGACCCGGCCCTGCCCGCCGGCACCCGGGCCGTGGTCATCGGCGGCGGCTTCCCCGAGGTGCACGTCGAGGCGCTGAGCGACAACACCGGGCTCCGTGCCGAGCTGGCCGGCTTCACCGGGCCGGTGGTCGCCGAGTGCGCCGGGCTGCTCTACCTCGGCCGCTCCCTGGACGGGGTGCCGATGTGCGGGCGGCTCGACCACCACGCCCGGATGTCCGGCCGGCTCACCCTCGGCTACCGCGACGCGGTCGCCGCCACCGACTCCCCGGTCCACCCCGCCGGCGAGCGGGTACGCGGCCACGAGTTCCACCGCACCGTCACCGACCCCGGGCACGGCGACCGGCCCGCCTGGCGCTGGGAGGACACCGCCCACGGGTTCGTCACCGGGCAGGTGCACGCCTCCTACCTGCACACCCACTGGGCGGGTCACCCCCGGGCCGCCCGCCGACTGGTCGAGGCGGCGGCCCGGTGACCGGCGTCGGGGCGGACCACCCGCCTGTCGCCGCCACTGACCGGGCCGCGCCGACCGGGCCGGGCCACCCGCCCGTCGTCGAGGGGGGCACGGGCCGGGACGCGTCGACCGGGCCGGTCACGCTGACCGGGGTGGGGGTCGGGCCGGGGGACCCGGAACTGCTCACCCTCAAGGCGGTCCGGGTGCTGGCCGAGGCCGACCTGGTGGTCGTACCGGTGCTGGACCGGCTGGCGGCGGACCCGGCGACGCCCCCCGGCCGGGCCGAGACGACGGTCCGCGCGCACGTGCCGGCGCACCGGCTGCGCCGGCTGCCGTTCGCCCTCGACGACCGGGGCGGGGTGACCGCCCGTCGGGAGGCCGCCTGGGACGCCGCGGCCCGTGCCGTGGTCGACGCGTTCGCCGCCGGGGCCCGGTCGGTCGCCTTCGCCACCATCGGCGACCCCAACGTCTACTCCACCTTCACCTACCTGGCCGACGGGGTCCGCGCGCTGCGGCCGGCGGTCGAGGTGCGGACCGTGCCCGGCGTCACCGCCATGCAGGAGTTGGCCGCGCGCAGTGGCGTCCCGCTGTGCCAGGGGCGGGAGCCGTTGACCCTGCTGCCGGCCACCGCGGGCCCGGCGCTGGTCGCCGACGCCCTCGCCGGACCCGGCACCGTCGTGGTCTACAAGGGCTGGCGGCGGCACCGGGAACTCGTCGACGAGCTGCGCCGGCACGACCGACTCGACGACGCGGTGCTCGGCTGCGGCCTCGGCCTGCCCGACGAACGGATCGGGCCGGTCGGCCCGGACGACGAGCTGCCCTACCTGTCGACGCTGCTGGTCCCGGCCCGCCGGGACGGGCGGGGAGGAAAACTGTGACGTCCACCGGAAAGGTGTGGTTCGTGGGGGCCGGGCCCGGCGCCGCCGACCTGCTCACCCTGCGCGCCGCCCGGGTGATCGCCGACGCCGACGTGGTGATCTGGGCGGCCAGCCTGGTGCACGCCGACGTGCTGGCCCACGCCCGCCCCGACGCCGAGATCGTCGACTCGTCGCAGCTGCCCATCGAGGGGGTGCTGCCGCTGTACCGGCGGGCCGCCGCCGACGGGCTGACCGTGGCCCGGATCCACTCGGGCGACCCGGCGCTGTGGGGTGCCGTGCAGGAGCAGCTCGACCTGTGCCGGGCCCTCGACCTGGCCGTGGAGATCGTCCCCGGGGTCTCCTCGTTCACCGCCGTCGCCGCGATCGTCGGCCGGGAGTTGACCATCCCCGAGGTGGCCCAGTCGGTGATCCTCACCCGGCTGGAGGGCGGCAAGACGCCGATGCCGGCGGGGGAGCGGGTCCGCGACTTCGCCCGGCACGGCACCACCATGGCGCTGTTCCTGTCCGCCGCCCGCGCCGGGCAGGCCCAGACCGAACTGCTCGCCGGCGGCTACCCGGCCGACACCCCGGTCGTGGTGGCCTACCAGGCGACCTGGCCGGACGAACTGGTGGTGCGGTGCGCCCTCGGCGACCTGGCCGCCACCGTCAAGGAACACCGGTTGTGGAAGCACACCCTGTTCCTGGTCGGGCCGGCGCTCGCCGCCACCGGCACCCGGTCGCACCTCTACCACCCCGGGCACTTCCACACCTTCCGCCGGGCCGAGCCGGCCGCCCGCGCCGAGCTGCGCCGCTCCCGGGCCACCGCAGCGGAGGACGCGACACCGTGACCCACCCCGAGCCGCCGCTGCGCGAGCCGGACCTGCCGCGTACCGCGAAGGTCCGGCCGGTGGCGTTGCGGACCGGCTGGACCACCGGCGCGTGCGCGACGGCGGCGGCGAAGGCGGCGGTGACCGCCCTGGTCACCGGCGTACCGCCGGGGGAGGTGGAGATCGGGCTGCCCGCCGGCCGGCGGGTGACCTTCGCGGTGGCCCGCTGCGACCTGACCGCCCGGCCCGAACCGACAGCGGAGGCGGTGGTGGTCAAGGACGCCGGGGACGACCCGGACGTCACCCACGGCGCGCACCTCACCGCCACCGTCGGCTGGCGACCCCGACCCGGCCTGGAACTCGCCGGTGGGGACGGCGTCGGCACCGTCACCCGCCCCGGGCTCGGCCTCGCCGTCGGCGGTCCGGCCATCAACGACACCCCCCGCCGGATGATCGGCCAGGCCGTCGCCGAGGTGGTCGACCTGACCGAGATGGGCGTACGGGTGGTGATCAGCGTGCCGGGCGGTGAGGTGATGGCCCGCAAGACCACCAACCGGCGGCTCGGCATCGTCGGCGGCATCTCGATCCTCGGCACCACCGGCGTCGTCCGGCCGTTCTCCACCGCCTCCTGGCGGGCCAGCGTGGTGCAGGCGGTGCACGTGATGGCCGCCCAGGGGCAGCGGACCGTGGTGCTGTGCACCGGCGGGCGCACCGAACGGGCCGCCCGCGCGCTGCTGCCGGAGCTGCCGGAGGTGTGTTTCGTCGAGGTCGGCGACTTCACCGGCGCGGCCGTCACCGCCGCCGTGGGTGACGCGATGACCGGGGTGGTCTTCGTCGGGATGGCCGGCAAGCTGGCCAAACTCGCCGCCGGGATCCTGATGACCCACTACACCCGGTCGAAGGTGGACCTGTCCCTGCTCGGCGCGGTCACCGCCGAGGCCGGTGGCGACGCCGATCTGGTGGCGGCGGTGCTGGCGGCCAACACCGGCCGGCACGCCTACGAGCTGTGGGAGGCCGCCGGGCTGCTGCGTCCCGCCGGTGACCTGCTCTGCGACCGGGTCCGTCAGGTGCTGCGCCGCTTCGCCGGGCCGGCGCTCACCGTCGACGTGGCGATGGTCGACTTCACCGGCGACCGCCTGGTCGCCTCGTCCGGCCGGTGGCCGGCGTGACGCGCCCGGAGCCGGTGCCTGGCGTGACCCGCCCGGAGCCGGTGGCCGGTGTGACGCGTCCGGAGCCGGTGCCTGGCGGGACCGGGGCGGAGTCGCTCGTCGGGGTGCCGGAGCCGGTCGTGGTGGTGGGGATGGACGCGGCCGGCCGGCCGTTGCCCCCGTCGGCGGTGGCCGCCCTGGCCGGGGCCGGGTTGGTCGTCGGGGCGGCCCGGCACCTGGCGGCCGTGCCGGTGCCGCCCGGTGCCGACACCGTCACCCTCGGCCCGCTCGCCCCGGCGCTGGACCGGCTCGCCGCCGCGCACGCCGCCGGGCAGCCGGCCGTCGTGCTGGCCAGCGGCGACCCCGGGTTCTTCGGCGTGGTACGCCGGCTGCGCGCCGCCGGACTGCCGGTCCGGGTGCTGCCGGCGGTGTCCAGTGTGGCCGCCGCCTTCGCCCGCGCCGGGCTCGACTGGGACGGTGCCGTGGTGGTCACCGCCCACGGCCGGGAGTTGGGTCCCGCGCTCAACGCCTGCCGGGCGTTGCCCGCCGTCGCCGTGCTCACCGCGCCGGACGCCGGGGCGGCCGAGATCGGGGCCGGTCTGGCCGGCTGGTCCCGCCGCCTGGTGGTCGCCGAACACCTCGGTACCCCCGCCGAGCGGGTCACCTGGACCACCCCGCAGGAGGCCGCCACCCGGGCCTGGGCCGACCCGCACGTCCTGCTCAGCCTGGCCGCGACCGACGGTGACCCCGGGGCGCGGCCCGCCCGGCGTCCCGGCACCGCCGAGCGGGGCGAGGTCGCCGGCCGGTCGGGTGACACCGGCCCGGCCGGCGATGACGCTCCGGTCCGGGTCGGGCGGGTGCGGGCGGACAACCAGCCGGCCGCCGCACCCGTCGGGGGCTGGGCGCTGCCCGAGTCCGCGTACCGGCACCGGGACTCGATGATCACGAAGGCCGAGGTGCGGGCCCTGGCCGTCGCCCGGTTGCGGCCCCGGCTCGGTCGTCTGGTCTGGGACATCGGCGCGGGCAGTGGATCGGTGGGCATCGAGTGCGCGTTGCTCGGCGCGGCGGTGATCGCCGTGGAACGGGACCCGACGGCACCGGTCGCCGGCAACGCCGCCCGGCACGGCGTCGACGTCCGGGTGGTGACCGGTGACGCGCCGGCCGTCCTCGCCGGGTTGCCCGATCCGGATGCCGTCTTCGTCGGCGGCGGGGGGACCGACGTGCTGAGCGCCGTCGCCGACCGCCGCCCCGACCGGGTGGTGGTCACCCTCGCCGCCCTGGACCGGGTCGCCCCGGCCGTGCACCTGCTGCGCCGCGCCGGCTACACGGTGACGGGCAGCCAGCTCACCGCCGCCCGCCTCGCCGACCTGCCCGGCGGATCCATCCGACTCGCGGCCACCAACCCGGTGGTCGTCCTCACCGGGGAGCATCAGTGACCGGCATCGCAGTACACCGGCACCGGGACACGCCCGGCACCGGCCCGCACCGGATCGGGCTCGTCGCGGCCACCGCCGCCGGTCGCCGGCACGCCCGCACCCTGGCCGCCGCCTGGCCGCACGCCCGGCTCGTCGAGGCCGACGGGGTCGCCGACGCGCTGCGGACGGCCTGGACGGAGTACGACGCGGTGGTGGCGTTCCTGGCCACCGGCGCGGTGGTGCGGGTGCTGGCGCCACTGCTCGGGGACAAGCGCACCGACCCGGCGGTGGTGGTGGTCGACGAGGCCGCCCGGCACGCCGTCGCCCTGCTCGGCGGCCACGCGGGGGGTGCGAACACGCTCGCCGTCGAGGTGGCTGCGGTGCTCGACGCCCGGCCGGTGGTCACCACCGCCACCGACGCGGTCGACCTGCCCGGCCTGGACACCCTCGGCTGGCCGGTCGAGGGGGCGGTCGCTGCGGTGTCCCGGGCGATCCTCGACGGCGAACCGGTCCGGCTGGTCACCGACGCGGTGTGGCCACTGCCCGCCCTGCCGCCGAACGTCCACCGGGAACCGCCCGCCGGGGAACACCGGGTCGTCGGGCCCGACCAGGAGGGCGGGTACCGGGTGCTGGTCACCGACCGGGTGGTGCCGGTCGACGACCGTACCGTCGTGCTGCGGCCCCCGTCCCTGGTCGCCGGGGTGGGATCGAGCCGGGGGGTGCCCGCCGCCGAGGTCGAGGTGCTGCTGCACCGGGCGCTCGCCGACGCCGGTTTGAGCCCGGCCAGCCTGAGCTGCCTGGCCAGCGTGGACGTGAAGGCCGACGAGGAGGGCATCCGGGCCACCGCCGACGCGCTCGGCGTACCGCTGCGGACCTGGCCGGCGGCGGAGCTGGCGACGGTCGACGTGCCGCACCCCAGCGAGGTGGTCCGGGCCGCCGTCGGCACGCCCAGCGTCGCCGAGGCGGCGGCGTTGCGCGACGGCGGCAACCTGCTGGTGCCCAAGACCGCCTCGGCGATGGCCACCGTCGCGGTCGCCCGGCACGCCCCGCGCGGCCGGTTGGCGATCGTCGGCCTCGGCCCCGGCGCGGCTGACCTGCGTACCCCGCGCGCCGTCGCCGAGCTGCGCCGGGCCGCCGTGGTCGTCGGCCTCGACCAGTACGTCGACCAGGTCCGTGACCTGCTGCGGCCGGGCACCCGGGTGCTGGCCAGCGGGCTCGGCGCGGAGGAGGAACGGGCCCGCAGCGCCGTCGTCGAGGCCACCGCCGGGCAGGCCGTGGCGCTGATCGGCTCCGGCGACGCCGGGGTGTACGCGATGGCCAGCCCCGCCCTGGAGTACGCCGACGAGCGGATCGACGTGGTCGGGGTGCCCGGGGTGACCGCCGCGCTGGCCGCCGCCGCCCTGCTCGGTGCGCCGATCGGCCACGACCACGTCTACCTGAGCCTGTCCGACCTGCACACCCCGTGGGCGGTGATCGAACGACGGGTCGCCGCCGCCGCCGAGGCGGACCTGGTGGCGCTGCTCTACAACCCGCGTAGCCGGGCCCGGGACTGGCAGCTCGGCGCGGTGCTGGCGACGTTCGCCGCGCACCGCCCGCCACAGACCCCGGTCGGGGTGGTACGCAACGCCAGCCGACCCGACGAGCGGGTCCACCTGGCCACCCTCGCCACCTTCGACCCGAGCGTGGTCGACATGTACGGCCTGGTGGTGGTGGGCAGTTCGCAGACCCGACTGGTCGGTGGCCGGATGGTCACCCCCCGGGGTTACCGGTGGCGCGGATGACCCCCGCGATGCCCCCGCCCGACCTGGTCGCCGTCGTCCCGCCTGCGGTGGATCCGCCGTTCACCGCAGCGGACGGCCCGGCCACGGCACCGGTGTCCATCGACGCCTGCCAGGGCTGCGGGGCCTGCCTGCTCACCTGCCCCACCCACGCGATCCGTCCGGTGCCCGGCGGCCTGACCGTCCGGGCCGACCGTTGCACCGGCTGCCTGGAGTGCCTGGAGGTCTGCCCGGTGGACGCCATCCGGACCGTCACCGACCGACGAGGAGCACCATGACCAGTACCCACCCGGCCCGCCACCGGCCCACCCCGGGGGGTGGTCGGTGAGCCGGGTCGTCCACCCGATCGAGCAGGAGTCGTACCGGATCCTGCGTGAGCGGGTCGACCTGGGCGGCCTGCCGCCGCTGACCCGGGCGGTCGTCGAGCGGGTGGTGCACGCCAGCGCCGACCTCGACTACGTCACCGACCTGGTCTGCGACGAGGTGGCGCTGGCCGGCGGGCTGGCCGCACTGCGGGCCGGGGCGCCGATCGTCACCGACGTGGCGATGGTGGCCGCCGGGATCACCGGGGCCGGGCGGGAGATCGTCTGCCCGGTCGCCGACCCGGCCGCCGCCGCGCTGGCCCGGGAGACCGGCCTGACCCGGTCGGCGGCGGCCGTGCGGATCGCCCGGGACCGGGTCGGACCGGGGGCGGTCTGGGTGGTCGGCTGCGCGCCGACGGCCCTGGTCGAACTGATCGGCGTGGCCGCCGACCCGGCGCTGGTGGTCGGGTTGCCGGTCGGCTTCGTCGGGGCCGCCGAGTCCAAGGCGGCGTTGCGGGCCAGTGGCCTGCCCGCCGTGTCCAACATCGGCGAGAAGGGTGGCTCGGCGGTCGCCGCCGCCGCCCTCAACGCCCTGCTCTACCTGGAGGAAACATGACCGCTCTGGTCATCGTCGGACACGGCACGCGCAGCGCGGCCGGGGTCGACCAGTTCGCCGCGCTCGTCGACCGGGTCCGGGACCGGGCGGGGGCCGTCGTCGGCGACGTCGAGGGCGGCTTCATCGAGCTGTCCCGGCCGCCGCTGACCGACGCGGTGACCGCGCTGGTCGCGAAGGGGCACCGGGCGCTCGTCGCGTTGCCGCTTGTGCTCACCGCCGCCGGTCACGGCAAGGGCGACATCCCGGCCGCGATGGCCCGCGAGCAGGAACGCCACGCCGGCCTGACCTACCGGTACGGGCGACCGCTCGGCCCGCACCCGTTGCTGCACACCGTGCTGGAGCAGCGGATCGACGCGGCACTGGCCGGGGCCGACCGGGCCGGCACCTGGGTGGCGTTGATCGGGCGGGGCGCCACCGACCCGGACGCCAACGCCGAGGTGGCGAAGGTGGCCCGGCTGCTGTGGGAGGGGCGCGGCTACGCCGGGGTCGAACCGGGGTTCATCTCGCTGGCCGAGCCGTCCGTGCCGGCGGTGCTCGACCGGTTACGCCGCCTCGGTGCCCGCCGGATCGTGGTCGCGCCGTACTTCCTGTTCGCCGGGGTGCTGCCGGACCGGATCGTGGCGCAGTCGCAGGCGTACGCCGCCGACCATCCTGACCTCGACATCCGGGTCGCGGACCTGATCGGTGACTGCGACGCCCTGGCCGACCTGGTGCTGGAGCGGTACGCCGAGGCGCTGCGCGGGGACATCCGGATGAACTGCGACACCTGCGCCTACCGGGTGCTGATGCCGGGGTTCGCCGACAAGGTGGGCCGCCCGCAGACCCCCCACGACCACCCCGACGACCCGGTCGACGGCCACGGCCACCATCATCACCACCATGGGCACGCCCACGACCACCACGCCCACGACGACGCCCACACCCACGACGACGCCCACGACCACGGTCAGCGGCAGGCCGCGTCGGACGCGACCCCGGTCCGCTGAGGGTGCCCGCGGTCAGCCGGCGAGCGCTCGGGCCAGGGCGAAACCGAGGGTCGCCGCACCCAACCCGGCGACCACGCTGACCAGGGCGTTGGCCACCGCGTGCCACCGGTCGCCGGCCCGGGCCAGCCGGACGGTCTCGTAGCCGAACGTCGACCAGGTGGTCAGTGCGCCGCAGAAGCCGGTGCCGACCAGCGCGGTCACGGCGGGCCCGGCGGGCATCCCGACCACCGCGCCGAGCAGCAGCGAACCGGCGACGTTGACGGTCAGCGTCCCCCACGGGAAGCGGGAGTCGTGCCGGGCCTGCACGGCCCGGTCGGTGAGGTAGCGCAGCGGCGCACCCAGCGCCGCGCCGAGCGCGATCAGCAACACGGTCACCGGGGAACCTCCCCGTCCACCCGACCCGCTCCCGGCGGTGGTCCGCCCCGGCCCGGCCCCCGCGCCAGCAGTCGGGTGGCCAGGGCGTCACCGGCGGCGACCGCCAGCAGCCCGCCGACCAGGGTGGCGGCCAGGTAGGCCAACGCCGTCGGGGCGGCCCCGGCGTCCAGCGCCCGGTGCACGTCGACCACGTAGGCGGAGAAGGTGGTGAAACCGCCGAGCACGCCGACCCCCAGGAACGGCCGGACCAGCGGGCCGACCCGACGCCGGCCGAGCACCGCCATCAGCGCGCCGATCAGCAGGCAACCGGTGACGTTCACGGCAAAGGTGGACCAGGGGAATCCGGTCGGGGTGTGCGGCAGGGCGGCCTGCACCCCGGCGCGGGCCAGCGCCCCGAGGACCCCGCCGACGGCGATCGCACCCAGCACGGTCGCTGGCCGCGCGGTCAGCTCGCTCCGGTCGGCCGGCACGCGCAGGTCGACGTCGGGATCGACGCGACGCGGTACCCCCTGCGTCATCAGGACCTCCCCACCAGCACCCGGACCACTGGCAGGGACCGTTGGCGTCTCCGACGCGGTTCTCCCGGTCCGACCGGGACGGCGGGCCCCACCGCCGACACGTCCGTGAGCATAGCCCGACCGGCCGGCCCCCACCGCGAAAGGAGGCGGAGGCCGGGGGGTACCCCCGCCCCCACGTCCGGGTGGCGACCGACCCGTCCGCGTACGGTCGGCAGCGGCGGCCGGTAGCCCGTGCCGGTCGCCGCTGCCGTGACCCCAGGAGGAACCCGTGCCGGACCGCAGCCCGCCCCCCAACGCACCCGCCCCGACCGAGGGGACCGACGGCGACAGCACCGGCCGGGTGCCGCGTGGCGATGGTGCCGAGGGGGTGCCGCGTGGCGGCGGTGCCGAGGGGGTGCCGCATGGCGGCGGTGCCGGGCGGGTGCCGCGTGGCGATGGTGCCGGGCGGACGGCCGCCCACGACATGTTCGACGCCGACGTGGCCTCCCGAGGGCTCGGCATCGAGCTGGTCTCGGCCGGTGACGGTGTGGCGGTGGCCCGGATGCGGGTGACCGCCGGGATGGTCAACGGGCACCGGATCGGCCACGGCGGTTTCGTCTTCCTGCTCGCCGACACCGCCTTCGCGCTGGCCTGCAACACCCACGGCCCGGCCACCGTCGCGGCCGGCGGCGAGATCAGTTTCCTGCGCCCGGTCCGCGAGGGCGACCTGCTGACCGCGTACGCCACCGAACGCGTCAGGTACGGCCGCAGCGGCATCTACGACGTCACGGTGACCCGGGGCGACGAGGTGGTGGCCGAGTTCCGGGGGCGCAGCCGCACCCTCGCCCGACCCGCCGACGACTGACCGGTGGCCCAGGGTTCGGCAGGTCCACAGTGGGTAACAGGGTGGTACGGCAGTGGTCCGTGGTGCACCCTCCACGGGTGACGGCCGGACCTCTCGGCGCGGTGCGGCCGGTTCGCCGCCGAGGGTGCCGCAGTCCTCTCCGGACGGTCACGGCACCGCGCTGATTCCTCCAAAATCACCCTACTTTGCCAGGATTTATTGACATCGCTCCACCTGGCGGAGAAGACTCGCTCTCTGATCTGCCAGGCGACGAAGGGTGACCGAGTCCATGACCAGATCGAGGATCATCGCGGCGGCGGTCGCCGTCGCCCTGACCGGGCTGGCCGGGTGCAGCGCCGGAGAGAGCGTCGACGTCGACGGCGGGTCCACCGCCGCCGGATCGGCCGGTGGCACGCTCACCGCCGCGATCGGCGGCGAACCGGACCAGCTCGACCCGCACCGGACGTCGGCCTACTACAGCTTCCAGGTCCTGGAGAACGTCTACGACACCCTCGTCGAGCCGGACGCCGACCTCAAGATGGGGCCCGCGCTGGCCGTGAAGTGGACGACCAGCAGCGACCAGCTCACCTGGACGTTCACCCTCCGCGAGGGCGTGCGGTTCTCCGACGGGTCGCCGCTGACCGCGCAGGACGTCGTCTACTCGTACCAGCGGATCATAAACGAGAAGCTGAACGCGGCGTACAAGTTCGCCACGGTCAAGACCGTGACCGCACCCGACCCGGCCACCGTGGTGATCACGCTGACCGCGCCCACCCCCAACCTGCTGGCCAACCTCGGCGGCTTCAAGGGCGTCGCGATCGTCCAGCGGTCCAACGTGGAGTCCGGTGCGATCAAGACCCGGCCGGTGGGCAGCGGCCCGTTCACGGTGGCCTCCTACACCTCCGGCGACACCGTCAAACTGACCCGCAACGACGCCTACTGGGGGCCGAAACCGAAGCTCGACGGGGTCACCTTCACCTTCGTCAAGGACCCGACGGTGGCCCTGCAGAACCTGCGCGGCGGTGAGGTGCAGTGGACCGACAACCTGCCACCGCAGCAGGTGCCGGCCCTCAAGGAGGACGGCGCGGTGACCGTCGCCACCACCCCCTCGACCGACTACTGGTACCTCGCCCTCAACGAGGCACGCAAACCGTACGACGACGTGAACGTGCGCCGGGCCGTCGCGTTCGCCCTGGACCGGGAGGCGATCACCAAGGCCGCCAAGTTCGGGCAGGCCACCGCCAACCAGACCGCCATCCCCAAGGGCAGCTCCTGGTACTACGACTACGCGCCGTACCGGCACGATCCGGACCAGGCCCGGCAACTGCTCGGCCAGGCCGGCGTCACCGGCCGCACCCTGGACCTGATGGTCACCAGCGAGTACCCGGAGACGGTCACCGCCGCCCAGGTGATCGCCGCCCAGTTGAAGGACGTCGGGATCACCGTGAAGATCCGCACCCTGGACTTCGCCCAGTGGCTCGACGAGCAGGGCAAGGGCAACTTCGACGCGTTCCTGCTCGGCTGGCTGGGCAACATCGACCCGGACGAGTTCTACTACGCCCAGCACCGCACCGGCGGCACGTTCAACTTCCACGGGTACAGCAACCCCGCCGTCGACACCCTGCTCGACCAGGCCCGCACCCAGACCGACGAGGGCGTACGCCGACAGACGTACGAGCGGGCGGCGAAGCAGATCGTCGACGACGCCAGCTACATCTACCTCTACAACCCGGACGTGGTGCAGGGCTGGTCGGCGAAGGTCACCGGCTACCAGGTCCGCACCGACCGGGCGATCCGGTTCCGCGACGTCACCCTGAACCGCTGAGGGGGCGAGGTGGGACGCTTCGTCCTGCGGCGGCTGCTCCAGTCGGTCGTCGTCCTGCTCGGGGTGACCCTGGTGGTCTTCCTGCTGCTGCAACTGGTCCCCGGCGACCCGGTCCGGGTCGCCCTCGGCACCCGCTTCGACCAGCAGACCTATGACGCGCTGCGGGAACGCTCCGGGTTGGACCGTCCGCTGGTGGTGCAGTACCTCAGCTACGTCGGCCACGCGCTCACCGGTGACCTCGGGGTCAGCTTCCGCAGTGGCCAGCCGGTCACCACGATCGTGCTGGAACGACTCCCCGCCACCCTGTCCCTGGCGGTGACCGCCGTGCTGCTCGCCCTGCTGGTCGCCTTCCCGCTCGGTGTGCTCTCCGCGGTGCGCAGCGGCTCGTTCGTCGACCACGCCGCCCGGGTGTTCAGCCAGTTCGGCGTGTCCGTCCCCGACTTCTGGACGGGCATCATGGGCATCCTGCTCTTCGCCGGGGTCCTCGGCTGGCTGCCCCCGTCGGGCTACGTCGCGCTCACCGACGACCCGGCCGGCTGGGCGTCGCACGTCGCCCTGCCGGCCACCGCCGTCGGCCTGGTCACCGCCTCCATCCTCACCCGGTTCATCCGTTCCTCGGTGCTGGAGGTGCTCGCCGAGGACTACGTGCGCACCGCCGAGGCCAAGGGGCTGCGCCGCCGCGTGGTGGTCGTCCGGCACGTGCTGCGCAACGCGCTGATCCCGGTGGTCACGGTGGTCGGGGTGCAGCTGGCCAGCCTGGTCGGCGGGGTGATCGTGATCGAGGTGCTGTTCGCCTGGCCCGGCATCGGTCGGCTCACCTACGACGCCGTGCAGGCCCGGGACTATCCGGTGCTGCAGGGTGCGGTGCTCTTCGTGGCCACCCTGTTCCTGCTGACGAACCTGCTGGTGGACGTCCTCTACGCCCGCCTCGACCCGAGGATCAGGCTGCGATGAGCGCCGACCACCCGGCGGCGACGGTCACCGAGCCGGGCACCCTGCGGCGCACGGTGACCGCGCTGCGGCACGACCCACCGGCCGTCGCCGGCACGGTCGTCCTGCTGGTCCTGCTGGTCGTCGGACTGGCCGGGCAGTGGCTCGCGCCGGCCGGGACCAACGACGTGGACGTCGACCAGATGCTGCGCCCACCCAGCGGCGCACACCCGTTCGGCACCGACGAGTTGGGCCGCGACGTGCTCAGCCGGGTGCTGGTGGCGGCCCGGGTGTCGTTGCAGGTCGGCCTGGTCAGCGTCGGCATCGCCCTGGCCGTCGGGGTGAGCGTCGGCCTGCTCGCCGGCTGGTACGGCGGCTGGGCGGACAACCTCCTGATGCGCGGCATGGACGTGCTCTTCGCGTTCCCGGTCCTGCTGCTCGCCGTGGCGATCGTCGCGGTGCTCGGCCCCGGGCTGGTCACCGCGATGGTCGCCGTCGGGGTGGTCTACACCCCGATCTTCGCCCGGGTGACCCGGGCCAGCGTGCTCGCCGTGCGGGAGCAGGTGTTCGTCCGGGCCGCCGTCTCCATCGGCACCTCCGACCTGCGCATCCTGCGCCGGCACGTGCTGCCCAACATCGCCGCCCCGCTGATCGTGCAGACCTCGCTGTCGCTGGCCTTCGCGATCCTGTCCGAGGCGGCGCTGTCCTTCCTCGGGCTCGGCGTCCAGCCACCCGCGCCGGCCTGGGGCCGGATGCTCTACGACGGGCGCGGGTTCGTCACCGACGCCTGGTGGCTGGGGTTCTTCCCCGGCGCGGCGATCTTCCTGACCGTCCTCGCCTTCAACCTGGTCGGTGACGCGCTGCGGGACGTGCTCGACCCGCGTCAGCTCACCGTCAGCGAGGCCCGCAGGAGCAGCCGATGAGCGCGCCCGTCGTACCGTCGCCCCCGGCCGGGGACGCGCCGGTGCTGGCCATCGACGACCTGACGGTCACCCTCGGCACCCGCAACGGTCCCGCCCGCGCGGTCGCCGGTGTCGACTGGTCGGTGGCCCCCGGCCGGACCCTCGCCCTGGTCGGCGAGTCCGGCAGCGGCAAGAGCATGACCGTGCTCGCCGCCACCGGCCTGGCCCCGCGCTCCGCCACCGTCACCGGCCGGGTCCGGCTGCTCGGCCGGGAGCTGACCACCATGTCCGAGCCGGAGCGCCGCCGGTGGCGTGGCCGGCACGTCGGTTTCGTCTTCCAGGACCCGATGACCACCCTCAACCCGGTGCTGACCGTCGGCCGCCAGGTCACCGAGGCGTGCGAGGAGCACCTCGGGATGAGTCGGCGGCAGGCCCGGGCCCGCGCCGTCGAGCTGCTCGACCTGGTCGGCATCCCGGCCCCCGACCGCAGGGTGGACGCGCACCCGCACCAGTTCTCCGGGGGGATGCGGCAACGGGTCGTCATCGCGATGGCCCTGGCCTGCGAACCGGAGCTGCTCATCGCCGACGAGCCGACCACCGCGTTGGACGTCACCACCCAGGCGCAGATCGTCGAGCTGGTCGCCGACCTGCGACGCCGGCTCGGCACCGCCGTCGTCTGGATCACCCACGACCTCGGGGTGGTGGCCGGGATCGCCGACACCGTCGCGGTCATGTACGGGGGCCGGATCGTCGAGCAGGGACCGGTCGACGCGGTGTTCGGCGCACCGGGGCACCCGTACACCCGGGCCCTGCTGGCCGCCCGGCCACGGCCCGGCGCGGCGGGGGAGGAGCTGGCCGCGATCCCCGGTGCGCCGCCCAGCCCGCTCGCCCTGCCGGACGGTTGCGCGTTCTGGCCCCGCTGCCCGGTCCGGGGCGACGCGCGTTGCGCACACGAACTGCCCCCGCTGACGCCGATCACCCCCGGGCACCGGGTCCGCACCTTCTATCCCCTCCCCGACGGCCCGCCCGCCGGGGACGGCCCGCCCGCCGGGGACGGCCCGCCCGCCGGGGACGGCCCGCCCGCCGGGGACGGCCGGCGCGTGTCCGGTGACCGCGAGCAGCTCCACCGGGAGGACCGATGAGCACCGCGACCGTCGCCGAGATCGACGACCTGACGGTCTGGTTCCCCAGCCCCGGTGGCCCACCGGTGCGCGCGGTGGACGGGGTGTCGCTGACCGTACGGGCCGGCGAGACCCTCGGCCTGGTGGGGGAGTCGGGCAGCGGCAAGTCGACCACGGGCCTGGCGCTGCTGCGGCTGGTCGACCCGACGACCGGGCGGATCAGGGTCGGTGGGCAGGACGTCACCGGGTGGTCGCGGCGCCGCCTGCGCAGGCTGCGCCGCCGGGTGGCGATGGTGTTCCAGGACCCGCAGGCGTCGCTGGACCCGCGCCTGACCGTCGGTGCGAGCATCACCGAACCGCTGGTCGTGCACCGGTTGGCCGGCTCCGCCGACGCCCGCCGACGTCGGGTCGCCGAACTGCTCGACCTGGTGGGGCTGCGACCGGAGACGGCCGGTCGGCACCCGCACGAACTCTCCGGCGGCCAGCGTCAGCGGGTCGGGATCGCCCGCGCGCTGGCCGGTGAACCCGACCTGATCGTCCTCGACGAACCGATCGCGTCGCTCGACCTGAGCGTGCAGGCACAGATCATGAACCTACTGCGCCGGCTGCAACGGGACCTCGGGTTGACCTACCTGTTCATCGCGCACGACCTGGCCGCGGTGGAACACCTCAGTGACCGGATCGCGGTGATGTACCTGGGGCGGATCGTGGAGACGGGCACCCCGGCGCAGCTCTGGCGGGAGCCGGCGCACCCGTACACGGCGGCGTTGCTGTCGGCGGTCCCGGTGGCCGATCCCCGGGTGGAGCGCGACCGGCGGCGGATCATCCTCAGTGGTGAACTGCCCAGCCCGACCGACCCGCCGAGCGGCTGCCGGTTCCGGACCCGCTGCCCGCAGGCGCGTGCCGCCTGCGCCGGGACCGACCCGCCCATGGTCGAGGTGGCCCCCGGCCACCGTGCCGCCTGCCTCTACGCCGGGGAGGCGGTCCGGGCCATGGCTGCCGATCCGCCCCCGGTCACCGGGGCACCCCGCTGACGAGGCGGTGGGTGCTCGGACCGGACGGATCCGGCACGGCCGACGGGTCAGGCGCGGCCGACTGCCGACGGTCAGGCGGCCCGGGCCGGTAACGGTACGGCGGTGCGGGGCACCCCTTCCCCCCGTCGCCGCCCGCCGGTCGTCGGCGGGCGGCCGGTCGGTACGCCGGTCCCGCGCGAGGGCAGCGGCACGACGACGCCACCCGGGCCCGGCAACCCGGGGTCGACGGGTCGGGCGGCGGACCCGCCGGGCACCCCCGCCCACCGGTCGTCCCGCGTCGAGCCGGCGCGCGGTCGCCCGATGGCGGTGCCCGGCATCAGACCGGCCGGCGGCGGACCCGTCGGGCCGGCTGCGATCAGCACGGACCCTGGTTCCGGGCAGCCCACGACCCCCGGTCGGGGCCCGCCGCCGTCGGGAAGGACGACCCCCGGTCGGGGCCCGCGGCCGTCGGGATGGGCGGCCACCGGCCCCGGACCTCCGGTGGCGGGGACCGCGACTGCCGGCCGCGGCCCGCCGGTCCTGCTCCCGGTGGCGGATGCGGTGGCGGGGAGCGGAGCGCGGTGGGGGGTGGCTGCCTGCCATCGGGCTTCCCGACCGTGCGGCGAGCTGACCGTGGCCAAGACCGGCCCGGGGTCGACCGGCAGACCGGCCCCGACCGGCCAGCCGGTACCGGTGCGGTGCCGGGTCCCGGCCGGCCGGGCGACGCCGGTCCGCCGGTCGACCCCGGCCCGTCGGATGCTCTGCGCGCGCCGGGCCGTCCCGGTCCGCCGGACGGCCCCGGCGGACCGGTCGGCCTCCGCGCGCCGGGCGAACTCGGCGCGCAGCATCCGGGGCAGCCGGTCGTACGCGCAGCGGCGCAGGGCGGGGTCGACGATGACGTGCCCGCCGTGGGAACCGGACCGGACCAGCCCGGCGTCGGTGAGTCGACGCAACGCCTGCGCCGCCCGGCCCGCCGCCCAGCCGAGCAGCACGTCGACCGCCGACGCGGCGAACTCCCCGTCGAGGGTCGCCGCGGCCATCAGGACCGCCCGGTGCGGGCCGTCACACCGGTCCAACCGGGCGGCGGCGCGACGTCGCAGCGGTTCGGGCAGGGGCGGCTCGGTCGGGCGCACCGACGGG
>NZ_JBEZEK010000013.1:0-105233 GCF_040648835.1 Micromonospora sp. NPDC049081 | reverse complement strand
TACGGGTCACCGGTCGGGAGCGCCGACGGGTCACCGGTCGGGAGCGCCGACGGGTCACCGGTCGGGAGCGCCGACGGGTCACCGGTCGGGAGCGCCGACGGGTCACCGGTCGGGAGCGCCGACGCGTGGACGTAGGCGGTTGCGTAACCGGGACGGCCGGCGACCAGCGGCACCATCCGGGCAGCCGACGCGACCGGCTGACCGGCGTGGGCGAGCAGCAGACGCAGCAACCGGCCGCTGTGGAGGGTGCCCAGCGGCGCCAACTCCACCCGGTGGTGTCCGCCCGCCGGCGCGGGGACGTGGTCCGCCCGGTCGGGCCGGTGGGTGGCCAGCACCGCCAGCGGCAGTCCCCGGGCGGTCGCGGCGGCGAACAGCGAGTGCAGGAAGTGGCCCAGTTCGGGGGCCGCCCGGTCCAGGTCGTCCACGCCGACCACCACCGGCCGGCGGGCGGCCAGGGCGAGCAGCACCCGGCGCACCGCCGCCGCCCCGGCGACCGCCGACCGGTCCGGCGCGTCCAGCAGCGCGGTGAGCGCCGCCACCGTCGCCGGGACCTGACCCGCCGGGACCAGTCCGTCGACCAGGGCGGCCAGCCGTGCCGCGACGGTCCCCGCCGCGTCGTCGGCCGGTCGCCCCAGCAGGTCCCGCAGCAGCTCCGCGACCGGCCCGAACACCTGCTCCGGGTACGGCGGGCAGTGCCCCACCGCCCAGCGCACCGGCGTGCCGTCGACCGCCGGCAGCCGGTGGCGCAGCTCGGCCAGCAGCCGGCTGCGGCCGATGCCGTCCGGGCCGACCAGGGCCACCCACCGTGGACGGTGTTCCCGGGCGACCCGGGTGAGCTGTTCGACGGCGGTCGCGAGTTCACGGCGTCGGCCGACCAGCGGACCGTGGTGGCGGGGCGGGCGCGGGTTCGCCGTGCGGGTGACCTGCCAGACGTCGACCGGCCGTGCCTTGCCGGTGAGCGCTGCGGGGGCGAGGGCGTGCTGCTCGACCAGGCCGGCGGTGGCCCGGTGGGTGGCCGCGCAGACGACCACGCCGCCCGGCGGGGCGTACTCCTGGATGCGGGCGGCGGTGGTGAGGACGGCGCCGGAGGCCATGCCGTGGCCACCGTCGCGGGCGGCGGCCAGGTCGACCACCGCCTCGCCGGTGGCGACACCCACCCGGACCCGCAGCGTCACCCCACCGGGCAGCTCCCGGCGCTCCAACGCGGCCTGGATCTCCAGGGCGGCCCGCACCGCCCGGTAACCGTCGAGGCCATCGGAGGTACGCGCCCCGAACAACGCCATCACCGCGTCGCCGACGTACTTCTCGACCGTGCCCTGCCAGCGGCGCAGCACCCCGGCGACGGTGTCGAAGTAGGCGGACTGCACCGCCCGGACGTCCTCCGGGTCGAGCCGTTCGGTCAGCGCGGTCGAGCCGACGATGTCGGCGAAGAGCACGGTCAGCGTTCGGCGTTCCTGCGGGACCGGCCAGGGCGTCGTGGTGACGTCTTCCCGACCGGTACCGACCGTGGACAGTGGCATCCCACCCACCCTTCCTCCGCAGTGGTCTGATGACTTCCGGAGAGTGTCACCACCGGTAGGACGGGGGATCTGCCGAACGACGTATGTCGGCGGGCGACCACCTTTAGTCGCAAACTCGACGCGAGAGGTACCAGAGACGAATCAAGCCCGTAGAACGGTGCGGGGACCTGTGACTAGGCTGCGGACATGGCCAGCGAAGTGGACAGCGCGCCGCTCGTCGGCCGTGCCGACCAGCTGGCGACGCTGCGCGCCGCGCTCCACGACGACATCGGCCCCGGGCAGACCGCCGCCGTCTTCGTCACCGGGGAGAGCGGGGTGGGTAAGACCCGGCTCCTGACCGAGGCTGCGGCACGGCTGCGGGACGCGGGAGCGGTGGTGCTCACCGGCTCCTGCCTGGACATCGGCGACGCCTCCCCGCTGCATCCGGTGCTCCAGGCGTTGCGCCGCTTCGACGCCGACCTCACCGCCGCGCAGGCCCGCACCTCCTCGGCGGTACGCGGACTGCTGCGGACCTTCGCCGAGGACAGCAGCGGCGCGGACAGCGCCGGGGCGCTGCTGGAACGGGTCTCCCGGGGGTTGAGTCTGATCGCCGAGGGCCGGCCGCTGGTGCTCGTCCTCGACGACCTCCAGTGGGTGGACCGGACCACCCGGCAACTGCTGCTCTACCTGCTCGCCGGCCTGGGTGACCTGCAACTGTCGGTGCTGGCGGCGGTGCGGGCCGAGTCGTTGCAGGGGGCCCATCCACTGCGCCGGGTGCTCACCGAGCTACGCCGGCTGCGGTCGGTACGGGTGCTCGACCTGGCCCCGCTCGACCGGGCCGACACCGACCGGTTGGCGGGCGAGATCGTCGGCACACCCCTCGCCCCGGAAGCCGCCGACCAGGTCTGGCAGCGCAGCGGCGGCAACCCGTTCGTGGTCGAGGAGTTGGCCCGTGACCTGCGTGACGGCCGCGACGGGCTGTCCGACACGCTGCGGGAGATCTTCCTGTCCCGGGTGGACGTGCTGCCCCGGCAGGCGCACGCGGCGGTGCACGCGGTGGCCGCCGGGGTCGAGCCGGTGGAGCACTGGCTGCTGGCCGAGGTGCTCGGGCTGCCCGAGCCGGAACTGATCGAGGCGTTGCGGGAGGCGGTGGCCCACCGGCTGCTCGTCGGCGCGGACGACGGCTACCGGCTGCGGCACCGGCTGGTCGCCGAGGTGCTCGCCCACGAACTGCTCCCGGCGGAGCGCGCCGGCCTGCACCGCCGCTACGCGGAGGCGCTCACCCAGGCCCCGGCGGAGCTGCACCAGGCCCGGCTGGCCCATCACTGGCGGCTGGCCGGCGAGCCCGCCCGGGCCCTGCCGGCGGCGATGGCCGCCGCCCGGGAGGCACAACGGCTGCACGGTTTCGCCGAGGCGCACCGGCACTGGTCGGCGGCGTTGCAGCTGGCCGCGACCCCGACCAGCGGGCCGGGGGGCGTACCGCCCGAGGTCGACCAGGCGGTGCTGCTCGAACACGCCGCCGAGACCGCCCACCAGAGCGGCGAGCACGCCCGGGCGTTGTCCCTGCTGGCCGAGCTGGCCGGGGGTGAACCGCTCGATCCGTCCTGCGGGTTGCGCATCCGGCGGGCCCGCTACCTGGCCGCCGCCGGCCGGTCCGCGCCCGCCGAGGCGGAGTACCGGGGGGTGTTGGAGTCCGTCGACTGCACCGCGGGGGAACGGGCCGCCGCCGCCGCCCAACTGGCCCATCTGCTGGTGCTCCAGGGCCGCTACGCCGACGCCGGGCAGCGCGCCCGGGAGGCCCTGGAGTTGGCCGCGACGGTCGACGGGAGCACCAACTCGGTGGTGCTGGCCAGCGCGGCGCTCGGCTTCAGCGAGGCGTTCCTGGAGGACCCGGACTCGGGCCTGGCCGTGGTCCGCCGGGCCCTGGAGACCGCCGAACGTTCCGGTGGCCCGGAGGACGTGGCCTGCGCGTACCTGCACCTGGCGGAGTTGCTGACCGGGCCGCTGAACATCCTGGAGGAGGGGGTGGTGGTGGCCCGCCGGGGTGCCGAGCGGGTCGCCGAGCTGGGCCTGGGCCGCACCTACGAGACCCGGTTGCTGGCCATCGCCACCAACGGGCTGTTCCGGGTCGGCCAGTGGGCGGAGGCGGAGAAGGTCGTCGCGGCGGCGCTGCGGCACCGCCCGTCCGGGGCCGACGCGGTGGAGCTGCTGCTGGCCCGCTGCCGGCTCTCCGTCGGGTACGGCGACGTCGAGGCGTCCGACCGGGACCTGGAGGCGGTGGCGACGATGCTCGCCGGTGGCGGTGCGCCCCGGCACGTCCTGCCGATGCTGATCCTGCGGGCCGGGCTGGCGATGTGGCAGGGCCGGCACGACGTGGCCCGGCAGGCCGTGCAGCGGGGAATGACCGAGAGCCGCTCCGACGACGTGGTGCTGCTGGGCACGCTGGCCTGGCACGGGCTGCGCGCGGAGGCGGAGGCGCACGCGAGCCGTACAGTGGCGGTGGACCCGACGGCGGTGCGGCGGCTGCGCGACGCGGTCGACCGGGTGACGGCCAAGAGCGCGACGGCGGCCGGGCCGGTACGGGTCGTCGCCGACGGTTTCCTGGCGCTGTGCACGGCCGAGCTGACCCGGCTCGACGGCCGGGGTGACCCGGACGCCTGGGCCCGTTCGGCAGCCGAGTGGGACAAGCGTAACCACCCCTACCCGGCGGCCTACTCGCGGTTGCGTCAGGCTGAGGCGTTGCTGGCCCGGCGTGGTCGCAGCAGCACCGCCGGCACGTTGTTGCGACAGGCCCACGAGATGGCGTTGAGCCTGGGGGCGGTGCCGTTGACCAGCGAGATCAGGACGCTGGCCGGCCGGGCGCGGGTGGAGCTGACCGACCGTGCCCAACCCGCCGGGGTCGACCGCCGGCAGGGCCGTCCCCGGTCGACCGGGGTGGGGCACCGCCGGCCCGCGGGGTCGGGGTCGGGGTCGGTCACCGTCGTAGCCGGGCCGGTCGTCGACGAGCTGACCACGCTGACCGCGCGGGAACGCGAGGTGCTCGCCGCGGTGGCCGAAGGTCTGACGAACAAGGAGATCGGTCAGCGGCTGTTCATCAGCGAGCGGACCATCGGGGTGCACGTGTCGCACATCTTCGACAAGCTCCAGGTGCGCACCCGGGTCCAGGCCAGCGCCATCCACCTGCGGAACCGGGGCGAGTGAGCGTACGTACGGCGCGGTCGAATACGTCGTTCTACTGATCCCGCGCCCGGTCGACGCTGCCAGGCTGTCCCTCGTCAACGACGGCACGGCGCTGCCCCGACCACTGTGGAGGAGACATGACGGAACCGGTCTGGGGCCCCGTCCACGTGGACATCGTCGATCTGCTCGCCGACCACCCGGAGGACGTCCCGGCGGTGGTCGACCACCTCACCAAACTTCAGGACCTGCTGGTCCGGCTACCGCCGTTGGAGGGCAGCTGCCCGCTGGCCGACTTCAACCGGCTCTACCTGACCATCACCAGCCGGGTGCTGGAGGGGCTCTACGACGACTACTTCGCCGACCCGGTGTTCCTGTCCCGGCTGGACGTGGAGTTCGCCGCCCGCTACTTCGACGCGATGCGGCTGTGGACCGAGTCGAGCCCGACCACCCCGCGCGCCTGGTCGTGCCTGTTCAAGCGGATGAGGGGCCCGGACGCCCGGCCGTTGCCGTCGGCGGCGGCGGGAGTGAACGCGCACATCAACTTCGATCTGCCGTTCGCCCTGGTGACCACGTTCGACCACCTGGAGTCCGAGCCGGTGGACGGCACCGAACAGCACCGTGACTATCTCAAGATCAACGATATCTTCGCCGACAAGATCCCGTCGCTGCGGCGGGGCTACCTGGAGCGGTGGCAACTGCTGCTCGACATGCTCAACGGCGACATCGACGACTGGTACCAGGGCGAACTGGTCGAGTACACCCGGGACGTGGCCTGGCGCAACGCGCAGAAGATCTGGCGCTGCCGGCACGACCCGCAGGCCCGAGACGGCGAGCGCGCGCGGCTGGACGACAACGCCGCGGCGCTCGGCCGGCTGCTGCTCTCACCGCTGGGGGCGTTCCTGCAGTAGCAGCCGGGACGGGGGGTCCCCGCGCGCCGGGAAACCGGCGCGCGGGGACGCGTCCGTTGGACCAGGATGGCCGGGTGAGCCCGATCGAACAACCGCTGCCCGGCAACGTCACCACCGGTGTGGTCCGCATCGGCGACACCGTCCGCCGGCCGGTCGGCCCGTGGACCGACGCCGTCGACGCCCTGCTGACCCACCTGCACGCCGTCGGTTTCGACGGTGCGCCCCGCCCGCTGGGCCGCGACGACCAGGGCCGCCAGGTGCTGGAGTACGTGCCGGGGGAGCTGGGTCACCCCTCGGGTCTCTACCGCACGGCGGAACTGGCCTCGATCGGCCGGCTGCTGGCCGACCTGCACCGCGCGGTCGCCGACTTCACGCCCCCCGGGCCGGCCCGCTGGCAGGTGCCGATCCGACCCGACGGCGCGGACCTGCTCTGCCACCACGACGCGGCACCGTGGAACCTGGTCCGCGCCCCACGCGGCTGGGTGCTGATCGACTGGGACGGCGCCGGCCCCGGCACCCGCCGCTGGGAGTTGGCGTACGCCGCCCAGGCGATGGCCGGGATGCGCCCCGACCGGCCGGTCGCGGAGTCGGCCCACCGGCTGCGCACCCTCGTCGACGGGTACGACCTACCGGCAGCGGAGCGTCCCGCGCTCGCCGCGACCCTCGCCCCGCGGGCCCGGGCGATGTACGACCTGCTGTGCGCCGGGGCCCGCGACGGCGTGCAGCCGTGGGTCCGGATCCACGCCGAGGACGGCCCCTACTGGCGCTCCGTCGCCGACCACCTGGGCACCCACGTCGAGGACTGGACCCGCGCCCTGGAATGACCCGGCGGGCGGCATCCGGGGCGGCCCTCTCGCACGGTGCGCGGGCGGCCCTCTCGCGGTTTACGGGCGGCCCTCGGGCAATCCTCGGGCAATCCTCGGGCGGCCCTCGGTCGGCCCCACCGGTTCGGCCCGTTCGGGTGTCGGGCCACGCGCGCGGGGTACCCGTCGGTCATGCCCGTACAACGGTTCGCCTTCCGGTTCGACCCCGGGTTCCGGGTTCCGCTGGCGCTGCTCGGCATCCGTCCGCAGACCTGCGCCGTGCTGCTCGACGACGAGGAACTGGTGATCCGGTTCGGCCGCTGGCAGCTGCGGACCGGGCGGGCGAACGTGGTCGACGCGCAGCGCAGTGGGCCGTACCGCTGGTGGCGGGCGGTCGGGCCGCACCTGTCCCTGGCCGACCGGGGGGTGACCTTCGGTACCGGCACCACGGCCGGGGTGTGCCTGCGCTTCGGCACACCGGTGTCGGGGCTGGCCCCCGGCCGGTGGCTGCGCCATCCGGCGGCCACGGTCACGGTGACCGACCCGGCGGCCCTGTTGGCGGCCCTGCGCCGCGTGCCGGCCGGCCATCCCCGCCGCACCTGACTACCCGCCCCGGTGGCCGCGCCCGGGCTCCCGACCGACCATCCACCCGGTCCGGCCGGCAGGTCCCGGCCCGACCGTCCTGCCCTGACCGCCCTGACCCGGCCGTCCTGCCCTGACCCGGCCGTCCTGCCCTGCCCGGCCGTCCTGCCCGGCCGGCCCGGGTAGCGTCGCCGGTCCGGTCCGCCCGGCTTCCCCTGTTCCGGCCGGTGGGGGCCGGTTCAGCGCCTACCGTCGGGTCAGGGCCTACGAGGGCGGTCGGGGGATGGCGGACGGGCGGGACGGGGCGCGGGAGCGGCGGACCCGGGAACGGCGGGGGAGCACGCCGCCGCCGGGGCATGGGCGGGCGCTGCGCGAGGCACGGGCCGCCGGGCAGGGCGAACGCACCCGGCCGGGGCCGGTGGGGCTCCCGGAGTGCGTGGACAGCCACGCCCGGCCGGCGCAGCCCGGTGGCGCGTTGCGCCGGTGGCTGTTCGCGTACCGGGTGCAGCCGGTCGGCCCGGAGACCGAGGAGGGTAGCCAACGCCGGCACCCCTGGTGGCAGGTGATGTGCCTGACCGGGGTCGACTACTTCTCCACCCTGTCCTACCTGCCGGGCATCGCGGCGCTGGCTGCCGGGGCGCTCTCCCCGCTGGCCACCCTGCTGATCGTGGCGCTCACCCTGCTCGGGATGCTGCCGATGTACCGGCGGGTGGCCCGGGAGAGCCCACACGGGCAGGGGTCGGTGGCGATGCTGGAGCGGCTGCTGCCGTTCTGGCGGGGCAAACTGTTCGTGCTGGTGCTGCTCGGCTTCGTCGCCACCTCCTGGATCATCACGATCACGCTCTCCGCCGCCGACGCGACCGTGCACCTGTTGGAGAACCCGTACCTGCCGTCGTCGGCACCGCACGGTGACGGGGTGGCCGTGCTGGTGACGGTGGCGCTGCTGCTCGTCCTCGGCGGGGTTTTCCTGCTCGGGTTCAGCGAGGCGGTGCTGGTGGCCGTACCGCTGGTGGTGGTCTTTCTCGGTCTCAACGCGGTGGTGGTGGCCGTCGGTCTGGCCGAGATCGCCGCCGATCCGGGCACCGTGCGGGACTGGACGGCGGCCCTGACCGCCGGGGGTTCCGGGGTGGGGGATCTGCTCGGCCCGGCGGTGCTGGCCTTCCCGCTGCTGGTCCTGGGCCTGTCCGGCTTCGAGACCGGGGTGAGCATGATGCCCCTGGTACGCGGGGCCGGCGCGGACCGCGAGCAGCGGTTGGCCGCCCGGATCCGCAACACCCGCCGGCTGCTCACCGCCGCCGCGCTGATCATGTCGGGGTACCTGCTGACCACCACCTTCGTCACCACCGTGCTGATCCCGCCCCGGGAGTTCCAGCCGGGTGGCGCGGCGAACGGCCGGGCGCTGGCCTGGCTGGCCCACGCCCGCCTCGGGGAGGGGTTCGGCACGCTCTACGACATCAGCAGCGTGTTGATCCTCTGGTTCGCCGGGGCGTCGGCGATGGCCGGCCTGATCAACATCGTGCCGCGCTACCTGCCGTCGTACGGGATGGCGCCGGAGTGGGGTCGGGCGGTCCGGCCGGTGGTGCTGGTCTACACCCTGATCAGCATCGTCATCACTGTCGCCTTCCGGGCCGACGTCAACGCCCAGGCCGGCGCGTACGCCACCGGCATCCTGGCGATGATGGTCTCCGGGGCGGTGGCGGTGACCATCGCGACCCTGCGGGCCCGGCACCGGTTCGCCGCGTCCGGCTTCGCCGTGCTGACCGCGGTGCTGCTCTACGCGCTGGTCGAGAACGTCATCGAGAAGCCGGACGGGATCGCCATCTCCGGGTTGTTCATCGCCGGCATCGTCGTGGTCTCGTTGGTCTCCCGGATCACCCGCACCACCGAACTGCGGGCCGAGCGGATCGACTTCGACGGGCCGGCCCGTCGGTTCGTCGCCGAGTCACTGGCCCACGACGGTCGGCTGCACCTGATCGCCAACAAGCGGGACACCGGCGCGCTCAAGGAGTACCGGGTCAAGGAGCGGGTCCAGCGGGGCATGAACCCGGTGCCGGGCGCCTCCGACGTGCTCTTCCTGGAGATCGACGTGGTGGACCCGTCGGAGTTCAGCCGGGTGCTGCGGGTGCACGGGGTCGAGGTGGGCGGTTTCCGGGTGCTGCGGGCCAGCAGCCCGGCGGTGCCGAACGCGATCGCCGCGATCCTGCTGGCGTTGCGTGACGGTACCGGCGTCCGACCACACGCCCACTTCGAGTGGTCCGAGGGCAACCCGCTCGCTCACCTGCTGCGTTACCTGATCCTCGGTCGGGGCGACACCCCACCCGTGGTCCGCGAGATCATCCGCAAGAGTGAACCCGACCCCTCCCGCCGCCCCGGCATCCACGTGGGCGGCTGACCCACCCCCTCCCGCCGCCCCTCTTTCCCGCCCGCCCGCCCTCCCTCCCGCCCTCCCGCCCGTGATCAAGAGCTTTGCGTCAGGTGATCAAGAGGTATACGTCAGAAAACCCCGTCGGCGTGACGTAAACCTCTTGATCACCGGGCTGGGGTGGTCTGGGTGGGAGGGGGTTGGGGTGGGAGTGCGGGAGGGGGGTGGTGGGATAGGCTCCTAGGATGGTTTAGGGGTTGGGTGGGGGGTTTCAGGGTGGGGGTGGGTGGGGTGATCTGGAGCGGACATGATGCGGCCCGCGCCCCGAGGGGTGGGCGCGGGCCGGGGTGCGACGGTTTACTTCGACGGCTCGGGGAGCTTGCAGTCGATCTTCGGGTTGGCGCCGATGTAGTTGAGCGGCCCGGCCACGATGGTCACCAGGATGGTGCCGGCCTCGGCACAGTTGGTGTCATCGTTTCCGTAATAGCCTCGCTGACCAGCGGCGATGGCGCCGATGACCAGCCAGATGACGACGATGACTCCGAGGATCGACGAACCGCGCATGGGGGTGCCTCCCGGCTTGTGTTGTGTTCGAGGTGACGCCCATGTACCCACCGGCCGGGACCGGATAAACGGTATTCCGGAACGGTCAGCGCGATGATGCTGGATTCTCCGGCGATCGACCCGACGCGACGGTGGTCGGTGACCCCACCCAGCCGGCTGAAGGTCGACCCGGCACCGGGGACGCCCGTGCGGCTGGGCACTGTGGAAGGCCACGGGTTTCGGCGCGGTGCCGAGTCTGGTGCGGTCGCGCGACCGCAGGAGCCGGGGTTCAGGCCGAATTGCGGGGTTCCGGCCGAAAACGCGACAGGGCCGGTGGGTGCGAATGACGCCCGCCCACCGGCCCTGTCGGGTGAGCTGGATCAGTCCCGGGTGTCGCCACCGGTCGGCGTGGGCAGCACCCGCTCGGCCTCGGCGCCCGCACCGGCCAGCACCTTCGCCTGCTGCGGCCAGGTGGCCAGGCTCGCGGTGGCGCGCAGTCCGGCGGCGCGGATCGTCTCCCGCAGGCCCGTCTCGTCGAGCGCGGCGAGCTGCTGGTAGGTGTGGATGCCGGCGGACTGGAGCGCGGCGGCCATCTTCGGGCCGACACCCTGGATGCGGCGGAAGTCGTCCGCCGACCCGCCCTGGGTGGGGGAGGCGTCCGACAGCGGGGCGGCCGCCGGGACCGGAGCGTCCGCGGCGGCGGGGGCGGTGTCCTCGACGGAGGTGCGCTGCGCCGGGACCGCCGGCGCGACGGCCACGGGGGCGGTGTCCACGTCGTCCGCGCCCGACAGGTCCGGGTCCGGCACGCTCGCCGGCGTCGTCGACTCCCCGTCCGCCACGGTGGAGACCTGCGTGGCCGGCTCAGCGGCGACCGATTCGATGGCCGGCTCGGCGGCGACCGGCTCGGCGGCGACCGGCTCGATGGCCGGCTCGGCGGCGGCTGGTTCGGCGGCGGCCGGCTCGACCACGGCCGGCTCGATGGCCGGCTCAGTGGCGACCGGCTCGATGGCCGGCTCAGTGGCGACCGGCTCGGCGGGCTGCGTGGTCTCGGCGCTCGGAGCCGCGAGCGGGTCGGCCCCGGTCTCCGTGCTGCTTGCGGCCGGGCCGTCCGGGTCGACCGTGGTCGGCTGCGGCAGCGCGGTCGCCGTAGCCGGGGTGTCGGGGGTGTCCTCGACGGTCGCCCGGGGCGCGGGGACCGGCGCGACGGTCTCGTCGGCGTCGGTGCTCGCGGGCTTCTCGTCCGAGACGGTACGACCGGTCAGGTCGGCGGTGGTCGAATCGTCGTCGATGTCGGCCAGCGGGGCGGACCGCTCGGCGGCGATCGTGGTGGGCGTGCCGTCGACGGCGGTGCTGGCGTGCTCGTCGGCGGTCGAGGTCGTCAAGGCGGTCGAGTCGGCGGTCGAGTCGGTCGAGCCGGCGGTCGAGTCGGTCGAGTCGGCGGTCAGGGTGGTCGAGTCGGTGGCCGGGGCGGCGTGGTCGGTGTCCGGCGCGGTGTGCGGGGTGGGGTGGTCCACGACGGCGGCGGGGGCCGGGGAGTTGTCGACCGTGGCGATCGGGCGCGGTGTGTCGATCGTGGCGGCGGCCTTCTCCTCGGCGGAGAGCCCGACGACCGGGTCACCCTCCACGATGGGCGAGGTGGCGGCCGGCTTCTGCCGTCCCCACAGCGCCCAGCCTCCGCCCAGGCCCACCAGCAGGGCCAGGATCACGATCAGCCATTGCCCGAAAGTCGACGGCACGGCTACCTCCCTATTGCGTATGTCGTTGAAGTCGCGAGGAAAACGCGAAGACCCGCCGCAGCTTTGCACACGCGAATGTCGGACGACAGGGAGGACCGCCCCTCGTTGCGCAGGTGAAATGACCGGTGTCGGGCGGTGGCGACGTCACGACACGGTGTCGCCGTCGCCGTACCCACCGGTGGTGGTGACCGGGCCCGGTGGTGGCCCGAGGCGGTGTCCGCGCTGCTCAGCGCAGGGCCTCCGGGCTGGGGGCGTCGGAGACGTCCCAGCTGTAGAAGCAGCCGGCCGGCGCGTCCCGGGGGGAGCGCCAGGTTGGCAGGTACGCCGAGGTGTGCGCCGACAACCGTTCGTTGGTCCGTTGGTAGAGCGGGTGGTTGTACGCGGTGACCAGGGTGTCCAGGTCGACCTCGGTGGTCTCCATCAGGTGTACGCACAGGTCGTGCAGGCGGTAAAGGGAGCGGTGGCGCAGCCCGGTGAGTCCGGGCAGTTCGGTGGCATCGGATTCGGCGAAGATCTGGGCGACCCGCCCTTCCGCGCCGGGAATGATCCTGCTGACGATCACCAGACGGCTCATCGGACCCCTCTCGCCGGTGGTGCGCCCCGATCGGTCCAGGGCTCTCGGTGGCTCCACCCTGGCGCAGGAGGTGTCACCTGGTCGTCACACCGCTCGTCCGGATCGTGACGGCGGGCCGCCGGGGTGCGGCGGGTGGCCTGCCGGATGGGGGCGAGGGTCTCGTCGACCAGGGCGCACATCGTGGGGGAGGGTTCCAGGCGCAGTTCCCGCATGAGCAGGTCCCGGTAGACGTAGAAGGCGTGTACCGCCTCGAACGCGTTGCCCTCGGCGAGGTGGATGCGTACCACCAGGCGGTGTGGTGTCTCGCGCAGCGGCTCGGCGGCCATCGCCGCCAGGGCGGCCTGCAACGCCTCGCCGTGCCGGCCGGCGTCGAGGTGGTCGACGGCGAGCTGTTCCAGCATGTGCAGGCGGAGTTGGCGCAGTCGTTCCCGGTCCAGCAGCACCCAGTCGTCGTACCAGCCGGGGAGCAGGTCACGGCTGCCGGCGGCGAGCGCGACGGCGGTGGTACGCGGGTCACCCCCGTCGCGGACCCGGGCCGCGGTGGCGACGAGGTCGTCCACGTCGAGGCGGACCGTCGGGTCGAGGCGGACGGTGTCTCCGCTGATCAGTAGCGGGCAGCAGGGGTCCTGGCGCAGCCGCCACAGTGCGGTGCGCAGCGACGACAACGCCCGTTCCTCGGGCACCTCGGGCCAGAGCAGGCCGGCCAGGTTGCTGCGGGTGGCGCCGGGGCGCAGGCCGATCACGGCGATCACCCGTTGCAGCCCCCGGGGGACCACCACCGGGTGGTCGCCGTGCAGCAGCCGGAAGCCGCCGAGCAGGTGCAGGCGTACCGGTGGGTCGGCCGGGACGTCACTGGTCGGCGTGCTGGCATGACCGGTCACGGCGCACCCCCTGCACGCAAGCCTGGGTCCAGATCGTCCGGTGTCCCGACGCGGTCGGTCGTGACGCGGCGGCCGGGTCGCTCCGCTGTGCTGCCGGACCCGCCGTTCCCACCGGACCGGCCGGCACGAACACTACCAATGTGATTACTCTCGGTCAACAAGAGTGTAGGTATCGTGACTGGGCGATATTGCCTCTGAACTGCGAACCTCCATCACAATGGACAGCTCTCGCATAGCCGATACACAGCCTGCGTCAACGCAACGTCACCACTTTGTGGGGGTGTCGCGGGTCGGCGGGTGACGCCCGGGTGACGGGCCCGGCCGGAAGGTGACGGCTACCGGGGTGAGCCGCCCGGTGGAGGAGGACCCGAGATGACCGTCACCCATGGCACGGCACTCACCAGTGAGATCACCGAGATCCTGGTGACCCGGTGCGGCCTCGACGCCGCCGCCGCCGCCCGCGCGCCCGCCGCCAGCCTGGAGGAACTGGGCATGGACTCGCTGGCCCTGCTGGAGCTGTCCGCCGTGGTCGCCGACCGCTGGCGGGTACGCATCCCCGAGCAGGCCGGGCAGCTCAGCATCGGCGGTGTGGCCGACCTGGTGGCCGCCGCCGGGCCGGCCGGGCACACCGAGAACAGCATCCTCATCGCCGCCCCGCTGCCGCTGGTCTGGGAGATCACCAACGACGTGGCGCGCTGGACGGACCTGTTCACCGAGTACGCCGTGGTGGAGATCCTGCACCGCGACGGGGACACGGTGCGGTTCCGGCTCACCATGCACCCCGACGAGAACGGCGTCGCGTGGAGCTGGGTCAGCGAGCGCACCACCGACCCGGCGACCTGGCAGGTGCGGGCCCGCCGGGTGGAGACCGGTCCGTTCGAGTACATGCGGATCCACTGGTACTACGACACGGAGCCCGCGGGCACCCGGATGACCTGGGTGCAGGACTTCGCGATGAAGCCGACCGCCCCGGTGGACGACGCGGCGATGACCGAGCGGATCAACACCAACAGCCGGGTGCAACTGGCCGTGATCAAGGAACGGATCGAGCGGGCGTACGCGGGAGGCGGCGATGAGTGAGGTCACCACCGGACTGGTCACCGCCCGGGACGTGCCGGCCGACCGGCGGCGCGGCGGGGAGCTGCGGGTGCTGCTCGGCCCGCGTACCGTCGGCAGCACCTCCGGGTTCATGGGGGTGGTGACGGTGGACCCCGGTGACCGGGTGGCCGAGCACTACCACCCGTACAGCGAGGAGTTCCTCTATCTGGTGCGCGGCGCGATCACCGTCGACCTGGACGACGTGCCGGTGCCGTTGGCCGCCGGGGAGGCGCTGTTCGTGCCGCGCAACGTGCGGCACCGGCTGCGTAACACCGGCGACGTCGCCGCCGAGGTGGTCTTCCACCTCGGCCCGCTCGCCCCCCGCCCGGAACTCGGCCATGTGGACACCGAGCTGGTCGAGCAGCGGGGCCCGTCGTGACCGGCCGCCGTGCGGTGGTGACCGGGGTCGGGGTGGTCGCCCCGGGCGGCGTCACCCGGGACCGGTTCTGGAAGACCCTCACCGAGGGGCGCACGGCCACCCGGCGGATCAGCTTCTTCGACCCGTCGCCGTACCGGTCGCAGATCGCCGCCGAGTGCGACTTCGACCCGGACGCCGCCGGGCTCACCCCGGCGCAGCGGCAACGCTCCGACCGGTACGTGCAGTTCGCGCTGGCCTGCGCGGCGGAGGCGTTGGCCGACAGCGGGCTCGACCTGACCGACGCCGAGCGGGACGTCGCCGGGGTGGTGCTGGGCACCGCCGTCGGCGGCACCACCGCCCTGGAGCAGGAGTACGTCCGGGTCAGCGACTCGGGTCGGCACTGGCTGGTCGACCACGCCCTCGGTGGGCCGTACCTCTATCAGGCGTTGGTGCCGAGCAGCCTCGCCGCCGACGTGGCCTGCCGGCACGGGCTGCACGGCCCGGCGCAGGTGGTCTCCACCGGCTGCACCTCCGGCATCGACGCCATCGGGTACGCCCACCAGCTCGTCGTCGACGGGGAGGCGGACATCGTGCTGGCCGGTGCCGCCGACTCGCCGATCTCCCCGGTCACCGTCGCCTCGTTCGACGCGATCCGGGCGACCAGCCCGGACAACGACGACCCGGGGCACGCCAGCCGACCCTTCGACGCCCACCGGCAGGGTTTCGTGCTGGCCGAGGGGGCCGCGGTGCTGGTGCTGGAGGAGTGGGAGCATGCCCGGCGGCGCGGCGCGCACGTCTACTGCGAGGTCGCCGGTTACGGCAGCCGCAGCAACGGTTTCCACATGACCGGGTTGCGACCCGACGGGGTGGAGATGGGGTTGGCCATCGCGGCGGCACTGCGGCAGGCCCGGCTCGACCCGTCGGCGGTCTCCTACGTCAGCGCGCACGGGTCCGGGACCCGGCAGAACGACAGGCACGAGACGGCGGCGTTCAAGCGGGCCCTCGGCCCGACGGCGTACCGGGTGCCGGTCAGCTCGATCAAGTCGATGGTCGGGCACTCGCTGGGCGCGATCGGCGCCATCGAGATGGCCGCCTGCGCCCTGGCCATCGAGTACGGGGTGGTGCCGCCGACGGCCAACTGGACCACCCGGGACCCGGAGTGCGACCTGGACTACGTGCCGAACGTGGCCCGGGAGACCCCGGTCGACGTGGCGTTGTCGGTGGGCAGCGGGTTCGGTGGCTTCCAGTCCGCGATGCTGTTCCGTCGGCTGGCGGTGACGCGGTGACGCGCTCCGCTGCCGGGGTGACCGCTGCCGGTTCCGGCCCGCCCCGGGCGACCGCCCCGGGTGACCCGGACGGGGACCGGCGGGCGGTGGTGACCGGGATCGGGGTGGTCGCGCCCAGCGGCATCGGCGTGGACGCGCACTGGCGGACGGTGAGCGGGGGCATCCGGCGGACCGGGCCGATCACCCTGTTCGACCCGACCGGCTACCCCACCCGGGTCGGCGGCGAGGTCCCCGACTTCCACCCGGCCGCGTACGTGGACACCCGGCAGCTCGTGCAGACCGACCGGTGGACCCAGCTCGGCTTCGCCGCGACCGCGTTGGCGCTCGCCGACGCCGGGCTGCCCGCGCGCGCCCCCGACCCGTACGACTGGGCGGTCACCCTGGCCAGTTCGTCGGGGGGGAACCTGTTCGGGCAGCGGGAGCTGCAACGGCTCTGGGGCGGTTCGAGCCGCACCGTCGGGGCGTACCAGTCGATCGCCTGGTTCTATGCGGCAAGCGTCGGGCAGTTGTCCATCCACCACCAGTTCAAGGGACCGTCGGGGGTGCTGGTCGCCGAGGCCGCCGGTGGGCTGGACAGCCTCGCGCACGCGGTGCGGACCATCCGGCGGGGCACGTCGGTGGTGATCGCCGGGGCGACCGAGTGCCCGCTGAGCCCGTACGCGTTGGCCTGTCAGCTCCGCTCCGGGCTGCTCAGCGCCGTCGACGAGCCGGCGGCGGCGTACCGGCCGTTCGACCGGGTGGCCGGCGGGTACGTGCCGGCCGAGGGTGGTGCGGTCTTCGTGGTGGAGGAGCGGGAGCACGCCCTGGCCCGGGGTGCCCGGATCTACGGGGAGGTGACCGGCTGGGCGGCCACCCACGACGCGGTGCACACCGGCCCGGACACGGCCGGCGACCCGGCGACGTACGCGCGGGCGATGCGACTGGCGCTGGCCCGCGCCGGCAGCACCGCCGAGGAGGTGGACCTGGTCGTGCCCGATGCGCTCGGGGTGCCCCGCTACGACCGCAGTGAGGCGACGGCGCTGCGGGCGGTCTTCGGTGACCGGCCGCCGCCGGTGAGCACCCACAAGTCGTTGACCGGTCGGGCCCACCAGGGCGGGTCGGCGCTGGACGTGGCGACCGCGCTGCTCGCCCTGCACCGCGACACGCTGCCCGCCTCGGCCGGCCCGGTCGATCCGGCCCCGGGTTGCGAGCTGGACTTCCTGCGGGCCCCGCGTCGGCCTGTCAGTCGGGTGGCGCTGGTCTGCGCGCGCGGCTTCGACGGGTTCAACAGCGCGCTGGTGTTGCGGGGTGCCGTACCGCGACAGAGGAGCGCCACCGACTGATCACTGTGCGTCACTCCCGGGGTGTGCCCGGCGGCAGGGACCTGTCGCCGGGCACACCGCTGTCCGCATCCGCCGGTGCCGCCTGCGGCGGCCCGTCGACCGTCCATGATGACCGGTGCTGACCAGGGGTGGGGCGTCGTCGGGCCGCCCGGTTCCACATCGGATCGGCGGGCACGGCGATGCCGCCGGTGGTGTCCCGGGTCGGCGTACGCGCCCGATCCTGCCCGGCCGATCGAGCGGCGGCAATCCGGCCGGCCGCTCTTTATGATCTAGCCATTCGCATCTAGAAATGCTCTTCCGGGCTGTCGTAGGGTGCCGTGAGCACGCCAAGAGACATCATTTATGGGCGCTTTTGCCCGATTCTATGCTGGACGGTGACCGGCGGTGACCATGTATCGCCCGACGGAAGATCCTGCGGCGCAAGACCCCGGTTGGGTGGACGACGTGTTGTTCTGCGGCCGTCCGACCGACATTTGTCTCCGGCTGCCCGAGCCGGTGGACCGGGTCACCCTGCACCGCCTGGTCGTCGAGGCACAGGACCGGCTACGCGCCGCCGGACTGCGCCCCGGCGGGGCCGTCGCGTTGCGTCTGCCGCCCTCTTTGTCCTATGTGGTCAATCTGTTGGCCACGTGGCGCGGCGGTGGCCAGGCGGTGCTGCTCGACCACCGGCTCACCGACCACGAGGTCGACCGCGCGCTGCACCGGCTCACCCCGCAGGTGGTGGTGGCCCCGGCCCGCACCACCGGCGGCGCGTTGAAGGTCTTCGTCGACGTCACCGAGAGCGTGACCGGCTACGCGGACCGCCCGGCGGTCAGCGGCCACGCCGTGATCCAGCTCAGCTCCGGCTCCACCGGACCGTCCAAGGTGATCGGACGCACCGCCGCCGACCTGGTCGCCGAGGTGCACCGCTACACCCGGATCGACGGCGTGGCGCTACCCGGCGAGCGGATCGTCCTGCTGCCGTCCATGGTGCACGTGCTCGGCCTGGTCGGAGGGCTGCTCTACGGTCTGCACGCCCGCGTCGAGCTGGTCCCGCCGCAGCGGCTCGGCGGCGACGCCGTGCTGGCCGCGATCGCCGCCCAGGACACCCCGGCCACCGTCCTCGGCGTGCCCTTCCACATCGGCCTGCTCGCCTCCACCCGCCCGGACGGGCCCCTGCCCCAGTTCAAGCGGATGACCACCGGTGGGGAACTGGTCCCGCCGGCCGTCGTGCAGGCGTTCACCGACCGGCACGGCGTACCACTGGGCAACATGTACGGGATGACCGAGGTCGGTGTCATCGGCACCGACCTGCACGGCAGCCACCGGCCGGCGATCATGCCCGCACCCGGCATCGAGGTCCGCGAGTCCGACGGTGAGCTGCTGATCAGCTGTCCCGCCTCGCCGTACGTCGGGCTCAGCGACCCCGACCGCTGGGCCGACGGCTGGCTGCGTACCCGCGACGCGGGCACCGTCGACCCGGACACCGGCCTGGTCACCGTCCGGGGCCGGCTCGACTCGCAGGTCTCCGTGGGGGGCCTGAAGGTCGACCTCACCGAGGTCGAGGCCACCCTCACCGGCCTGCCCGGGGTGGCCGCCGCCGTGGTCACCTACGACGACGGGATCACCGCCTTCGTGCAGCCCGAGGGCCCGCTGTCCGAGGACGTACTGGACAAGCTGCTCGCCGAACGACTGGCCGGCTACAAGCGGCCCCGCACCCTGCACCTCGTGGCGCAACTGCCGCGTACCACCACCGGCAAACTGGTCCGCTCGCTGGACGTGCTGCGAACGGCGGCCCCGTGAGCGGTCCGCTCCATCCCACCCCCTGGCCGGTCCCCGAGGACCGCCGGGGAGTCACCACCGCGTCGCCACCGGCCGACCGTCGGCGGTACGCCCGAACCATCCCCGCACGGTGCCCCGACCGGGTGCCGGCAACTCGCCCATCGAGAGAGGTAACCGTCATGCGAGACGAGGTCCGAACCTTCGTCATCGAGCAGCTCCAGGACATGAACTACGACGTCGACGGGATCGACGACGACACCACCCTCGGCCCGTCCGGGGTGGACCTGGAATCCCTCGCCCTGTCCGACCTGTCCGTCCGGGTGGAGGACCGGTACGGGCTGCGGTTCGCCGACGACGAGTCGGAGAAGCTGGCCCTGATGACGGTGGGGGAGTTCACCACCATGGTCGCCGACCGGGTCGCCGGGGCGACCACCGACAACCGCTGATGTCCGGTCAGCCCGACCTGGGGCGAGCTGACCTGGTGAGCATGCTCGCCGAACTCACCGGCAAACCCGTCGAGCAGGTCCCGCACCGGGTCGGCTCGATGGAACTGGCGTGGCTGGTGCACCTCGTCGAACAGCGTTACGGCACCCAGCTGGACCTCACCGACGACCAGCTCGCCGGTATCCGTACCGTCGACGACGCGTTGACCGTGTTCCACACCTACCTACCCGCCCCCGCCGATGGTTGAGCGGGCACCCGTCACGATCTCCGGCACGTACGCGGTCAGCGCCTTCGGTAGGGGCGTGGACGCGCTGCTGGCCGGGGTCCTGTCCGGCGTACCGGCGTTCCGGCCGGTGGGCCGCTTCGCCACCACCGGTCGCCGGGTGACCGTCGCGGCCACCCGGCCCGACGTGGCGACCCTGCCGCAGGAGCTGGCCGACGCCGTCGACGCGGCCTGCGTCACCGCCGGGCTCGACCCGGCACAGCGGGCCGGTGCGGCGCTGTTGCTGGCCACCCACGGCGGCCCGGCCACCCTGGCCGGCCCGTACACCGACGACCGGCCGGTCGCGGACACCGACGACCCGTGGTGGGCCGACGGGGAACGCGACGACGCCGGTCCGGCCTGGCCGGAGCTGCCCACACTGGCCGTCCGGTTGGCCCGGCGGTGCGGCCTCGGCGGCCCCACCCGGGTCTACACCACCGCCTGCGTCTCGGCGAGCAGCGCGGTGGCCGACGCCGCCGCGATGATCCACCGGGGGGACACCGACCGGGTCGTGGTGGCCGCCGGCTACCTGGTGGAACCGGACCAGTTCGCGCTCTTCGACACCGGCCGTGCGCTTGCCGCCGACGGGGCGGTACGTCCGTTCAGCGTCGGACGGCAGGGGTTGCTGCTCGGTGACGGGGTGGCCGCGGTCGTGCTGGAGTCCGCCGCCGCGCTGCGCGCCCGGGGTGGCAGCCCCGTGGCGACGCTGGTCGGATGGGGGCGGGCCGGCGACGCCCACCACCCCTGCCAACCCGATCCGCAGGGCGCGGGGCTGGCCCGGGCGGTCGGAGCGGCGCTGGGCCGGGCCGGCCTGCCCGCCGGGGCGGTCGGTTACGTCAACGCGAACGCCACCGGCACCGGTTTCAGTGACGCCTCCGAGGCGGCGGCGTTGCGACTGGCCCTGGGCGAGCAGGCCGGGCAGGTGCCGGTCAGCTCCACCAAGGCGCTGCACGGGCACGCGCTGGAAGCGTCCGGCCTGCTCGAACTGGTGGTCACCGTGGCGGCGCTGGGGCACGGGAAACTGCCGGTCAACGCCGGCTGGCTCGGCCCCGACCCGGCCTGCCCGCTGGACGTGGTCACCGCCGCGCCCCGCCCGGTCACCAGCCGGTACGCGCTCAGCCTCAACGCCGCCTTCGGCGGCGCGAACACCGCACTGCTGGTGGGTGCGCCGTGACCGGCACGCGCGGCCCGGGGCACGGGATCGTCCCGGGCCGTCCGGCCGGCCACGGCGCACCCCGGGTGCTGGCGCAGGCGCGCTGGCCGGAACCGGGCGACGGGCCACCACCGCCGCTGCCCGGGTTCGTGCACTCGGCGTTCGCGCCGCTGGTCGCGGCGGCGGCCGGGCGGTGCCTGGAACGTCGCCCGAGCCCGGCCCCGGCCGGCTCCCGGTGCGCGGTGGTGCTGGTCAGCGCCGCCGGGGACCGGCCCAGCGCCCTGCACGTCCGGTCGACCGTCGCCGCCGGGGGGCGGGTCGGTCCACTGTTCTTCTTCCAGTCGGTGCCCAACAGCGTCGCCGGGCAGGTCGCCGCCCGTTGGGGACTGACCGGTCCGGTGGTGTGCCTGAGCCCGACGGGTGACCCCCGGGCCGACGCCACCGCCGAGGGGGAACTGCTGCTGTACGACGGTGACGCCGACGAGGCGTTGCTGGTCCTGATCGACGAGGCACCCGACGCGACGCCCACCGGTGCGGTCGCGGTGCTGCTGGGGGGAGGAGACAGTCAATGAGGACGAAGGGACTGCGGGGTGCGCTCGCCGCCGATCCGCAGCTCGGCGCGGGAAACGTGCTGGCCCGGGTGCTGGCCCACGGTGCGGACCCGCAGGGGCCGGGGCTGACCTTCGACACCCCGGTCGACCGGCACCCCGCCGGGCAGCCGCTCACCCTGGGTCAGCTCGACGAGCGGGTCGCCGCCCGGGCGGCCTGGCTGCACGACCGGGGGGTGCGGCCCCGTGACCCGGTCGCCGTCTGGGCCACCGCCGCCGCCGACATGGTGCTGAGCTTCCTGGCGTTGGCCCGGCTCGGCGCGATCCCGGCGCTGATGAACGGCAAGCTGCGCCCCGAGATCGCCGCCGAGTACATCCGCCGGCTGCGCGGTGCCGGGGTGCTCGCCGACGCCGCGCACACCGAGCTGCTGGCCGGGCACGACCTCGGTGCACCGCTGCTGGGCACCCCGCAGGAGGCCGGCAGCGGTGACCCGGCGCAGGCCCCGGCCGACTACCGGCACCACCCCGACGACCCGATCGTCATCACCCACACCTCCGGCACCACCGGGGTACCGAAGGCGGTGCTGCACTCGCACGCCAGCCTCTTCGCCGCCACCCGGCACCTGCTGTCCATGCCGCAGGCGCAGGGCACCCGGCGGATCCTCAACGCGCTGCCCGCCCCGCACACCGCGACGGTGCTCATGGTCAACCAGGCGTTGGGCAACCAGGCGGAGATGTTCCTGCTGTCCGAGCAGGGCGGCGAGCGGGTCCTCGACGCCATCCAGCAGTGGCGGCCCGACGGGGTCTTCGGTTTCTCGATGACCTGGGCGGAGCTGGCCCGCTTCGACCTGAGCGGGTACGACCTGGACTCGGTGCGGCTGTGGTTCAACACCGGCGACTGCTCGCACGAGCCGCACGTGCGCCGGCTCGTCGCCGTCGGCTCGCGGGACGTGTTCACCCGGCAGGGCGTCACCCGGGTCCCCGGTTCCGTGTTCATCGACGGCCTCGGCTCCAGCGAGATGGGGCACTCGATGTTCCACATCACGCACACCACCGACACCGACCGGTACGGCCGCTGCGTGGGCCGCCCCTACCGGTTCGCCCGGGTGGCCGTCCTCGACGCCGAGGGCAACGAGCTGCCTCCCGGTCAGGTCGGCTTCCTCGGCATCGACTCGCCGTCGCTGTTCCGGGGCTACTGGAACGACTCGGTCACCAGCTACCGGTTCCGGCTGCGCGGCTGGTACCTCACCGGTGACCTGGTCCACGCCGACGCCGACGGCCGCTACTACCACCTGGACCGAGCGGTCGACTCGGTGACGCTGCCCGACGGGCGGCGCTACTTCACCGCGTTGTCCGAGGAACGGGTGCTCGCCGCCTGCCCCGACGTCACCGACTGCACGGTGCTGATCGTCGCCGACGGTGACACGGTCACCACCGACGTGCTGCTGGAACTGGCCGCCGGGGCGGACCCGACCGTCGACCGGACCGAGGCGATCCGGGCCGCGCTCGGGGCGGACGTGGGAGCCACCCTGCGTCGGGTGGTGCCGGTGAGCGCCGACGACATCCCGGTCACCGTCACCGGCAAGGTCCGCAAGGTGGCGCTGCGCGAACGCTACCTCGCCGAGTCGTCATCATGACCGTCGTGATCACCGGGATGGGCCTGTTCAGCCCGGTCGGGCGGGGGGTGGACGCCACCTTCGCCGCGTTGACCACCGGCACGTCCGGGTTGAGCCGGCCACCCGAGGGACACCCGGCCCGGGAGTCACTTGAGGTCGCCGGGGTGCTCCCGCCGATCGACCCGCGTACGGTCGCCACCGGCCCGGAGACCAAGGTGCTCGACCGGGTCGTGCTGTTCGCCCTGATCACCGCCGCCGAAGCGCTCGCCGACGCGGGCATCGAGGTGGGCCGGGACGTCGACCCGGCGCGGATCGGCGTCATCGTCGGCGGGGTCGGTGGGATGTCCACCCTGGAGCAGCAGGTGATCGCCCGCACCGAGCGGGGCCGGGCGGCGGTCAGCCCGTACCTGCTGACCGGCATCCTGCCCAACATGGCGTCGGCGCGGATCGCCATCGCCCACGGCATCCGGGGTTACAGCTCGTCGGTCGGCACGGCCTGCGCCTCCGGGGCCCAGGCGGTCGCCGACGCGGCCCGGTTGATCCGGGCCGGTGAGGCCGACGTGGTGCTCTGCGGGGCCAGCGAGGCGCCGCTCTTCCCGACCTTCGCCGACACCTTCGGCAACGCCCGCGCGCTGGCCCGGGGCTGGGCCGACCCGAGCGAGGCGAGCCGGCCGTTCGACAGGCGACGCAACGGGTTCGTGCTCGCCGAGGGGGCCGCCCTGCTGGTGCTGGAACGGGCCGGGCACGCCGCCGCCCGGGGCGCCCGCAGCTATGCGGAGGTGGCCGGCTACGGCAGCACCACCGACGCGCACCACCCGACCATGCCCCGGCCCGACGGCGAGGGGGCGGCCGACTGCATGCGGCAGGCCCTGGCCCGGGCCGACGTTCCGCCGGCCGAGGTCGGTTACGTCAACGCCCACGGCACCGGCACCAAACTCGGTGACATCGCCGAGAGCACCGCGCTGGGCAAGGTCTTCGGGGTCGGCGGGGTGCCGGTCAGCTCCACCAAGGCGCTCACCGGGCACCTGCTCGGCGCGTCCGGGGTGGTGGAGGCGGCGGCCTGCGCGTTGGCGTTGCGCGCCGGCCTGCTGCCACCGACGTACCACCTGGACGACCCGGACCCGGACTGCCCGGCTGACCACGTCCGCGACGTGCCACGGGCGAGCCGGGCCGAATTCGCGCTCACCAACTCCTTCGGATTCGGCGGGCAGAACGTGAGCCTGCTGCTGCGGCGTACCACCGGGGCTGGCGTCCGGCCCGCCGGGCCGGGGAGGTGATCGACGCTGCGACCCGGGCCGCACGCGCCCGGACGGCAGTCACGGGGGGACATGGGGAAGGGCTGGAGAGATGGATATTCGTGGCATAGACCACATTGAACTGTACGTGGGGGACGCCCGACAGGCGGCCTTCTACTTCGGGACCGCCGTCGGTTTCACCCTGCGGGGCCAGGGCGGTCCGGAGACCGGGCTGGTCGGGCAGCGTTCCCTGCTGCTGGGTCAGGCCGACATCCGGATGGTGCTGACCTCCGGGCTCACCGCCGACCATCCCGCCTCGACGTACGTGTCCCGGCACGGTGACGGGATCGCGGTGGTGGCGGTGGAGGTCGGCGACGCCGCCGGGGCGTACGCGGAGCTGGTGGCCCGGGGTGCGACGCCGGTGACGCCGCCGCGCACCTGGACCGGCGCGGACGCCGAGGTGGTGACCGCCGAGGTGGGCGGCTTCGGTGACGTGCTGCACCGGCTGGTGGAGCGGCGCGGCGACCGGGACGACTTCCTGCCCGGCGCGATCGAGGCGACCCCGGCCGGCGGGACCGACCCGCAGCTGCTCGCCGAGATCGACCACCTGGCGGTCTGCGTGCCGCCCGGTCAGCTCGACGACACCGTCGCGCTCTACGAGCGGGTGTTCGGCTTCGCACAGATCTTCGAGGAGCACATCGAGGTCGCCGGGCAGGCGATGAACTCCAAGGTGGTGCAGGACGCCTCCGGGCGGGTCACCCTGGTGCTGCTGGAGCCGGACGCCGGTCGGCGGCCCGGTCAGATCGACAAGTTCCTCACCGAGCACCACGGGGCCGGGGTGCAGCACCTGGGGCTGCGCACCGACGACATCGTCGGCGCGGTCGGCGCGCTGGGCGCCCGCGGGGTGCGCTTCGCCGGCACCCCGGCCGCCTACTACGACACCCTGGAGCAGCGGGTCGGCAAGGTGGACGCGCCGCTGGACCGGCTGCGGGACCTCAGCATCCTGGTCGACGCCGACCATGGCGGGCAGCTGTTGCAGATCTTCACCGAGTCGATGCACGTCCGCCGGACCCTGTTCCTCGAGCTGATCGAGCGGCGGGGGGCGCGCACCTTCGGCAGCGGCAACATCCGGGCGCTCTACGAGGCCAAGGAACGGGAGCTGGCCGCGGCGGGGGCGACCCCCGCCGTCGCGGTCGGCACGGCACGAGGAGTAGGGGCATGACCACGACACATCCGACGTTGACCGCCGAGGAGGAGTCACTGCTCCCCTCGGCGGAGGACGTGCGGCACTACGCCGAGCACGGCTGGTACCTGACGAAGAAGCTGTTCACCGACGCCGAGGTGGACGCCCTGACCGCGGCCACCGACCGCTACTACGACGGTGAGCGGGACCGCACCCTGCCGGTGCGTCCGCCGAAGCTGGCCTACTGGGACCCGTCGAAGGGGCCGGTGCAGCGGCACAACGACTACGTCCACTACGAGCACGACGGGATCGCCGCGATCCTGCGCAAGCCGCTGATCGGCGCGGTCGCCGCCCGGCTGGCGCAGGCCGACGAGATCCGCATCTTCCAGTCCACGCTGATCTACAAGCCGCCGATCTCGGGTGAACCGTCGAACATCGTGCCCTGGCACTTCGACAAGCACTACTGGTCGTCCTCGTCGTCGGAGCGGATGCTCACCGCGTTCATCCCGTTCCACGACTGCGGGGAGGAGATGGGCACCATCACCATGGTCGACGGTTCGCACCGGTGGTCGGAGATCGGCGCGGACGACACCGTGGTCCGGCACTTCGCCGATCGGGACCGCGACCAGCTCGAGGAGATGCTGGCCGAGAACGCGGCGCACAACGGCGCACAGATCCGCAAGATCCCGATGGTGATCCCCAAGGGGCACATGAGTTTCCACCACTGCCGCACCTACCACGGCAGTGGCGCGAACGTCAGCGGACGCCCGCGCCGGGCGATCTCGCTGCACCTGCAGGACGGCGACAACGCCCACCGGGAGTTCCCGCTCTCCGACGGCACCCTCGCCGCGTACAACCACGATGTGCTGGTCCGCCGTACCCCCGAGGGTCGGCCGGACTACGCGGACCCCGACTACTGCCCGGTCATCTGGCGCGAGCGCGCCCAGCAGGAAGGCTAGAAACATGTCACGGTACGACTGGGGCAAGACACACCCGGGCATCGAGCGGCTGGAGAAGGCGGTGACCGACCGCCGCGACGTGGTGGTCAAGCACCCGCTCTACGCCAACCTGGACACCCACGAGGCGCTGGTCACCTTCATGGAGCACCACGTCTTCGCGGTCTGGGACTTCATGTCCCTGCTGAAGTCGTTGCAGCGGCAACTCACCTGCGTCGACGTGCCGTGGATCCCCACCGGGCCGACCGGCAGCCGCCGGTTGATCAACGACATCGTCATGGTGGAGGAGAGCGACGAGCTGGGCGAGGGCTTCATCAGCCACTTCGAGCTGTACGTGCGGGGGATGGGCGAGGCGGGCGCCGACACCACCGCCGTCGACCGGCTGGTCGAGCTGCTGCGCGCCGGCACGTCGGTGACCGACGCGCTGGTCGAGGCGGGTGTGCCCGCACCGTCGCGGGCGTTCGCCGCCACCACCTGGAAGATCATCGAGTCGACGCCGGTGCACTGTCAGGCCGCCGCGTTCGCGTTCGGCCGGGAGGACCTGATCCCCGACATGTTCACCCAGGTCGTCGCCGTCAACGAGCGCAGCAACCGGCTGCACACCTTCGTCGACTACCTGGAGCGGCACATCGAGGTCGACGGTGAGCAGCACACCCCGATGGCGATGCAGATGCTCGCCGACCTGTGCGGCGATGACGACACCAAGTGGCAGGAGTGCGCCGACACGGTCAACCTGGCGCTGACCGCCCGCGCGCAGCTCTGGGACGACATCCTCGCCGCCGTCAAGGAGGGCCGCGACCGGTGACCGACGCCGACCCGGCCCGGCTCTACCGCACGGTACGGCTGATCCGTCGGTTCGAGGAGCGGGCCATCGCCCTGGTCCGCTCCGGGCACATCGTCGGCGGCATCCACCCCTACCTCGGTCAGGAGGGGATCGCCGCCGGTGTGTGCGCCGCACTCGACGCGGGGGACCTGGTCACCGGCACCCACCGGGGGCACGGCCATGTGCTCGCCAAGGGTGCCGACCCGGCCCGGATGATGGCCGAACTGTGCGGCCGGGAAACCGGACTGAACCGGGGCCGGGGCGGCTCGATGCACGCCGCGGACCTCTCCATCGGGGTGCTCGGCGCCAACGCCATCGTCGGGGCGTCCCCGGCGATCCTCACCGGTGCGGTGTGGGCGCACCGGCAGCGCGGCAACCCCGTGGTCGGGGCGAGCTTCTTCGGTGACGGCGCGGTCAACGAGGGGATGCTGCTGGAGGCGTTCAACCTGGCCGCGCTCTGGCGGGTGCCGGTGCTGCTGGTCTGCGAGAACAACGGCTACGCCACCACCATGCCGGTGGCCGGCGCGGTCGCCGGCACCATCACCGGGCGGGCCGAGGCGTTCGGCATCCCGGCCGTCGTCGTCGACGGGCAGGACCCGGAGGCGGTCCGGCAGGTCACGGCCGCCGCCGTCGCGCGGATGCGCGACGGCGGCGGGCCGGAGCTGGTCGAGGCCCGCACCTACCGGTTCGACGCCCACCACACCTTCGAACACGCGGTACGCCTGGCGTACCGCACGCCGCAGGAGGTGGCCGACGGCCGGTCCCGGGACCCGGTGGACATCCAGGGTGCCCGGCTGTCTCCGGCCGACCGGGAGGCGGTTGACGCCGAGGTGGAGACCACCCTCGACGCGGCCGTCGCGTTCGCCCTGGCCGGCCCCGAACCGGACCCGGCCGGTGCGTTGGACCACCTGTACGCCAGTGGGCTGACCGCCCGGGGAGGCTCCTGAGATGCCACGGTTGTCCTACCGCAAGGCGCTCACCCGGGCGCTGACCGACGAGATGACCCGGGACGAGTCGGTGTTCCTGCTCGGCGAGGACATCCGGGTGGGCGCGTCCAACGTCACCCCGGGCCTGCTCAAGCGGTTCGGACCGGACCGGGTGCTGGACACCCCGCTGTCGGAGCAGGCGTTCACCAGTTTCGCCACCGGGGCCGCGTTGGCCGGGTTGCGGCCGGTGGTGGAGTTCCAGATCCCGTCCCTGCTGTTCCTGGTCTTCGAGCAGATCGTCAACCACGCGCACAAGTTCCCGATGATGACCGGCGGGCAGTGCTCGGTGCCGGTCACCTACCTGGTGCCCGGCTCCGGTTCCCGTACCGGCTGGGCGGGGCAGCACTCCGACCACCCGTACTCGCTGTTCGCGCACGTCGGGATCGTCACCGTGGTGCCGGCCACCCCGGCCGACGCGTACGGGCTGCTGGCCTCGGCGATCCGGCACGACGACCCGGTGGTGGTCTTCGCCCCGGCCGCCGCGCTGGAGGTCCGCGACGACGTCGACTTCGCCACCCTCGCCCCGGTGCCGCTGGGGCGCGGGGTGGTCCGCCGGGCCGGCGACGACGTCACCGTCGTCGCCGTCGGGCACCTGGTGCACGACGCGCTGGCCGTCGCCGAGGAGCTGGCCGACCAGGTGTCGGTGGAGGTGTTCGACCCGCGCACGATCTACCCGTTCGACCTCGACGGCCTGGTCGACTCGGTGTCCCGCACCGGCCGGCTGGTGGTGGTCGACGACTCCAACCGGTCCTGCGGCATCGCCGCCGAGATCATCACCTCGGTGTTGGAGCGGGTGCCGCTGGTCGCGCCGCCACGCCGGGTCACCCGGCCGGACGGTGCGGTGCTGCCCTTCGCGCCGGTGCTCGACCGGGCCGTGCAGCCGGGCCGCGAGCAACTCACCGCCGCCATCCAACTGACCATGAAGGACAGATCATGACCGATCCGAACTACCTCTGGCCCGAGCCCGGTCAGGCGTGGCGTGAGCTGCCGGAGCCGGCCCGTACGGCGATGGTGTCCAGCGGGGCCGCCGCCTGGCGGGAGATCTTCTACGGCTGTGCGACGTACAACAAGCAGTGGCGGCTGGCCCGGCCCCCGGTCATGCCGGCGGACGCGTTCCGTGAGCTGAACGAGGTCTGCGACCGGATCGCCCAGCTCATCCTGGACGCCTGCCGGCGGCGGGCCCGCACCGCCGGGGAGCTGCAGCGGCTGCTCGGGGTGCCCGCGGGGGCGACGCGGCTGCTCGACGAGTCCGAGGAGCTGTCCGAGGAGCTGCTCGCCGCCTACCGGCCCGACGTGCTGATCTCCGGTGGGGTGCCGAGGATCGTCGAGTACAACATCGACAGCAGCCTGGGTGGTGGTTTCGACGCCGACACGGTGGTCCGCCGGTACGCGGCGCTCTACCAGGAGCGGGGCATCCTCGACGGGCTGCCGGTGCGGCCGGCGGATTCCCTGCTGGACCAGCGGTTCGTGGCGATCCGCGACGGGCTGTCCCTGCCCGACGGGGCCCGGGTGGCGCTGCTGCTCGACTTCGACGCCGACTACCCCGGCCTGGAGACCCCGGACGACTTCATCAAGATCCTCTCGCCGCTGATCGACCAGGCCCGCCGGTTCGGCATCGACCTGGTGATCGCCCCGGTCGCCACGGCCACCCTCGACGACGCGAAGCGGCTGGTCGTCGGCGGCGCACCGGTCGACGCGCTGTTCCGGCTCTTCGTGCCCAACCGGGTCACCCCGAGCGCCGGCCTGGACGCGGTGGCCGGGGCGCTCGACGCCGGCACCCTGCCGATGTTCGTCAGCACCGCCGCCTGGCTGCTCGGCAACAAAATCAACTTCGCCTGGCTCTACGAAGACCTGGACCTGCTCTCCGCCGACGACCAGGCCCTGGTCCGCCGGTACGTGCCGCACACCGTGGCGTTCACCGCCGCCGAACTGGACCGGGCACTTGCCGACCGGGAGAACCTGGTCGTCAAGCCGGCCGACGGCTCGGCCGGCCACGGGGTGCTCATCGGCCGGGAGATGGGCGACGCGGAGTGGGCCGAGGGCCTGCGCGCCGCCCTCGACCGGGGCGGCGACATCCTCCAGCGGTACTGGCCCGCCGACCGGGTGGAGATGGACTTCGTCCAGATCGAGACCGGTGAGACGGTCACCGCCGAGGTGCCCTACAGCATCGCCCCGTACCTGTTCGGCCGTACCGGCTCGGGTGCCCTGGCCCGGGTCGGCTTCCCCGGCTGCGACGAGGTCCTCAACCTGGCCCGTGGCGTCCTCCTCACCGGCATCCTCCTCACCACCTGACCCACCCCGCCTGCCCCGCCCCCCGCCCTCGCCCCCTCGCCCCGCCCTCGCCCCCTGGCCCCGGTGATCAAGAGGTTTGCGTCACCAGATCGCGGAATGTTGACGCAAATCTCTTGATCACCCGGCGCTGGCCGGGCTGGGGTGCGGTGATCAAGAGGTTTAGGGCGGGATAGCGGCTTCGGATGACGTAAACCTCTTGATCGACCCCGGCATGCCGGTTGGGCCCCGGCGGGTAGGCCGGGCCTCGGCGGGCCGGTTGGCCCCGGCGGGCCGGTTGAGCTTTGGCGGGCGGTGGGGTGTCAGGGGTGGGTGCCGAGGTGGGTGGCGAGGCGGCGGATGGTTTCGGCGGCGGCGATGGCGTCGCTGCGGGCGCTGCCGTGCCGTCCGTCGCTGCTGTACATCGAGGGGTCGGTGCCGGCCGGGTGGTCGGTCAGGTTCACGTGCAGCGCGCCCAGCCGGTCGGCGAGCCGGCCGGTACGCGAGGAGAGCAGCCGCATCCGGGCACCGAGGCCGGGCCGCAGCGCCGCCGGGACCGCCGGGCTGTGCGACACGTCGAACATGCCCACCGTGATCACGTCGGCCCCGGCGTCGCGCAGCGCGCCGACGATCGCGGTCAGCTCGGTGTCGACCGCGTCCGGGTCGAACGCCGTGCGGAAGGCGTCGTTGCCGCCGCAGACCACCAGCGCCAGGTCGGGGGAGAAGGCCAGCGCCCGGTCCAGCTGGCCCGCCCGGACCTGTTGCGCCCGCAGCCCGCGCCGACCCAGGTTGAGGTACGCCAACGCGGGGCGTACCGCCGCCAGTTCGGCCGCGATCCGGTCGGCCCACTGCACGTCCGGGTACCCCTCGACCGGCTCACACATGCCCTCCGCGACGCTGTCGCCGAGCACCACGAACCGGTGCCACGGATGGTCGCGCAGCAGCGCGGCACTCTCCCCCTCACGCAGGCAGTACGGATCGGTGGCCTCGGTCAACATCGATGACATGGCCGGCAATCTAGCCGACCGTACCGGCCTGGTCGATCACTGCGACCGGGCGGATCGCCTGATGGTCGTCCCGGTGCGCCGACTCGCGTCGACGCCGGTCACCCGTGCCCCCGGTGGGGCCTCGACGGCGGTCACACTGCCCCGGATCGGCCCTCGACGGCGGTCACCCGTGCCCCGGTCGGCTCTCGACGGCGGTCAGCCGGGCCCTGGGTCGGGCACTCGACGCCGTACACCCTCTGGGCCCGGGTCAGGCCTTGGCGGTGGGTGGCGCGGGGGTGGACCGCCCCATCCGCAGCGGCCCGGCGACCAGCGGCGCCACGGTCAGCACCGCGCACACCACCGCCATCACCAGCAGCGCCGGCCGCAGCCCGAGGGCCGCCACCGACCAGCCGCCGAGCAGCGCCCCCACCGGCAGTCCGACGAACGCCAGCGAGCCGGAGATCCCCAGCACCCGGGTCTGCAACGCGTCCGGCACCCGTTCGTAGAGGGCCGCACCGAGCAGCGGGTTGACCGCCGCGATGCCGATCCCGGACAGGAACGTCACCACCAGCACCACCACCAGATGGTCGGTCAGCGCCAGCACCAGCAGCCGGGGCGCACCGCTCAACGCCGCCCCGGCCGCGAAGATCAGGGTCCGGGGCAGCCGGGGGCCGAGCATCGTGAAGACCACGTTGCCGAGCAGCGCGCCACCGCCGAACACCCCGAGCACCAGGCCGAACCCGGCCGGGTCGCCGAACTCGTCGCGGACCCACAGCGGCACCCAGACGGCGGTGTTGGCGGCGGCGAACATGTTCAGCGTGGAGACCACCACCAGCATGGTCAGCAGCACCCGGTCGGTGCGCAGGTAGCCGAACCCGGTGCGCAGGGCCTGGAAGTAGCCTTCCCGGGGTGCGGCGGGCGCGTCGCTGGCGGGTGGGCGTACCAGCACCCCGACCAGCAGCGCACAGATCGCGAAGGTGCCCGCGTCGATCCAGATCGCCCGGGTCACCCCCACCCAGTCGATGAGCAGACCGCCGATGACCGTGCCGAACAGCGCCACCCCGCGCGCCAGCCCGTCGTAGGCGGAGGTGAGCCGGATCAGCTCCACCCCGGCACGCTGCGCGGCCGGCCGGAACATCACGTGCTTGACCCGGTCGCCGATGCCGCGCAGTCCGCCGGCCACCGCGACGAGGGCGACGAGCGCCCCGAAGCCGAGCCACGGGGCCAGCGCCACCACCGCGATCACGGCCGCGCTCGCCGCGTCCACCGTGATGGAGGTACGTCGTACCCCGAACCGGTCCGCCCACGGCGTCGCCAACGAACTCGACAGCATGTACGGCAGGAACTCGGCTGCCGCGACGATGCCCATCTTGGCCGGGCTGCCGGTGGTGGTGAGCACCAGCCAGGGGATCGCGATCACCGAGATCCGGCTGCCCAGGTTGGAGATCAGGTCGGCGGCGACCAGGGTGACCAGTTCCCGCCGGGCGGCCCGCCGCTCGGGGCCCGGCGGCGCGGCGAGTGACCCGGTGTCGCCCGCCCCCGCCTTACCCGCCTGGGTGCCACCCGCTCCGGTGTGTTCCTCACCGGTGGCCGGTCCGGGACCGGTCGGGTCGGCTGCCGCCCGCAGGCCCGACGCCCCGCCGGGAGCCCCGGCGGCGTCGCCGTCGGCCGGGTAGCCGTCGGCGTGGGTGGCAGTGCGGGGGTCGCCGTCGGCCGGGTCGCTGGCGGCGTGGGTGGCCGTACGGGGGCCGGTGTCGGCGTCGGCGGTCACGATGGGCTGCCGACCGGATCGGCGGGAGCGCCGGTGGCGTACCGCTCGCGCAGCGCCCGCTTGTCCACCTTCGCCGACCTGTTCAGGGGGAGCGCGTCGACGAACTCCACCGCACCCGGCGCCCAGGTGTCGCTCAGTTCGGCGGTGACCAGGTCGATCAGCTCCGCCCCGGTCACCGTCGCCCCCGGCGTCCGCACCACGTACGCGTACGGCAGCTCCCCGGCGACCGGGTCGGGCACCCCGATCACCGCCGCCGCGCGTACCTGCGGATGCCCGGCGAGGACGTCCTCGATCGGCCGGGAGTAGATCGGCCAGCTGCGCTGCCGGGTGAGGATGCGGTCCTGCAACCGGTCGACCAGGTAGAGGAACCCGTCGTCGTCGAGGTGGCCGATGTCGCGGGTGCGTACCCAGCCGTCGACGAGCGTCTCGGCGGTCAGTTCGGGTTGACCGTGGTAGCCGTGGAAGCTCAGTTTCGTCCGCACCCACACCTCGCCGTCCGTGCCGGCCGGCAGCGCCTGCTCGTCGGCGTCGCGGATCTCCACGGTGACGTCCCCGTACGGCCGGCCGCAGGAACCGAGCCGCTGCGGGTGTGCCGGGTCCTCGGTCAGGCCGGGCTGGGCGCAGATCACCACCGCCTCGCTGAGGCCGTACACGATGCGTAGGCACGGGCCGAACCGGGCGATGGCCTGGCGCAGCCGGGCGGGCGCGGCCGGCCCGGCACCCACGTTGAACATGAACATGGCGGAGAAGTCCGCGCCGGGCAGGGCCGGATGGTCGAGCACCTCGTAGAGCATCGGCGGGGTGACGAAGGTGGAGGTGAGCCGCTCGGCGTCCACGGTGGCGATGAAGGCGGCCGGGTCCCACTGCTGGCGCAGGAAGAGCACGCCGCCGGTGAACAGGTTGAACAGGGTGGTGATCTGCCCGCTGGCCAGCCACATCGGGGAGTGTGACAGGTGCCGCAGCAGGGGGAAGCCGGCGGCCCGGAAGTCGGCCGCGAGCGCCAGCACCTGCCGGTAGAAGCTCTCCCGGTGGTGCACCAGCTTGGGGGTGCCGGTGGTGCCACTGGTCTGCAGGAACGACTCCGGCACGGGCACCCCGGCCGGCAGGCCGACCGACGGGTCGTCGGCGCTCAGGCCCACGCCGACCTCCGGGGTGGTGGCGGGGTCCGGGTCGGCCGGCGGGGTGGTGGCGGTCAGCTCGATGCCCAGTCGCAGCACCGGCACCCCGGGCAGCGACGCGGCGATCTGGTCACCCAGCCCGTCCGGGGCGTACGCGTGGTGCACGAACACGTCGGGGCGGGCCAGCCGGACGAACTCGTCGATCTCCCGCCGGGAGGTCACCGGGGCGATCCACATCGTCCGGCAGCCGAGCAGGTGCAGGGCGAGTTGGAGCAGCGGGCCCTCCACGGCGTTGCCGAGCATCACCAGCACCGCCGAGCCGGGGCGTACCCCGTGGCGGGTGAGGGCGTGCGCCAGCCCGCGTACCTCGGCGGCGACCTGCGGGTAGGTCAGCCGCCGGCCGTCGCCGACCAGCGCCTCCCGGTCGCCGAACCCGGCGAACAACTCCAGCGCGTCGTGCACGTAGGTGGTGGATCGGTCGGCCCCGTCGGTCATCGCACAGCCCCCAGGTCGATGCGGCGGGTCGTCGGCGGCCCGGTGGGACCCGCCGTGGCGACCGGCCGGGATGGCGTCCGAGCAGTTCAGAGCCCGGCCCGCGACGGGGTGCGGGAAGTGGGCGACCGCACCGCCGCCGCTAGCGAGCCTAGGCCGACGGTGTCGCCGGGGGACAGAGCCGAACGGCGAGTGACCGGCCATCATGGACTTTTGATCATGTCTATCGGGTTGATTGACGCCTGTCAGACGTCGCCGCTAGGTTTCTGGACCATCGTCCGGGCGGTGCCGTCAATGGGCGCCGGCCCTGGGCGGCCCAACATGGAGGTTCAATGTCGACCCCTAAGAGATGGCAGGTCATAGCGTCCGCGGCCGTGTTGCTGGTCGTGAGCGCCCCGGCGGTGGTGGCCAGCGCCGGACCGTCCGACGCCGGCAGCGAGGCAGCCGCCCGGCCGCAGTGGGCGGGTACGTGGGCCGCGGCGGTCACCCGTGGCAACACCGCCGGGCTGACCAACACCGGCCTGAACAACCAGAGCATCCGGATGACCGTGCGCACCACCGTGGGCGGGGAGCGGCTGCGGGTCCGGCTGAGCAACCTCTACGGCGAGCAGGCGGTGCAGGTCGGGCACGCCACCGTCGCCCGCCCGAACACCGCGACCCTGACCGACCGGTCGGACATCCTGCCCGGCACCCTGCGGGAGCTGAAGTTCGGCGGTGCCACCTCGGCGACCATGAACAAGGGCGCCGAGCTGCTCAGCGACCCGCTGACCTACCAGGTGGCCGAGCAGGAGGACCTGGTCGTCACCCTGCACTTCCCGGTGCTCACCGGGCCGGTCACGTTCCACGGCCAGTCCAAGGTGACCACCTTCATCGGGGCGAACGACCTGACCACCGCCGCCGACGGCGCCGGCTTCACCATCCGTCCGGACTGCTGCTGGATGTTCCTGTCCGGCATCGACGTGCTGCGTCCGGCTAACCCCGGTGCGGTGGTGGTGCTCAGCGACTCGATCGGGGACGCCAACGGCAGCACCGTCAACGCCAACAAGCGCTGGCCGGAGCTGCTCGCCGGGCGGCTGGTCGCCGCCCGTCCCGAGGTGCGTACCCCGGGGGTGCTCAACCTGAGCCTGGCCGGCAACCGGCTCAACCACGAGGGCACCGAGCCCGGCGCGGGCGGTTTCCCCGGCTACTACGAGCTGGGTCCGAACGCGTTGGCCCGGCTCAACGAGGACGTCTTCCCGCAGACCGGTGTGAAGACCCTGGTGACCCACCTCGGCATCAACGACATCTGGATGTCCGACGACTCCGCCGACCGGATCATCGCCTCGCTGCGGCAGATCAACAAGCAGGCCAAGGCGCGCGGCCTGCGCAGCCTCGCCGTCACCCTCACCCCGTACGAGGGGCACGGCAACCCGGGGGTGTGGACGCCGGAGAAGGAGACCACCCGGCAGGCGGTGAACACCTGGCTGCGGGGCCCGGGGGCGGCCGAGTTCGACGGGCTGCTCGACTTCGACGCGGTGCTGCGTGACCCGGCCCAGCCGAGCCGGCTGCTGCCCGCGTACGACGCCGGTGACCACATCCACCCGAACGACGCCGGCAACCAGGCGTTGGCGGATGCCGTACCACTTCGACTGCTCGGTCTGTGACACCGGTGGGGCGGCGGGGGTGACCCCGTCGCCCCCCGGTCATTCCTGGGGAGGAAGCACCATCGTGGACGTCGACAAGATCCTGACCGGTCTCTACAGCGAGGCCGGCCGGCAGGACCCCTATCCGTGGTATGCGGCCCTGCACGAGCACGGGCCGATCAGCGTCATCCCGAACCGCCCGGAGCACAGCACGGTCAGCGCGGTGGCCGTCGGCTACGACCTGGTCGACCAGGTGCTGCGCGACCCGGAGTGGTACAAGCAGGCCCCACCGGGCTGGCAGGACGAGGAGATCCTGCGGACCTTCCAGTCGTCGATGATGTTCGTCAACGCCCCCGACCACGGGCGGATGCGGGGTGTGTTCTCCCGTACGTTCACCCCGCGCCGGCTCGGCGCGCTGGAACCGGTGATCGTCCGGGTGGTCGACGCCCTGCTGGACCGGATGGCCGACGCCGGGGCGGACGGCTCCGAGGTCGACTTCGTCGCGGACTTCGCCTACCCGGTGCCGGCACTGGTGATGGCCGAGTTCATCGGCCTGCCCGAGAGCGAGCTGGCCTGGTACCGGCAGCGGGTCGACTGGATCGACGAGTTCCTCGACGTGGCGGGCAAGACCCCGGAGCGGCTGGCGTTGGCCAACCAGGCTGCCGAGGAGCTGCGGGCGCTCTACCGGGACCTGATCGCGCACCGTCGCCGCCAGCCGGGCGAGGACCTGATCTCCGGGCTGGTCGAGGCGCTGGACTCCGGTGAGGTCGACCTGACCGAGGAGGAGTTGATCAGCAACCTGATCGTGCTGTTCAACGCCAGCTTCGTCACCACCGTCTACATGTTCAGCAACGGCCTGCCGGTGCTGCTGGCCCACCCGGAGACCGTGGCCGCGCTGCCGGGTGACGAGACCCTGGCGCAGGGCTGCGTGGACGAGGTGCTGCGGCTGCAGAGCCCGGTGCACTTCCTGGCCCGCGCCGCGCCCCGGGACACCGTGTTGGGCGGCGTACCGGTCGCCCGGGACGAGAACGTCCTGCTGATCATCGCCGGGGCCAACCGGGATCCGCACCGGTTTCCCGAGCCGGACCGGTTCGACCCGCGCCGCGACGGCCCCCCGTCGTTGGCTTTCGGCGTCGGCCCGCACTTCTGCCTCGGCGCGGCGGTGTCCCGCCTGGAGGGCCGCATCGGCCTGCCCCGGCTGTTCGCCCGGTTCCCCGGGCTCGCGGTCAGCCAGCGGCCCGACTACAGCGGGAGCCTGTTCCTGCGCGGCATCGACAAGCTCTTCGTCACCACCGGCGGATAGGAGCCGATCCCATGTCCCTCGATCCCCAGGTGGTGGCCTACCGGGCCGCGCGGGCCGCCGCCGGCACCCCACCGCTGTACACCCAGACCCTCGCCGAGGCCCGCGCCGCCGACCTCGCCGCGATCCGGGCCGGCGGCGGCGACGTCGAGCCGGTCCACGAGGTACGCGACACGACCGTGCCCGGCCCCGCCGGGGACCTGCGGGTCCGGGTGCACCGGCCGGCCGGCGACGGCCCGCTGCCCACCCTGGTCTACTTCTTCGGTGGCGGTTGGACGCTGGGCAGCGTGGAGACCGCCGACGGGATCTGCCGCCGGCTGGCCAACGCCACGCCCTGCCAGGTGGTGACGGTCGGCTACCGGCTGGCCCCGGAGCACCCGTTCCCGGCGGCGGTGCTGGACTGCCACGCCGCCACCCGGTGGCTGGCCGAGCACGCCGCCGACCTCGGGGTGGACCCGGAGCGACTGGTCGTGGGCGGGGACAGCGCCGGTGGCAACCTGGCGGCGGCGGTGACCCTGCTGGCCCGCGCCGAGGGCGGCCCCCGGCTGGCCGGGCAGCTGCTGGTCTATCCGAACACCGACCAGCGGGCCGACCGCCCGCGCCCCGGCCGGGGCACCGACCCGGCAACCGACGCCGACCCGGCAACCGACGCCGAACCCCGGGCCGCCGCCGACGAGCAGGACCCGCTGCTGTTCAACCGGCACTCCGTCGACTGGTACCGGGGTCACTACCTGGCCGACCCGGCGGACGCGGCCGACCCGCTGGCCTCGCCGTTGCTCGCCGACGACCTGTCCGGCCTGCCGCCGGCCCTGGTGGTCACCGCCGAACACGACCCGCTGTGCGACGAGGGGGAGCGGTACGCGCAGCGGCTGCGCGAGGCCGGCGTGCCGGTGCGGGCCACCCGCTACTCCGGCATGATCCACGGCTTCTTCGCCATGCCCGGGGTCTTCGACGCCGGTCGGCGTGCCCAGGACGAGGCCGCCGCCTTCCTCCGGGAGGTCTTCGGGCTGCCCACCCCGACGGCGGATGCCCCGGCCACCGCCACGGTCGGGGACGCCCGGTGACGGAGCACCCCCGCACCGCCGGGTCGGCCGCAGCCGGGTCGGATTCCGTCGGCTCGGCACTCGTCGGCTCGGCCACCGTCGGCTCGGCCACCGTCGGCTCGGATTCCGTCGGGTCGGTCGGTGCCGGGTCAGCCACCGCCGGGTGGGCCGGCCGGGCGGACCGGCCGCCGGTCAGCCTGGCGGACTTCGCCGACCTGGCCCGGGTGACCCTTTCACCCGGGGTCTGGGACTTTCTCGACGGGGGCAGCGGCGTCGAGACCACCCTCACCGCCAACCGGGCCGCCCTGGACCGGGTCGCCGTGCTACCCCGGGTGCTGACCGGGGTGGAGCGGCCCCGCACCGACACGGTGCTGCTCGGGCGGGAACAGGCGATGCCGGTGGCGGTCGCGCCGATGGCGTACCAACGGTTGCTGCATCCCGACGGCGAACCGGCGCTCGCGGCGGCGGCCGGCGCAGCGGGGGTGCCCTATGTGCTGAGCACGTTGAGCAGCACCCCGATCGAACAGGTCGTCGCCGCCACCGACGGGCCCGTCTGGTTCCAGCTCTACTGGCTACGCGACCGGGGTCTGGTCGCCGATCTGCTCGACCGGGCGCAGGCTGCCGGCTGTGCCGCGCTGATGGTCACCGTCGACGTGCCGGCGCTCGGCCGGCGGCTGCGCGACGTGCGTAACGGCTTCGCGTTGCCGCCGGAGGTGACGGCCGCCAACCTGCCTGCCGGCCGCGACGACCTGGCCCACACCGGCACGCCCGGGGTGTCCGCCATCGCCGCGCACACCGAAGCCGCCTTCGCCCCCGCGCTGACCTGGGCGGACCTGGCCTGGCTGCGGGAACGCACCCGGCTGCCGCTGCTGGTCAAGGGGATCCTCGACCCGCGTGACGCGGTCCGCGCCGCCGACGTCGGCGTGGACGCCGTGGTGGTCTCCAACCACGGCGGCCGGCAGCTCGACGGTGCACCGGCCACCGCCACCATGCTGCCCGAGGTGGTCGCGGCCGTCGGCGAGCGGATCGAGGTGCTGTTGGACAGCGGGGTACGGTCCGGCACGGACGTGCTGCGCGCGCTCGCCCTCGGCGCGACGGGGGTGCTGCTCGGCCGCCCGATGCTGTGGGCGCTCGCGGCCGGTGGCCGGGCCGGCGCGCGGGCCGCCCTCGACCTGCTCGCCGTCGAGTTGCGCGACGCGCTGACCCTGACCGGCTGCGCCGACCCGGGGCAGGCCCGGCGGCTGCGTACCCTGACCGGAGGCTGACCCGTTGGAGCATCTGGTGGACCTGGACCTGGCGACCCTGCACCCGGCGGTCGACGATCCGGCGCTGAACTCGATGAACTTCCTCAACGAGGTGTCCCAGCACTGGCCCGACGCGGTGTCGCTGGCCGCCGGGCGACCCTACGAGGAGTTCTTCGACGACGACGCGCCGGGCCGCTGGCTGGACCGGTTCCGCCGGCACCTCGCCGACGACCTCGGGCAGAGCCCCGACCAGGTCCGCCGCACCCTGTTCCAGTACGGCCGGACCAAGGGGATCATCCACCATCTGATCGCCCGCAACCTCGCCGTCGACGAGGACGTCCACGTCGACGACGAGGCGGTGGTGGTGACCGTCGGCTGCCAGGAGGCGATGCTGCTGGTGCTGCGGGCGTTACGGGCCGGCCCGACCGACGTGCTGCTCGCCGTCGCCCCGACGTACGTGGGGCTGACCGGCGCGGCCCGGCTGGTGGACCTGCCGGTGCGCCCGGTCGCCGCCGGCCCTACCGGAATCGACCTGGCCGACCTGCGGGCCCAGGTGCGTCGGGCGCGCGACGAGGGGTTGCGGCCCCGGGCCTGCTACGTGATGCCCGACTTCGCCAACCCGTCAGGCACCAGCATCCCGGTGGCCGACCGGCGGCGGTTGCTCGACCTGGCCGTCGAGGAGGACCTGCTGCTGATCGAGGACAACCCGTACGGCCTCTTCCCGGCCGGGGACGCCGACCGGGTGCCGACGCTCAAGGCGCTCGACACCCGACGCCGGGTGGTCTACCTCGGCTCGTTCGCCAAGACGGTGCTCCCCGGGGCCCGGATCGGCTATCTGGTGGCCGACCAGCGGATCGGCGGGGTCGACGGTGCGGTGGGGTTGTTCGCCGACCAGCTCGCCAAGATCAAGAGTATGGTCTCGGTGAACACGTCGCCCCTGGCCCAGGCCGTGATCGGCGGGGCGTTGCTGGAGCACGCCTGCTCACTGGTGGCCGCGAACCGGCGGGAACGGGCGGCGTACACCCGCAACCGGGACCACCTGCTGGCCGGCCTGCGGCGACGTTTTCCGGCCGGCTCGCCGGTGCGCTGGAACGCCCCGGCCGGCGGCTTCTTCGTGGTGGTCACCGTGCCGTTCCCGGTCGACGACACGCTGCTGCGGCGCTCCGCGCAGCGGTACGGCGTGCTCTGGACGCCGATGGCGCACTTCTATGACGACGGCCGCCCGGTCGACGCGCTGCGGCTGTCGGTCAGCGCCGTCACCCCGGAGCAGATCGACCTCGGGCTGGACAGGTTGGCCGCCCTGATCACCGACGAACTGACCGGCCTCCGCTGACCGCGCGGTTGCCGTGCTCCGGCCGACCCGGTCACCGCGCCGACCGGCACCGCGTGTCATCGAACCGCCACCTCCCGTGCTGTGCGGCGGATGGGCCGGTGGCCATAATGGACGCATGATCGCTTGGGAGTACGCCCTGTTGGTCCGCCGCTACCAGGGGCAGGGACGCCAGTTCCACGTCTCGTTCGTCTGGTACGGCCCGGACGGCTCACGCACCGACGTCACGGCCTACGGCGACACCGCCATCGCCCACCTCAACCGGGTCGGTCGGGAGGGCTGGGAGCTGGTCTCCGCCGCCGAGGACGTCAACAACATCCAGGGCAGCACCGAAGTCCACCGCTACCACCTCAAGCGCCCCCTCCCCTGACCCCACCCCGCCCGCCCGTCCCCGTCCCTCCCCTCCCCACCCCCGGTCTCCCGGTTGATCAAGAGGTTTAGGTCACCAGAACCACCTTTCCTGACCTAAACCTCTTGATCACCCCAGCACCCCACCCCGGGCCCCCACACCCTCCGGCTGTCCCTGGTCGGGGTTGGCACGGTGGTGGGGTCGGCACGGTGGTGGGGTCGGCACGGTGGTGAGGGTCGGTGATCAAGAGGTTTGGGTCACTGATGAGGGCTTTCGTGACCTAAACCTCTTGATCAACGCGAGGGAGCGGGGCGGGGCGGGGCGGGGCCCGGCCCGGCGGGGCCGGGCCAGCCTTACAGTCAGCCCAGGTTGATGGTGGGGTAGAGGGGGTGGGCGGCGAGGAGGTCGGTGGCCTGCTTGCTGATCTTGTCGGCGACCGCCGGGTCGAGGACGTACTTGGCCTTGGACGGGGTGCCGTCGGCGTTGGCGCCCGGCGTGGTCTGGCTGAGCACGGTGTGGATCAGCTCGGCGGTGACGTCCATCTCGGCGGTGCCCAGACCCCGGGTGGTCAGCGCCGGGGTGCCGATCCGGATGCCGGAGGTGTACCAGGCGCCGTTGCGGTCCTGCGGGACGGCGTTGCGGTTGGTCACGATGCCCGAGTCGAGCAGCGCCTGCTCGGCCTGCCGGCCGGTGAGACCGTAGCCGGAGACGTCGAGCAGCACCAGGTGGTTGTCGGTGCCGCCGGTGACCAGGGTGGTGCCCCGGCGCAGCAGCCCTTCGGCGAGGGCCTGGGCGTTGTCGACGATCCGCTGGGCGTAGTCGGCGAAGTCGGGCCGGCGGGCCTCGGCCAGCGCGACCGCCTTGGCCGCCATCACGTGCGGCAGCGGACCGCCGAGCACCATCGGGCAGCCCCGGTCGACCTGGTCGGCCAGCTCCGGGCCGCAGAGCACCATGCCGCCGCGCGGTCCGCGCAGCGACTTGTGGGTGGTGGTGGTGACGATGTGCGCGTGCGGCACCGGGTCGAAGTCGCCGGTGAAGACCTTGCCGGCGACCAGACCGGCGAAGTGCGCCATGTCGACCATGAAGGTGGCCCCGACCGAGTCGGCGATCTCCCGCATGATCCGGAAGTTCACCTTCCGGGGGTACGCCGAGTAGCCGGCGACCAGGATCAGCGGCTTGAACTCCCGGGCGGCCTCGGCGACCCGGTCGTAGTCGATCAGGCCGGTGGCCGGGTCGGTGCCGTAGCTGCGCTGGTCGAACATCTTGCCGGAGATGTTGGGTCGGAAACCGTGGGTGAGGTGCCCGCCGGCATCCAGCGACATGCCCAGCATCCGCTGGTTGCCCAGCTCGCGGCGCAGCGCGAACCAGTCCGCCTCGGTCAGGTCGTTGACCTGGCGTACCTGGGCCTTCTTGAGGGCGGGGGACTCGACCCGGTCGGCCAGGATCGCCCAGAAGGCGACCAGGTTGGCGTCGATGCCGGAGTGCGGCTGCACGTAGGCGTGGGAGGCCCCGAACAGCGCCTTGGCGTGCTCGGCGGCGAGCGCCTCGACGGTGTCGACGTTCTGGCAGCCGGCGTAGAAGCGACGGCCGACGGTGCCCTCGGCGTACTTGTCGCTGAACCAGTTGCCCATGGTCAGCAGGGTCGCCGGGGAGGCGTAGTTCTCGCTGGCGATCAGCTTCAACGACTCACGCTGGTCGGTCAGCTCCGCGCCGATCGCGTCGGCCACCCGGGGTTCGACCGCCCGGATCACCTCGAGCGCGCTGAGGAAAGCGGTGGATTCGGCGTTACGCGACATGCGACCTCCAGGTGACGTGCGGAAGGCCCAGGCGCTCGGCGTGCGTCCTCATGACGGGGCCGCTTCCCGATGGTGCTCCATCCCCACGCGCCAGTCACGGCCCACCGACGATCCTACCGGGTGCCGTTCGGGCTGCCCGTGCGTACCTGCCGGTGCCGGGCAGCCGGCCGGGTTCTCCGATCGTGCGGAGCTCCGGTGTCCCGGTAACAGCTCGGTCGGCCGGCCACCGCCGTTGCGGTGGCCGTTGCGGTGGCCCCACGCCGGGCGGTCGGCTGCGTACGATCGGCGGATGCTGGGGGAGGACACCGAGGGCAGTCTGGTCGCGATCAGCGACCTGCACATCGGGTACGCGGAGAATCGTGCCCTGGTCGAGGCGCTGCGGCCCACCTCGCCACGGGACTGGCTGATCGTCGCCGGTGACGTGGCGGACACCGTGGCCGACATCGAGTGGGCGCTCGGCACGCTCGCCGAACGCTTCGACACCGTCATCTGGGCGCCGGGCAACCACGAACTGTGGACCCCGCCGGCCGACCCGGTGACCCTGCGCGGGGTGGAGCGCTACGAGCTGTTGGTACGGCGGTGCCGGGACCTGGGCGTGGTCACCCCCGAGGACGACTACCGGGTGTGGCGAGGGCCGGGCGGCCCGGCGCTGGTGGCACCCCTGTTCCTGCTCTACGACTACAGCTGGCGACCGCCGGGCTTCGACACCCGGGAGGCGGCGCTGGCCGAGGCGTACCGGACCGGGATCGTCTGCACCGACGAGTTCATGCTGCACCCCGACCCGTACCCGAGCCGGCAGGAGTGGTGTGCGGCCCGGCTGACGGAGACCGCCCGTCGCCTGGACGCCCGCGACCCGCAGCTGCCCACCGTGCTGGTCAACCACTGGCCGCTGGACCGCCACCCGACCGAGGTGCTGCGCTACCCGATCTTCGCCCAGTGGTGCGGGACGGAGGCGACCGCCGACTGGCACCGCCGGTTCGCCGCCACCACCGTGGTCTACGGGCACCTGCACATCCCCCGTACCACCTGGAAGGACGGGGTGCGGTTCGAGGAGGTCTCGGTGGGCTACCCCCGGGAGTGGCGTCAGCGCAGCGTGCCCCCCGGGCGGGTACGGCAGATCCTGCCCGCGCCCACCGGCACGCCGGCACCCCTCTGGTGAGCCATCGGCTCAGCCGGCGTGCAGGCGGGTGAGCAGCGCGTCGGTCACCGTGCCGAGGCGGCGGGCGGCGGCCGGATCGAGCGTCGTGGCCGACAGCGGGACGGGTCTGCCCCGGTCGCTGGCGGTCAGGGCGTCCGCCGGTGGATCGTCGATCCACTCCACGACGGGGCGGATCGACCTCTCGACCGGCCGGGCGACGACCGACGCCGCCCGGATCACCCCGCGGACCGCCGCCGGCATGGTGGACAGGTCACCGCTGCGGGTGAAGCCGGGGTGGTAGAGCACGTACCGTGCCCGGGAGCCGGAGCGCTGCGCGAAGTCCACCCCGAGCAGGTCGTTCGCCCGCCCTGCCTGCAACTGCGCGTCGACCATGCCGTACTTCCGGGTGAGCTGGAGGTCGTCCCAGCGGATCGACCCCCTGGTGGTGCCGACGCCCGCCACGTTGACGATGACCGGCCGTTCGGCGGCGTCGAGCTGTTCGCGTAGACCGTGGCTGAGCAGGTAGCGGCTCAGGTAGTACAGCGCGAAGGTCTGCTCCAGGCCCTCGTCGGTGACCACCCGCCGGGGCGACTGCCGGTTGGCGAACAGGGCCAGTGCGTCCACCCTCGGCCACCGACCCCTGATGGTGTCGATGACCCGGCGGGTCTGCGCCACCGAGCGCAGATCCGCCTGGAGGAAGTGCACCCGGCCGGAGCGCGCCCGCACGGCCCGCCCCTTCGCCGGGTTGCTGCCGATCGCGACGACCTCGTCGCCACGGCGGATCCGGGCCTCCAGTGTCGCCCGGCCCATGCCGTCGGTGCCGCCGCTGATGACGATGACCCGCATGCCACCCCCTTTCCCGCCCGGTGGCCCCCGTTCGGCACCGGACGTCGACCGTGGACCACGACCGGCACAATCCTTCGCGGAGGCCGGCGACAGCGGAAGAAGGCAGTCTCATGTCCGTACCGAACACGGGTGTTCGTTCCCTGGTCGCGGCGGCCCTGCCGACGCCCGTCCCGGCCGACGAGTACGACGGCTGTCCGGTCACCGGGCTGCTGCGGCTGCTCAGTGACAAGTGGTCGATGCTGGTGCTGGTCCTGCTGGGCCGTCAGCCGTACCGCTTCAACGAGCTGCACCGGGCCATCGGCGGGATCAGCCAACGCATGCTGACCCGCACCCTGCGCGGTCTGGAGTCGGCCGGCCTGGTCCTGCGCGAGGTGCATCCCACCGTCCCGCCCAGCGTCGAGTACCGGCTCACCCCGCTCGGGCAGAGCCTGCTCGGCCCGCTGTCCGGCCTCGCCGACTGGGCGGTCCGCCACGAGCCCGAACTCGCCGCCGCCCGACACCCGGTCACCGCCGCGACGTCGTCCAGACCACGCTGACCTGCCTCACCCGGGGCGCAACCGCAGGCATCCTCGCGCGCGGCGAGGGGCCCGACCGGACGGTCGGGCCCCTCGGACGCGGTTCGGGTCGGACGGGCGGGTCAGGCGGTGGTGGCGTGCCGGGCGCTCTTGATCGCCTTCGGGTCGCTGGGGGAGCGGGGCGCGTCCGGGCGCAGCGCGATCATCTGCTCACCGATCTCCTGGAGCGGGTTGCGGCCGAGCGCCTCCCGCACCTTGGGGAACCACTCCTGCTCCTCCTCCTCGATGTGGTGCTCGACGTTCTCGATCAGCACCGTGGTCTTGGCGACGAAGTGGTCGTCGGAGGCGTCCATCGCGGACAGCTCGGCGCAGAGCACGTCGGCGACGTGGTGCTCCTCGTACGACTCCAGGATGTCGTCCTCCAGGTCCGGTAGGAGCTTGCGGACCTGCGGGTACATCACCTCGTTCTCGAGGTAGGTGTGGGTGGTGAGGGCTGCCACGATCTCGTTGACCACCTTGCGGCGGCGACCGGCCGGGCCCTCCTGCGCCTTTTCGAACTCGCGGAAGAGTCGGCGCATCTCCTTGTGGTCCTCTTTGAGCAGGACGATGGCGTCGGTGGACACCGGCAGACCTCCTTGATCGGCTGACGGCAATCCCGGTACCCCCGGACGAACTGCGCAAACGGATCGCGGCCGGTGAACGTCCGGCACGCTCAGACGGTGGCGATGGTGTGCGGGATCTCGTCGAGCAGTTCCCGGGCGAGGAACCCGATGCGGCCGAACCGGGGCACCAGCCGTTGCCCGCTCACCGCGTGCACCCAGGCTGCCCAGCAGGCCGCCTGGGCCGGCTCCGCACCCCGGGAGAGCAGCCCGGCGAGCAGCCCCGCCCGCACGTCGCCGCTGCCGGAGGTGCCCAGCCCGGCGTCGCCGCTCTCCTCCCGCCAGCTCTGGCCGTCGGGGGTGGCGATGTGCCCGTAGAGGGAGACCACCGCCTCGTACCGGTGGGCCAGTTCGCGGGAGTCGGCGTCCAGGTCGTCGCCGGGGTCGCGGCCGAGCAGGTGCCGGGCTTCGGTGAGGTTGGGGGTCAGCACCACCTTCCGGTCCGCGCCGACCAGCAGGTCCGGTTCGTGGCTGAGCGCGCCCAGCGCGTACGCGTCGAAGACCAGTGCGGTGTGCGGCCCGGCTGCCGACAGCACCAGGCGCAGCAGGGCGCGGGTCTGGTCGATGTCGTTGAGGCCCGGCCCGACGGTGACCACGTCGGCCTGTTCGACCAGCTCACCGAGGCGGTCGCCCGGGTCTCCGGCGACCGCGCCGTCGGCGGTCTCCGGCAGGCCGACCACCATCGCCTCGGGCACCTGGATGCTCAGCGCGGCGGCGGTGGACTCGGCGGTGGCCAGTTGCAGCACCCCCGCCCCGGCGCGCAGCGCGGCCACCCCGGCCAGCAGCACCGCGCCCGGGGTGAACCGGGAACCGCCGACGACCAGGACGGTGCCCCGGTTGTCCTTGCCGCCGGTCGGCACCGGCAGGGCCCAGTCGCGCAGCAGTCCCGGGGTGATGACCCGGGTGTCAGACCGGTTCGGCATGGATCTCGTCCTCCGTGGTGGGTGGGGCGCCCTGCGCGTGCAGGTGGGTGACGTCGTTGAAGGTGTCCGGGGTGAGCCGGCCGGTGGCGTCGGCCGACCAGCCGGTCACCGAGCAGTTGGCGATCACGTGTTCCCGGGTCAACCCCATCAGCTCCGCCTCGGTCAGCCCCTCCACCAGGTAGCGGAGCAGGAACACCAGGGCGTCGTGCCCGAACAGCAGCACCCGCCGCCCCTGGTGGTCGCGGCGCAGGTCGCCGAGGAGGGTACGCAGCCGCAGCGCCACGTCGGTCCAGGATTCACCGCCGGGCGGCCGGTAGTAGAACTTGCCGAGCCGGTGCCGTCGGGCCGCCTCGTCGGGGAACCGGCGGGCCACCCCGTGCCCGGTCAATCCGTCCAGGATGCCCAGTTCACGGTCGCGTAGCCGTTCGTCGACACTCGCCGGGATGCCGGTGTCGGCCAGCGCCAGTTCCGCCGTCCGCACGGCCCGCAGGTACGGCGAGACGACCGCCACGTCGGGTCGGCGGTCCGCCGGCAGGCCGGCCAGCCAGCGGGCGGTGGCCCGTGCCTGCTGCTCGCCGGTGTCCGACAGCGGCACGTCGGCGTCCCGGTGGGTCAGGTCGATCAGCTCCGCGCCGTTCGACTCGGCCGCCGAGGCGGCGACGTTCGCGGTGCTCTCCCCGTGCCGGACGATCCACAGCGCCCCCAGTTCCGCCATGTCCCCCTGCCTACCCCCGGCCCGACCCGGATAACCGCCCGTCCGACCGGCGCAACGCCCGTCGTGCCCCGCTGGTCGCGGTGCCGTGTTCGTTGGTCCGGCAGCGGCCCGCTGCCGGCGGGCCGATACCCTGCCCCCGTGGACGGTGGGGTGGACGGCGAACGGTTGGCGGCATCGCTCACCGGATGGCTGGCCCGGCTGGAGTTCACCGACCTGGGCACCGACGAGGTGACCGCGCGGATCATCGACGCCGCGTTGGCCTGGGCCGCCGATCAGGGCTGGCGGTCCTACCGTCGGGCGGCGAGCGTGCTGCCTCTGCCACCGCCGATGACCGACCGGCACTCGGTGCTGGACGTGGCGTGTGCCCGCCGGGACGGGCCGCCCGTGGTGATCGAGGTCGACCACACCGACCGGCGGCGTACCTGGGAGAAGCTCACGGCGGAGGCCGCCGCCGGCCGGGTCGCCCTCTGGGTGCGCTGGGGTCCGGGGCGGTTCGCCGTGCCACCGGCCCCGATCCACCTGGTCACCTGCGAGGTGTCCCGGCACTCCGGGTCCCCGGGCGCGGGCCGCCGGCACAGCCGGACGACGGGTCCTGCCCGGCCGGCACCGGTCCACTCGGCCCGTGGCGTCGACCCGGTCGTGGAGCCGCTGCCGCTGCCGCCGGCCGAATCCGGTTCCTGACCCGGTCGACGGCTGGCCGTACCCCCGCCGCGCCCTGTCGCGTGACGGGCAGCAGAGCAGGGGTGTCCGGCCGGTCGAGGGCGGCTGGACCTACTCGAAGCGGGTCGGGTCGCCCGCGCCGTAGCGGACGATCTCCGGCTCGTCGGCGGAGAAGTCGACCACGGTGGTGGGCATGGTGCCGCACTCGCCGGAGTCGAGCACCGCGTCGATCGCGTGGTCGAGCCGTTCCTTGATCTCCCAGCCCTGGGTCATCGGTTCGGTCTCGCCGGGCAGCAGCAGGGTGCTCGACACCAACGGTTCACCCAGCGCCGCCAGCAGCGCCTGCGCGACCGGATGGTCGGGGATGCGTACCCCGACGGTCTTCTTGCGGGGGTGCAGCAGCCGGCGCGGCACCTCCTTGGTGGCGGGCAGGATGAAGGTGTAGCTGCCCGGGGTGGCCGCCTTAAGCGACCGGAACACCGCGTTGTTGATGTGCACGAACTGGCCCAGCTGCGCGAAGTCCCGGCACACCAGCGTGAAGTGGTGCTTGCTGTCCAGGTGCCGGATCTCCCGGATCCGGTCGAGGCCGTCCCGGTTGCCGAGCTGGCAGCCGAGCGCGAAACACGAGTCCGTCGGGTAGGCGACCAGGCCGTCGCCGCGCAGCAGGTCGACCACCCGGGTGATCGTCCGGGGCTGCGGGTTCTCCGGGTGTACGTCGAGATAGATCGCCATGGCGGCGAGCCTAGTGGGGAGTGGCGGCGGTCGCCGGTGAGCCCGGAGCACGTCGCGCGCCCAGGTCAACATGTGGCACCCGTCGTCGCGGCACTGGAAGCACCGGCGCGGGGGCGGCGGCCTGTCCGGCGTCTCGTGGTGCTGCGCCAGCACCTGCTGCGCGGTCCAGATGACCAGGGCGGGCGTGACCGGTCCGTCGTCCATCGGCATGGGACCCCTCCGGGTACGGGCAGATCCGGGCACCGATCCCCGATCAGGTACCCGGACCGCTACCGGCAGCCCAGATGACTGATCGTCACGAGCTGCCACTTACGGTAGTGGTGTACAAGCATGAACGTCTAGAGACGTAGCTAGAGAACCTACCTCGTCTCGGCTCGATTAGTTTCTTGCCATGATCGATCCAGACGGCCCGGTGCCGGTCTACCGCCAGGTGGCGAACATCTTGGCTGGTCGGATCAGCAACGGTGACCTCGCGGCGCATCGGCCGATTCCGAGCGAAGCGGCGATCGTGCAGGAGTTCGGGGTGGCCCGGGGGACCGCCCGGCGTGCCGTCGCGGAGCTTCGCGAGCGTGGGCTGGTCTACACCGTTCCGCAGCGCGGCACCTACGTCGGGCAACCCGAGGCGTAGCCCTCCGCGTATCGCTGCGATCCGGTGAGCCGGCTCCGGGTGTCGGGGGTGGCCGTTACCGTGTGAGCGTGGCGACGGCGGCCGAGGAGATCCAGGTGGGGGAGCGGCTGGTCCGCGTCTCCAGCCCCGACAAGCCCTACTTTCCTGAGCGCGGGCTGACCAAGCGGGACGTGGTGGGCTACTTCCTCGCCGTCGGCGACGGCATCCTGCGTGCCCTGCGGGACCGCCCCACGATGCTGGAGCGCTGGCCGCGCGGCGTGTTCGAGGGGGCGAAGATCGGCACCCGGCAGGACAACCGGGGTGACGCCTTCTATCAGAAACGGCTTCCGGCCGGCGCTCCCGACTGGGTGCGCACCGCACACCTCACCTTCCCCAGTGGTCGTACCGCCGACGAGGTCGCGCCGGGCGAGCTGGCGGTGGTGATCTGGGCGGCCAACCTCGGCACCCTGCGGTTCCATCCGTGGCCGGTGACGGCGTCCGACGTGGAGCGCCCCGACCAGCTCCGGATCGACCTGGACCCGATGCCGGGGGTCGGCTTCGAGCAGGTGGTGCCGGTGGCGCACGAGGTCCGGGCCTTCCTCGCCGAGCTGGGCATGGTCGGCTACCCCAAGACCACCGGCGGGCGCGGCCTGCACGTCTACCTGTCCATCGAGCCCCGGTGGAGCTTCGGGGAGTGCCGGCGCGCGGTGTTGGCCCTGGGCCACGAGCTGGGGCGTCGGCTGCCCGACCTGGTCACCACCACCTGGTGGCGGGAGCAGCGCGATCGGCCGGTCTTCATCGACTACAACCAGATGGCCCGCGACCACACGGTGACGTCGGCGTACTCGATCCGGCCCACCCCGGCGGCGCTGGTGTCGGCCCCACTGGACTGGGCGGAGCTGGACGACGCCCGCCCGGAGGACTTCGACGTGCTGACCATGCCGGCCCGGTTCGCCGAGCGTGGCGACCCGCACGCCGGCCTGGACGGCGACCGCTTCTCGCTGGAGCCGCTGCTGGCCCTGGCCGACCGCGCCGGCCTGGCCGCCCCACCGGAACGCTGACCGACCACGCCGGACGCTGACCGGCCGGACGACTGCCCCGCCGCAACGCCGACCGCCCCGGTCGGGCTGGCCGACACACCGACCGCGCCGGTCGGGCCGACACTCAGGCCCAGGGGCTGCCGGCCCCGTCGAACTCGTCGAAGACCAGCCAGGTGCGGGTGGACAGCACCCCGGCGATGCCCTGCACCCGGCTGAGCACCACGTCGCGCAGGGTGGCGTTGTCGGGCGCGCGGACCAGCGCCAACACGTCGTGTTCCCCGCTGAGCAGCGCCACGTGCTCGATGTAGCGCACCCGGGCCAGCTCCGCCGACACCTCCCGCCAGGTGTTCTGCTGGATGGTCAACGAGATGTACGCCGAGGTGCCCAACCCAGCCGGCTCGGGTGCCACCCGGGCCCGGAACCCGGTGATCACCCCGTCGCGTAGCAGCCGCTCCACCCGGGCGTACGCGTTGGTGCGCGACACGTGCACCCGCTCGGCGAGCGTACGCATGGACAGCCGGCCGTCCCGGGTCAGCTCGTCGAGGACCCGTCGGTCCACCTCGTCCAGCGGCGTGACCGAACGTCCCGTTCCGCCCGGCGGGCCCGGCGGCGGGCTGGTCTGCTGGCTCATCAGATACTCCCCGGTAGGCCAATCGTCCCGCGTTCATCACGGATGTTGAGTCAATCATCCAACGGCAGGAGCATAGGGCCACCACACGTCCAGGAGGTCCCCGCCGTGACGACCACACCCCAGGCGGTCCGCAGGGCATCCCCGCGTACCCGTCGACCGGCCACCCCGGTCGCCCCCGACCCCACCGCCGGTCTGCTCCCGCAGACCGAGCCGGTCCGGTTGCTCGACCCCGACGGCACCCCGTTGCCGCCCCGCGCCGACCTGCCGGCACCGCCGGTCGAGGCGCTGCGCGAGATGTACCGGCGGATGGTCGTCGGCCGGCGCTTCGACGCACAGTCCACCGCCCTGACCAAGCAGGGCCGGCTCGCCGTCTACCCGTCCTCGCGCGGCCAGGAGGCGTGCCAGGTCGGCGCGGTGCTGGCGCTGCGCGACGACGACTGGGTGTTCCCCACCTACCGGGAGTCGATGGCGCTGACCGCCCGGGGCATCGACCCGGTCGAGGTGCTCACCCTGCTGCGCGGCGACTGGCACTGCGGGTACGACCCGACGGTGGTGCACACCGCGCCGCAGTGCACCCCACTGGCGACCCAGTGCGTGCACGCCGCCGGCCTGGCCTACGGCGAGTCCTACCAGGGGCGGGACACCGTCGCGCTGGCCTTCATCGGCGACGGCGCGACCAGCGAGGGCGACTTCCACGAGGGGCTCAACTTCGCCGCCGTGTTCAAGGCCCCGGTCGTCTACTTCGTGCAGAACAACAAGTACGCGATCAGCGTCCCGCTGTCCCGGCAGACCGCCGCGCCGAGCCTGGCCTACAAGGGCGTCGGCTACGGGGTGCCCAGCGAGCAGGTCGACGGCAACGACCCCGTCGCCGTCCTGGCGGTGCTCACCCGGGCGGTGGCGCACGCCCGCGCCGGGCACGGGCCGTACCTGGTGGAGGCGCACACCTACCGGATGGAGGCGCACACCAACGCCGACGACGCCAGCCGCTACCGGGACCCCGACGAGGTCGAGGCGTGGCGGGACCGCGACCCGGTGGCCCGGCTGGAGGCGTACCTGCGCAGCCGGGGCGAGCTGGACGACGCGGCGGTCGCACAGATCGCCGCCGAGGCCGAGGCGTACGCCGCCGACCTGCGGGACCGGATGCACGCCCAGCCGACCGTCGACCCGCTGAGCCTGTTCGAGCACGTCTACGCCGAACCGACCCCGCAACTGGTCGAGCAGCGCGAGATGGTCCGGGCCGAGCTGTCCGCCGATGCGGAGGGGGACGCCTGATGGCCACCATGACCATGGCGAAGGCGCTCAACGCCGCGCTGGCCGACGCGATGCTCGACGACGAGCGGGTGCTCGTCTTCGGCGAGGACGTGGGACAGCTCGGCGGGGTCTTCCGGATCACCGACGGGTTGCAGGCCCGGTTCGGTGACAAGCGCTGCTTCGACACCCCGCTCGCCGAGGCCGGCATCGTCGGCTTCGCCGTCGGCCTGGCCATGTCCGGGCTGCGGCCGGTGGTGGAGATGCAGTTCGACGCGTTCGCCTACCCGGCGTTCGAGCAGATCGCCTCGCACGTGGCGAAGCTGCGCAACCGCACCCGGGGCGCGTTGAGCGTGCCGATGGTCATCCGGGTGCCGTACGCCGGTGGCATCGGTGGGGTGGAGCACCACTGCGACTCGTCCGAGGCGTACTACGCGCACACCCCCGGCCTGAAGGTGGTCACCCCGGCGACCGTGGAGGACGCGTATTCGCTGCTGCGGGAGGCGATCGCCGACCCGGACCCGGTGGTGTTCCTGGAGCCGAAGAAGCTCTACTTCGCCAGCGGCGAGGCTGAACTGCCGGCCCGTACCGCCCCGTTCGGCCGGGCCGTGGTGCGCCGTCCCGGCACCGACGCCACCCTGGTCGCTTACGGCCCGGCGGTGCCGGTGGCGCTGGAGGCCGCCGAGGCCGCCAGGGAGGACGGCTGGGACCTGGAGGTCGTCGACGTACGCACCATCGTGCCGTTCGACGACGCCACCGTCACCGCCTCGGTGCGCCGTACCGGCAGGTGCGTGGTGATCACCGAGGCGCAGGGCTTCGCCGGGGTCGGCGCGGAGATCGCCGCCCGGGTGCAGGAGCGCTGCTTCCACGCCCTGCACGCCCCGGTGCTGCGGGTCGCCGGGCTGGACATCCCCTACCCGGCGCCGATGCTGGAGCACACCCACCTGCCCGGGGTGGACCGGGTCCTCGACACCGTGGCCCGCCTCCAGTGGGACGACCGGCCCGATCCGCGCTGGCTGGTGCAGGGGAGCGCGGCGTGAGCGCCCGCACCGCCACCGGCACCCGGGTCTTCCTCCTGCCCGACCTCGGCGAGGGGCTGAGCGAGGCCGAGATCGTCGAGTGGAAGGTCGCCGTCGGTGACGTGGTCACCGTGGACCAGAGCGTGGTGGAGGTGGAGACCGCCAAGGCCGTGGTCGACGTGCCCTGCCCGTACGCCGGGCGGGTGGTCGCCCTGCACGGCGCGGCCGGTGAGACGCGCCCGGTCGGCCAGCCGCTGATCACCGTCGCGCCGGCCGACGGCGGCGACGAACCCGCCGGGCACGCCACCTACCGCGAGGAGGAGCGGGCCGGCTCCGGCAACGTCCTGATCGGGTACGGCACCGGCCACGGCGGCACCCGGCGGCGGCGACGCCCCCGGCTGACCGTGGCCCCCGAGCCGGCCGCCGCGCCCGTCGCGGAGCCGGCCGCCGGGCCCGTCCCCGTTGGCACCGTCGGCCCGTCGTCCGCGCCGAGGGTCCCGGCCGGCGCGGGGACGGACACCCCGGCCACCGGGATGTCCACCGACGGCGTCGTCCCGCCGGCCGGAGGCGGCACCGCGCCGGCCGGCGGGACGGCCCCCCTGGTCATCTCGCCGATCGTGCGCCGGCTCGCCCGCGAGCACGGGGTCGACCTGGCCGGGCTGCGGGGCACCGGCCTCGGCGGCGTGATCCGCCGCAGCGACGTGGAGGCCGCCCTGACCACCGCGCCGCAGCGGCACACCGACGAACCGGGCCGGCCCGTCGCGGACCCGGCCCCGGCGGCGCACGTCGGGCCGGCCCCAGCCGAGGCGTCCGACGTGGTCATCCCGCTGACCGGCATCCGCCGGGTGATCGCCGACAAGCTCTCCCGCAGCCGTCGGGAGATCCCCGAGGTCACCATCTGGGTGGACGCGGACGCCACCGCGTTGCTGGCCACCCGGGCGGCGATCAACGCGGCCACCCCGGACGCCCCGGTCAGCGTGCTGGCCCTGCTGGCCCGGATCTGCCTCAGCGGCCTGCGCCGATTCCCGCAGCTCAACGCGCACGTCGACACCGAGGGGCAGCGCATCGTCCAGTCGGCCGGGGTGCACCTGGGCATCGCCGCGCAGACCGACCGGGGCCTACTCGTGCCGGTGCTACGCGACGCCCAGCGGCTGACCACCAGGGAGTTGGCCGCCGCGCTGGCCGAGACCACCGCCGCCGCCCGCGCCGGCACCCTGTCGCCGGCCCGGCTTACCGGCGGCACGTTCACCCTCAACAACTACGGCGTGTTCGGGGTGGACGGTTCCACCCCGATCATCAACCACCCGGAGGCGGCGCTGCTCGGGGTGGGGCGGATCGTGGACAAGCCGTGGGTGGTCGACGGGCAGCTGGCCGTCCGCAAGGTGACCCAGCTCAGCCTCACCTTCGACCACCGGGTCTGCGACGGCGGCGTGGCCGGTGGCTTCCTGCGGCACGTTGCCGACTGCGTCGAACAGCCGGCGTTGCTGGTGGCGAACGTCTGAGCGGTACGCCCGGAGCCGGTCACCCTGGGCGGGGTGACCGGCTCCGTCGCGCTGTCCGGTGTTCGTCCGGTTCCGGACGGGCCGGCGGTGGGCGGGCGGGTTTTCCGGTCGGTGGGCCGGGAAACCGCCGTCGGCCGTGAACCCGCCGCGTCGGTCGTGGACGCACCGCCGAGAGGAGCCACCGTGCCGTACCAGGGTCTGCCCGTCGCCGTGCGGGACCGCCGTCCCCCCGTCGCCGGGGCGCCGCTGTGGTGCAACGCCCACGACCACGGGTTGACCGGCGACGGGGTGACCAACGACCAGCCGGCGCTCGCCGCCCTGGTGGACCGGCTCGGCGACGGCTACGCGGCCGACGGGCGGGCCCGGGTGATCTGGTGCCCGCCGGGCATCTACTCCATCCGGGACGCCGGCACGGTGTGGCGCAGCGGGGTTTCGCTGATCGGCGCCGGCCCGGCCGCCACCCGGTTCCTGCTCAGCAACGAGGGCAACCGCAGCGACCCGACGCCGTTGGCGTTCTGGACGGTGCTGCAGCACGGCGCGGACCGGGACCGGCACATCGCCGACTGCACCTTCGCCGACTTCGAGATCGACGGCTCCGGGGTGGCCCTGGCCGAGTACAACTACCTGGCCAAGGGCCTCGGGTTGCAGTACGTCGTGCGCGGGGTGTTCCGCAACCTCTACATCCACCACACGGCGGCCAGCGGCCTGGGCTGCGACTTCCTCCAGGACACCCTGGTCGACGGGGTGGTGGTGGTCGGCTGCGGCCGGCTGGACAACGGCGAGCAGATGGGCGGCGCGGGCATCGGCATCGGCATCGGCGGCTGGGGCGACATGGAACGGCTCACCATCGCCAACTGCACCGCCCTGGCCAACGGCACCAACGGCATCTTCCTGGAACTCCAGAAGGACCACTGGACGCCGCCGCGCGGCTACCGGATCATCGGCTGCCACAGTCAGGGCAACCGGTTCGGCATCTCGGACTGGGGCGCCGACGGGCTGATCGTCACCGGCTGCACGATGACCGGCAACCTGGAGGCCGGCTACGACGTGTCGGGCAACGGCACCTCGGGCGTCGCCGGCCGGGGTGGGCTGCTCACCGACTGCGTCATCGACGGCAACGTGGGCGACGGGATCAGCATGGGTAACACCCCGGGCCCGTACACGGTGCGGGGCAACCGGATCAGCAGCAACGGCGGTTACGGCTACCACCAGCACGACCTGGGTCGCGGCTATCCGCACCCGGCGCAGGACGTGGTGGTGGAGAGCAACGAGTTCTGGGGCAACGGCCTGGACGCGATCCGGGTGGACCGGCCGATGACCGACGCGATGCTGCTCGACAACCGGATCCGCAACAACGGCCGGCAGTGTGCCGAGGCGTCCTGCGGCGGCGGCGAGTCGGTCCGCTACAGCGCCCGGTCCGTGGTCGACCGCTCGGCGAACTGGGCGCAGGACAGTCACCGGGGCAAGGTGCTGCGGGTCGGCTCCCGGGTGGCGGTGGTGGCCGCCAACACCGCCACCGAACTGCACCTCGCCCCGGTCCGCCCGGACGCCCACTCCGCGTGGAGCGGGGACACCCCGCTGCCGGGCACCCCGTACGAGTTGCCTGACGCGCCGCCGACCCGGGCCGGCATCGCGATCGACGCCGCGTTCGACTCGGCGACGGTGCGCGGCAACCGGATCTGGGACAACCATCCCGAACGCACCCAGACCCACGGGCTCTGGATCACCTCCCGGGGCAGTTGTGTCTCCTGCCGGGTGGAGGACAACGACCTGGCCGGTAACGCGGTGGCAGCCATCCGACTGGACACCCCGCCGGTCGGTGGGCGGTGGAACCGCAACCACGGTGACCAGGACTGGGACTGACTGTCAGTGCCGCCCCGACGCGGTCGATCCCGGACATCCGGTGCCCGTGCGGCCCGTCCGGCATCGATGGGGTCGATAAGGCCGGCCGTTGCCCGCCCGGTTCCCCGAAAGCGTGACCCGGCCCGAGAAACGCCGTACAGAATGTGGCCAAGGGGACGGGGAACGGGGGGACGGGAATATGGACGTGAGGCGGCGATTGACGCTTCTGGCGGTGACCATCGCAGCCACACCGCTGGTCCTCGGCGGGTGTACCGCCGAGCGGAAGCCGGCGGCCGGGGCGGCGCCCGGTGGGCCGGCGGCCCCCACGGTGTCGGTGACGCCGGCCGATCGGGCGAAGGACGTACCGGTCAGCGCGGAGGTCGGCACCACCGTGAACAACGGGCGGGTGACCAGTGTGAAGCTCACCGACGACAAGGGGAAGTCCGTCGCCGGGGAGCCGCGGGAGGACGGGTCGAGCTGGGTGCCGGCGGCCCCGTTGAGTGGTGGCCGGACCTACACCGCGGAGGTGACCGCGACCGGTGACGCGGGCCGCACGACCGTCGGGCGCACCACGTTCACCACGGTGGCGAACACCACCCGGCAGGCGTTGACCAGCGTGCTCTACTTCGCCGGCAACCAGACGTACGGCACCGCGATGCCGGTGACGGTGGCGTTCGAACCGGCAGTTCCCGCAGCGGCCAGAGCGGCCGTGCAGCGACGGTTGTTCGTGAAGACCGATCCGCCGCAGCCGGGCACCTGGTCGTGGCTGGAGGACGGCAGTCAGGTCTACTACCGCGCGCCCGACTTCTGGCGCAGCGGGACGACGATCAGTGTCCGGTCCGCGCTGGAGGGGCTGCCGATCGGCAAGGAGTACGTCGGTGACGCCGACCGGCGGTCCACCTCGAAGATCGGCCGGCAGGTCGCCCTGGACATCGACAACGCCACCAAGCAGATGTCGGTCTTCCAGGACGGCAAGCTGGTCCGCAGGATCCCGGTCAGTCTCGGCAAGCCGAGCACCCCGAGTTCCAGCGGCAAGATGGTGATCATGGAGAAGCACCAGCAGACCCGCTTCGACACCCGGGGCGAGCCCGACGGCGGCTATGTGGTCGACGTCGAGGACGCCCAGCGCCTCACCTGGGGCGGCGAGTTCATCCACGCCGCGCCGTGGTCGGAGGGGGACCAGGGCTACACCAACGTCTCGCACGGCTGCGCCAACGTGTCGTCCACCGCCGCCGACTGGCTGATGGGCGTCACCCAGGTCGGCGACCTGGTCACCGTGAAGGGCACCGAGGTGCCGCTGCGGCCGGGCAACGGCTGGACGGCCTGGAACACGGGCTGGGCCGAGTTCGCCAGGGGCAGCGCGCTGCCCGTACCGCCGGGGTTGAAGCCGGCGCCCGCCACCAGCCCGCCGCATCCGGGGGTGGTCGCCGGTGGCTCGTCGCCGGCTCCCGCGCCGTCGGCCAGCGGCGGCTGACCAGGCCCGGGTAGGTGTGGTGCGCCGTGGTCGGCCCGTCGTGACGGGCCGACCACGGCACACCGCGTGGGTCCACCCTGAGAAGGAGTCAGGGTCAGCTCCGGGGCGACCCTGGGACTACCCGGAAACCCGCCTCTGGCAGGGCGGAAACGTCGGAGGTGGGGGCTAGATTCGGGGCATGACGCAGGGAGAGGACCGGTTCCACGTGCGGCTCCGGGTGGCCGACGACGTGGTCGAGGTGAGCGTGGTGGGTGAGATCGACATCGCCACCGTCGGCGAGTTCCGGGTCGCCCTCTGGGCCGCACCGGTCCGTCCGCTGCTGCGGCTCGACCTGTCCGGTGTCCGGGTGCTCTCCGCCGCCGGGGTGCGGGCGTTGGTCGCCGCGCACCTGCGGGTCCGGGCCCGGGGCGGCGAGCTGGTCGTGGTCGACCCCGATCCGGTGGTCGCCCGGGTGCTGCGTGCCACCGGCCTGCACCGGATCATCGCGGTCCGGCACGGCGACGCCCCGGTCGGGGTCACGCACCGCCCCCTGGCCGCCTGCGCCTGACCGGCCACGCGCCCGCCCGCCGGCGTGCCGGCGGGGCCGCCGGCCGGTGCCGGCGACCCCGCCGGTGGTCAGCGGACGCCGAGCAGGTCGACGACGAAGACCAGGGTCTCGTTCGGCTTGATGACGCCGCCCGCGCCCCGGCTGCCGTAGCCCAGGTGCGGCGGGATGGTGAGCCGGCGACGACCGCCGACCTTCATGCCCACCACGCCCTGGTCCCAGCCGGCGATGACCTGGCCGCCGCCGAGCGGGAACTCGAACGCCTCACCCCGGTTCCAGGAGGCGTCGAACTCGCGCCCGGTGGAGTGGGACACCCCGACGTAGTGCACGTTGGCCAGCTGGCCCGGCTGGGCCTCGGGGCCGTCGCCGACGGTGATGTCCTCGATGACGAGGTCGGCCGGGGGTGCGCCCTCGATCGGGCCGATCTCCGGCTTACCTGCCTGGGGCGTGTTCATTGCTGATCTCCTCGTCGTCGCACGATCGTCCGGTCGGTGTCGATCCTGCCCGATCGTGACGGACCTATTCCCGTAGGGCCCGACGCCGGACCCCACGGGCAGGGGTGGACGCGCGGCAGGGGCGCCACCGTCGAGGTGGCGCCCCTGCCGGCCGGTCGGCGCTCGCGGTCGGTTACCGGAGCCAGCCGAACCGGCGTACCAGCGGGAGGGTGGCCCAGACCCGGCCGAAGCCGAGGGTGTTCCCCGCGCCGACCAGGGCGAGACCGGCCAGCACCGCGGCGTAGATCAGGTGGTCGTCCATGAAGGGGTTGTTCTCGGGGGGCAGGACGGCGGTCCACATCAGCACCATGAGCAGGCCACCGGCGACCGCGGCGACCCGCATCCCGATGCCCAGCAGCAGGGCCACCCCGATGCCGGCCAGGCCGATCATGAACAGCCAGTCGGCCCAGGCCGCACCGGCGATGTCCTGGTAGAGCCCCTGGAACGGACCCTTCGCACCGAAGGCCAGGAAACCCTTGGTCGGGCTGCCGCCGTTGATCCAGGCGTTCTTCGTCGCGGTCTCGTGGCCGAGGCCGAACAGCTTGTCCAGGAAGGCCCAGAGGAAGATCCAGCCGAGCGCGATCCGGGTCCCGGCCCAGACGTAGCGGGCGGCGCGCTGCCGGGTGGTCTCGGTTCCGGCCACCGGTGCGGTCCTTGCGGTGGTGTTCCGCTCGATCGTCGCGGTCATGGTTCCCACGTCCCTTCTCTGCCTGGCACCGCACTTCCCGGTGGCAGTTACATTCCACGCCGTTCGCGGCCGTCCCGGCAGGGCCGACCGGTACGTGCCGGGGCGGGACCTAAGTCCCCTGCCACGGCCCTCCCGACGGGACCTTCGGCCTCCGCGGCACCGGTCCGGCGGCCTCTGCCCCGACCGGTCGGGCCGGCCCTAACGTCGGCCGGGAGAGCCCGAGGAGGTCGTGATGAGGACATGGCAGGTGGACGACGTGATGACCCGGGAGGTCGCCACGGTGGGGGAGGAGACCCCCTACCGGGCGATCGTCGACGTGCTGATCCGGCGCGGCATCAGCGCGGTGCCGGTGGTGGACGGCTTCCGGCGGGTCCTGGGGGTGGTGTCCGAGGCGGACCTGCTGCACAAGGTGGAGCACTCCGGGGTGCAGGAGGAGCGGCGGGTCTTCGCCGGGCGACGTCGTCGGGTGTCCCGGGAGAAGGCCGAGGCGCTGCTGGCGAAGGAGCTGATGACCGCGCCGGCCGTCACCACCCACCCCGGGGCGTCGCTGCCGGCGGCGGCCCGGCTGATGGACCGGGAGGCGGTCAAGCGACTGCCGGTCCTCGACGACCTGGGCCGGCTGGTCGGCATCGTCACCCGCGGCGACCTGCTGCGGGTGCACCTGCGCACCGACGCCGAGATCCGCGAGGACGTGGTGCAGGAGGTGCTGCGGCGGGTGCTGGCCGTGCGGGACGGGCTGGTCACCGTGCAGGTCCGCGACGGCGCGGTGCGGTTGGACGGCCGGCTGGACCGGCGGACCGCCGCCGAGCTGGCGGAGAAACTCGCCGGCCAGGTCAGCGGCGTGGTCCAGGTCACCAGCACCATCGGGTACGACGTCGACGACGCCGGCCTGGTGGAGCGGGGGATCACCCCGGTGGCCTGACCGTCACCCCGAGCACCCGCCCGGGACGGATGGTCAGACCGGGGTGGCGAGTTGGGCGGTGAGCAGCGCGGGCGCCTCGGCCAGCGACGGGCCGTACCAGGTGAGGTGCCGGCCGGACACCAGCGCGCAGTCGGTGCCGGGGAAGGCGTCCGGCCCGTCGTCGGCGGTGAACGCGTAGGGCTCGTCGGGCAGGACCACCAGGTCGGGCCGGCGGGCCTGCAACGCGTCGAGGTCGGGGCGCGGATAGCGCTCGGGGTCGTCGTCGTAGAGGTTGACCACGCCGAGCCGGCGCAGTACGTCCCCGGCGAAGGTGTCCCCGCCGAGCACCACCCACGGCCGTCGCCACACCGGCACCACGGCCCGGCGTACCCCTGCCCCGACGGCGGGTGCGGCCCAGGCCCGGCGGGCGTCGGTCAGCCAGCCCGGCTCCCCGGTCACCCCCAGCGCGGCGAGCAGCCCGGCCAACTCGTCCAGGGCCTGCGGCACGGTACGCGGGTAGGTGACCAGCACCGGCACCCCGGCCGCGCTGAGCGCGTCGGCGTCGGCCCGCCGGTTCTCCTCCACGTTGAGCAGCACCAGGTCCGGCCGCAGCGCCCGGACCCGATCCAGGTCGGGGTACTTGCTGCCGCCGACCCGGGCCACGTCCAGACCCGCCGGGTGCACACACCAGTCGGTCGCCCCTACCAGCAGCTCCGGCACTGTCACCGCCACCGCCTCGGTCAGCGACGGCACCAGCGAGACGACCCGCATCGTGTCCCCTCCCGTGCTCAGTGGGCGGCGCTCGCGACGGTCTCCCGGGACACCGTGGCGATCGGTACGCCCTCCCGGGCCGCCCACTCGACGGCGTGCCGGACCTCGGCCACCGGCATCGGCCGCCGGTCGGTCACGGTGACCGCCGTGTGCACCGCGAAGGACACGAACGGGTACGACCGGGCCAGCCCGGCGACCGAGGTGTGCACCTGACCGGCCACCGCCAGCGCCTCCTCCCGGCTCAACGCGGGCAGGACCAGCAGGTACTCGTCGGGGGCGAGGCGGATCGCCCGGTCGAGCGGGCGCAGTGGGGCGGTCAGCGCGGCGATCACCGCCTGCGCCTCGCGGGCGGTGCTGCGGCGTCCGAAGCGTTCGGCGGAGCGGGTCGGGTCACCGATCCGGACCCCGATCAGGGCCACCGGCAGGGTGCCGGCGGCGGTCACCCCGTCCATTCCGGTCCAGCGGCGCAGGGCCGGCTCGTCCACCAGGCCCGGCGGTCCCGCGACCGGTTCGGCGGACCGTCCCGGCCCGCCACGGGGGGCCCGGTCGACGCGCTCGGCCATCAGCCGCAACGCCGCCTCCGCCCGGCTCTCACCGGGGGTCGCCGGCAGGTCCCGGACCCGGCGCAGCACCTGATCGATAGCGGTCAGCGCGGCCGGGGGGAGCCGGTCGCCGAGGTGCGCCCGCAGCCGGATCACCTCGTGCAGCGCCTCGTCCCGGCGGAACCCCCAGCGGCCGGCGAAGAGCCGGCCCTCCTCCAGCGTGTCGGCGGCCACCACCTCCCGCCGGTCCCGGGCCACCAGGCTGGCCCCGAAGCGGGGGGTCAGGGCCACCACGCTCCACTCCCGGGCCAGCTCCTCGGTCTCCTCCAGCGCCACCGGGTACGCCCCGTCGGGCAGCTCCGGCAGTGCCTGCCCGACCAGTCCGACCACGGTGACCGCCGCACCCGCGGCGATGCGTGTGTAGCGGGCCCGTTCCCGCTGGAAGTACGGCATCCGCTGGAACAGGGCGATCACCACCAGCGGGCCGTCCTCGGCGGTGGCCAGCGCCGACCGCTCGATGGCGTGGGAGACCGTGACGAGACTCCGCTTGGTCAACAGTTCCGGGGCCGGTCCGTCGTGCAGCACCCCGTGAGCGTAGAGATCCCGGTCGGGGCACACCAACCGCCTGGTGCGGGACCCGCCGCCCGCATCGACGGCCCGGCTGCCGGGCTCATCGTCCGCTTCGACGGCCCAGCGCCGGCCCGCCGCCCGTATCGACCGCTCGGTGCCGGGTCCACCGGCCGCACCGACGAGGCGGGCACGGGGGTCGACGTCCTAGACTCGGCCGGTCACCTCTCCTGCCACGGACGGACCGACCCGACGATGACGCGTACCGCCACCGACGACGGGGCCCGGCTGCGGCCGGTTCCGGCCGGGGCCGCGCCGCTGTTCGTCCGGGCCGGCCAGGCGGTGTACCCCGCCCGTCGGCTCGGCGACCTGGTGTCGCGGCGGCCGGCCGGCGTCACCGGGCACCAGTGGAGTTCGGCGTTGCGCGCGGAGTTCGACCACGTCGTCTGCGCGGCCGACACCGGCGTGCCGCTGTTCGCCCTGACCGTCGGCCCGACCGCGCCGGCCGGGTCGGCGGGGCAGCGGACCGAGCGGATGGTCGCGGCGGTCTGCGCCGCCGTGGGCCTGCCGGTGCTGCGGATCGGCTCGCCGACGCTGCGGGCCGCCGACCACGGCCGACGGATCATCACGTACGTCATCGACGCCCGCGCCTACGCCGCCGGTGCTGGTGCCGGTGGCGACGACCCGGACGACATCCCGGTCGGTTACCGGGACATCGTCGGCCGGTTGCCTGACGGGCGCACCGGAGCGGTGAACGACCTCGGCGCGCTGTCCCGGGCGGCGGCCGTCGAGGCGTACGTGTCGCGGCGGCTCAGTGATCCGATCGTGCGCGGGCTGCACGTGCGGTGGCGCGACGGGACGGCCGAGGGGTGGAGCTGGGTCGAGGTGCGGCCCGGCCGCTGCCTGGTGGAGCGGGTCACGGTGTCCGAGGCGCGGTGGCACTGCGGGGTGGACTCCGCCCGGCTGGCCGAGGACCTCGCGGCGGTGGCGGTGGGCGACCGGTTGGCGGCGGCTGACCGGCCGGCGGTGGCTGTGGCCGACGAATCGGCCCTGCTCGACCGGGACGAGCTGCGCCGGCAGATCTGCGTGCTGCGGGACCGGCGCGACGAGTTGGCCACCCCGTTCGCCTTCGGTCACCTCTGCGGGGAGTGACCCACCCGGGAACGACCCGGCGTCATTTTTCGGCGACGTGTGGTGACAATCCGGGCCGGCCGAAAAATGGTCCCGGATTCCTCGATCCGCTTTGAACCTTCGTCCGGGCCGGCCCGTACCTAAGCGGGAATGGACAGGATCTTCCCAGCCGCGCCACCCGACGCGGCGGACGGTGCGGAAAGGCATCGTCGGCCATCGACGTGCGACCGGAACGTCGCAGTGACCCCGGTGGGGGAGACCGACCCGAAGGTCGTCTCCTCGTCGGGGACACGAGTCAGGTACCGGATCGAGAAGGAGAGCAATTCGATGCGCAGGTCCACAGGGGCACGCCGGTCGTCCGGTAACGCGCGGAGCAAGCGGCTGCTGGCGGCGGTCGGTGCGCTCGTCGTCTTCGGCGGTATTGCCGCCGTCACCCAGATCTCATCGGCCGGGGACAAGCCGCGGCAGCAGCAGGCCCGCAACGTCTCGTCGGCCTGTGTCGCACCGAGCCCCGGCGCCACCTCGCCGAGCGGGCGGGGCAGCACCACCCAGACCTGGCAGAACGGCCGGTGGGTCCGCAACCACTGGGGTGACGGTCAGATGTCCGTCGCCGAGTGCCAGGCCGTGAAGGCCGGCAACGCGCCGGTGACCACGCTGGCCTCGACGGTGGCCTGCCCGGAGGTCACCCCCCGGTTGCCGCAGATCCCGGCCCAGGCCAAGGCCGAGGTGGACAAGGAACTCGCCCTGCTGAAGACCCAGATCGACGACGCCAACAAGCGGTTGGCGGCCGAGGGGCGCAACGGCAAGGCGTTCATCGACAACGCGATCCTCGGCCCGCTGGCCGACAAGCGGCGGTCCGCTCTCAACCGGATCGCCACCGCGATCGGCCGGTTCGCCCAGCGCCCGCAGGGCCTGGAGCAGCTCGCCGGCTGCCAGGTCGCCGCCGCCGCCAACAACGGTGGCCAGAACGGTGGCAACAACAACGGCGGCCAGAACGGCAACAACGGCGGCCAGAACAACAACGGCGGCAACAACGGCAACAACGGTGGCAACAACAACGGCGGCCAGAACGGCAACAACGGCAACGCCCTGGGCGTGCTCGCCAAGGACTGCGCCAACAGCCGGTTGCAGCCGCACGACGGCTTCCAGAACGGCAACCGCTGCGTCAGCACCGCGTTCGGCGAGGTCGGCGCGGCGGCCAACAACCCGTCGCTGCTGATCACGCAGTTCCCCAACCAGGTGCAGCGCAACCAGGCGTTCAGCCTGAAGGTCTCCACCCGCAACCTGGTCCGTGACCGGTTCCTGGCGGCCGGGCAGGGCGGCTACTACCTGGAGAGCTCGGTGCTCAACGGTCAGGGCCTCACCCGTGGTCACTTCCACACCGCCTGCCGGATGCTGCAGAACACCAACCAGGCCCCGTCGAACCCGCAGGACGTCCCGGCGTTCTTCGTGGCCACCGAGGACGGCAAGGGCGGCAACCAGTCCGACGACGTGACCATCCAGATCCCGGGCCTGCCGCAGTCGGGTACGGCGCAGTGCGCGGTCTGGGCCGGTGACGGTTCGCACCGGGTGCCGATGATGGAGCGGGCCAACCAGACCCCCGCCTTCGACGTGGTGCGCATCCGGGTCAACTGACCGGACAGGCGACAACGGCCACGGGCCGCCCCGGGAACTCCCCGGGGCGGCCCGTGGCCGTTCGGGTGGGTCCACTTCTTCCGGAGGCCGACGCTGCGGCCCGGTGCGGCCGGCGGGTGGCGATCCTGTTCCGGAGGCCCCGCGTTCCGGGCGGCCAGCGAAGCGACGCATTCCACGGCCAGCGGGACGGTGCGTTGCGGACGGCCAGCGGTGCGTTCCGGGCGTTCCGGGCGTCCCGCGGTGCGGTGTGTCCCGAACGGCCCGCGGTGGGGGGCGTTCCGGGCGGTCAGGGCCGGGCGGGCCGGCAAGGGTTTTCGGTGACGGCGCAGCGGGTGGAAATTGTGGACACGGCGAAAAGCGCCGGGGTCGCCGCTGTTATCTCAGCGTGACCCCGGCGCGTCCGTTCGTGACCTGACCGCCCCTCAGCGGCTCTTCCACGCCTCCACGACCGAGACCGGGATGCGGCCACGCTCGGAAATCTCGTGGCCGTTCTTGGTCGCCCATTCCCGGATGGCGCGGTTCTGCTCGCGGTCCATTCCCGAGACCCCGGCGCGAGCGGGGCGGCGAGCCGGCCGACCGGTCTCGACCGCGCCCCGCCCCATTCGGCGGCCAGCGGTGATGTACGCGTCGAGCGTCTTGCGCAGCACCCCCGCGTTCTCGTCGGAGAGATCGATGGTGTACGCCGCCCCGTCCAGGCTGAACTCGACGGTCCGATCGGCCTTTCCGCCGTCGAGGTCGTCGGTCAGAACGGTGATTACTTTCCTTGCCATCGCCATTACTCCCTGTGTTGAGCGGGGTGTGCTAAGAGTTTGACGTATCTGACGGCAAATCCGCAACAATACGCCTCTCTTTCATTTGGCGGGTCGGGTCAATCCTGGGAAATCCGGGTCCGACCAATGCTGGCGGAGGGTGGAGGCGCGGGCGGGATGTGTCCTGGGTCACATCCCGGAACATGGGGCACGGTTTGTGACTTGAGTGAGACACGCTCAACCTCAAGTGATGGCAGGTGTCCGATGGCAACCCTCGCGGTACTTCCCCTGACCGACGTCGTCCTGCTCCCCGGCATGGTCATCCCGGTGACCCTCGACCCGACCACCCAGGCCGCCGTCGACGCCGCCCGGGCCGGCGGCGACAACACCCTGCTCGCCGTACCCCGCATCGACGGCGAGTACGGCCCCGTCGGCACGATCGCCACCATCGAGAAGGTGGGCCGCCTCCCCGACGGCGAACCCGCCGCCGTGGTGCGTGGCCTGGCCCGTGCCCGGATCGGCTCCGGCGTCCCCGGACCCGGCGCCGCCCTCTGGGTGGAGGCCACCCGACTCGACGAACCCGCTCCCGCCGGCCGCGCCCGCGACCTGGCCCGCGAGTACCGCGCCCTGATGACCTCGGTCCTCCAGCAGCGGGGCGCCTGGCAGGTCATCGACGCGATGGAACGGATGACCGACCTGTCCGAGCTGGCCGACGCGGCCGGCTACGCGCCGTGGCTCAGCCTGGCGCAGAAGACCGAACTGCTCGCCGCTCAGGACGTCACCGCCCGGCTGGAGCTGCTCGTCGGCTGGGTGAGGGACCACCTGGCCGAGCAGGAGGTCACCGAACAGATCACCAGTGACGTCCGGGAGGGGCTGGAGAAGTCCCAGCGGGAGTTCCTGCTCCGCCAGCAGCTCGCCGCGATCCGCAAGGAACTGGGCGAGGACGAGCCGGACGGCTCCGCCGACTACCGCTCCCGGGTGGAGACCGCCGACCTGCCGGACAAGGTCCGTGAGGCGGCACTGCGTGAGGTCGGCAAGCTGGAACGGGCCAGCGACGCCTCCCCGGAGGCGGGGTGGATCCGCACCTGGCTGGACACGGTGCTGGAGATGCCGTGGAGCACCCGTACCGAGGACGACACCGACCTGGCGGCGGCGCGGGCGGTGCTCGACGCCGACCACGCCGGCCTGGCCGACGTCAAGGACCGCATCCTGGAATACCTGGCGGTGCGGAACCGGCGTGCCGAACGCAACCTCGGGGTGGTCGGCGGGCGCGGCTCCGGCGCGGTGCTCGCCCTCGCCGGCCCGCCCGGAGTCGGCAAGACCAGCCTCGGCGAGTCGGTGGCCCGCGCGCTGGGCCGCAACTTCGTCCGGGTCTCCCTCGGCGGCGTCCGCGACGAGGCCGAGATCCGTGGGCACCGGCGCACCTACGTCGGCGCGCTGCCCGGCCGGATCGTCCGCGCGCTGCGCGAGGCCGGCTCGATGAACCCGGTGGTGCTCCTCGACGAGGTCGACAAGCTCGCCGCGGGGTACGCCGGGGACCCGGCCGCCGCCCTGCTGGAGGTGCTCGACCCGGCCCAGAACCACACCTTCCGCGACCACTACCTCGAAGTCGACCTCGACCTGTCCGACGTGCTCTTCCTGGCCACCGCCAACGTGGTGGAGAGCATCCCCGGCCCGCTGCTGGACCGGATGGAACTGGTCACCCTGGACGGCTACACCGAGGACGAGAAGGTCGCCATCGCCCGCGACCACCTGCTGCCCCGGCAGCTCCAGCGGGCCGGCCTGACCGCCGACGAGGTGACCGTCACCGACGAGGTGCTGGCGCTGATCGCCGGCGAGTACACCCGGGAGGCCGGCGTCCGGCAGCTCGAACGGGCCCTGGCGAAGATCCTGCGCAAGGTCGCCGTGACCCTGACGACCGACCCGGCCCCGGTCCGGGTGGACACCGGCACCCTGGCCGGCTACCTGGGCCGGCCGAAGTTCACCCCGGAGTCGGCGGAGCGCACGGCGGTGCCCGGCGTGGCCACCGGCCTGGCCGTCACCGGCGCCGGCGGTGACGTGCTCTTCATCGAGGCCACGAGCATGGACGGTGAGCCCGGGTTGACCCTCACCGGGCAACTCGGCGACGTGATGAAGGAGTCCGCCCACATCGCGCTGTCCTACCTGCGCGCCAACGGGCGGCGCTACGGCCTCGACCCGAACGTCCTGGCCGGACGCCGGATCCACCTGCACGTGCCGGCGGGCGCGGTGCCCAAGGACGGCCCGAGCGCCGGCATCACCATGGTCACCGCACTGGCGTCGCTGGTGACCGGTCGGCCGGTACGGCCCGAGTTCGGGATGACCGGTGAGGTGACGCTGTCCGGGCGGGTGCTGCCCATCGGCGGGGTGAAGCAGAAGCTGCTCGCCGCGCACCGGGCCGGCCTGACCGAGGTGATCATCCCGGCCCGCAACGAGCCGGACCTCGACGACCTGCCCACCGAGGTACGCGAGGCGTTGACCGTGCACACCCTGGCCGACGTGGCCGACGTGCTCGCCCTGGCGTTGCGCCCGGCCGAGATCGACGCGGAGACGCTCGGCGGCCGGCCGGTCGGGGCCGCCTGACCGGCCTCGCCCGACCGCGTCCACGGCCCTCGGCGTCCCACCGGGCGTCGGGGGCCGTCAGGGCCGTAGCCTGACCATCCCCGTTACCGCATCCGCCACCACGGTGGCACCCCCGGAGGCGACCGCCGATGAACCTGTTCCTGTGGATCCTGCAGATCCTGCTCGCCGCGCTCTTCGCCGGCGCGGGGCTGACCAAGCTGACCCAGCCCAAGGAGAAGTTGCGCGACCGGATGGGTTGGGTGGAGAACGTCCCGCCCACCCAGGTCAAGGCGCTCGGCGCGGTCGAGGTGCTGGCCGCGCTGGGACTGGTCCTGCCCGGCCTCACCGGCATCGCCACCGTGCTCACCCCGCTGGCCGCCGTCGGGCTGGTGATCGTGATGATCGGCGCGATCGTGGTGCACGCCCGCGCCAAGGAGCACCCCGGCACCGCGATGACCGTGGTGCTGCTGATCCTGGCGGCGATCGTCGCCTGGGGCCGCTTCGGGCCGTACCCGCTCTGACGAACGCGACCGGCCCGCGCCCCCGTCCTGGGGTGCGGGCCGGTGTCGCGTGTCGGGTCAGTGCCCCTCGCCGCCACGGTCGCGCCGTACGGTCGCCTTACGGCCCTTGATGGTGCTGTTGCGCAGCCCCGCGATCACCTCGTCGGCGACGCCCTGCGGCACCTCCACCAGGGAGAACCGGTCGGCGATCTCGATCGAGCCGATGTCGCGGCCACTCACCCGGGTCTCGCCGGTGATCGCACCGACCAGGTCCTGCGGGCGGACCCCGGCGCGGCGGCCCAGGCCGATGAAGACCTGCGCGGTGCCGCCCGTGCGGGGCCGGCCGCCACCGCGCCGGTCCCCGCCCCGGCTGTCGAACCCGGGCCGGGACTCCCGGGGCGGACGGACCGCCACCTGCGGGATCTCCTCGTCGTCGTCGTCGGAGCCGGGCAGGGCCGCCTCGTGGGCCAGCTTGACGGCTGCCAGCGCCACCTCCATCAGGTCGAACTCGTCCGACAGCGACTCGACGATCACCCGGAACGGGTCCAGGTCGTCCTCCAGCAGGCTCTCCCGCAGCGCCGCCTGGGTCAACGCCAGCCGGCGGGTCCGCAGGTCGGCCACCGTCGGGATCTTGTCGATGGTGATCCGCTGGCCGGTGACCCGCTCGATGGTCTTGAGCATCCGGTGTTCCCGGGGCTCGGCGAGGGTGATCGCCACCCCCTCCCGACCGGCCCGGCCCACCCGGCCGATCCGGTGCACGTACGACTCCGGGGCCGACGGCACGTCGTAGTTGACCACGTGGGTGAGCTGCTCGACGTCCAGCCCACGGGCCGCCACGTCGGTGGCCACCAGCAGGTCGGCGGTGCCGGCGCGCAGCCGCCCCATCACCCGGTCCCGCTGCTCCTGGCTCATCCCGCCGTGCAACGCCTCGGCCCGGTAGCCGCGCCCGTTCATCGTCTCGGTGAGCCGGTCCACCTCCTCCCGGCTGCGGCAGAACACGATCGCCGCCGTCGGCGACTCCACGTCCAGCACCCGGCCCAGCACCGCGGGCTTGTGCGCCCGGGTGACGATGTACGCGCTCTGCCGGACCCGGGGTGCCTCCCCGGCGACCGGCTGCTCCCGCCCGATCTGGATCCGCTCCGGGTCGGTCAGGTGCTTGCGGGCCAGGCCGTCGATCCGGGCCGGCATGGTGGCCGAGAAGAGCACCGTCTGGCGCTGCGCGGGCGCGTGCTCCAGGATCGCCTCGATGTCCTCGGCGAAGCCCATGTCGAGCATCTCGTCGGCCTCGTCCAACACCACCGTGGCCAGCGCGCCCAGCCGCAGGGTGCCCCGGGCGATGTGGTCCAGCGCCCGGCCGGGGGTCGCCACCACCACGTCCACGCCCAGGTCCAGGGCGCGCAGTTGACGGCCGATCGGCTGGCCGCCGTAGATCGGCAGCACCCGGGCCCCGAGGTCCTTGCCGTACCGGTGGAACGCCTCGGAGACCTGCACGGCCAGTTCCCGGGTGGGCACCAGCACCAGCGACACCGGGTCACCGCCGGAGCGGTCGTCCGGCATCCGCTGCAACAGGGGCAGGGCGAACGCGGCGGTCTTGCCCGTACCGGTCGCCGCCTGCCCGAGCAGGTCCCGTCCCGCCAGCAGCAGCGGGATCGCCTCGCGCTGGATGGGGGTGGGCTCCTCGTAGCCGAGCGCGGCGAGCGCGCCCAACAGCTCGGCGCGCAGCCCGAGATCGACGAAGGCGGGTACGCCGTCGGAGTCGTCGGGCGCGGAGAGGTCGGTCGGTGTAGGTGCGGAACTCATGGGGCAAAGTTTTCCATCATCCCCGTCGGGCCGTCGCGCCGACCGGCCCCACCGTGCCGACCGGCACAGCCGCGCCCGCCCGCGGGCTAGCCTGACGGGCGTGCGTACGGTGGAACTGCTCTGCTGCCCGGTGCTGGAGGAGACGGTCCGCGCCGCGTGGGACAGGCTGGCCGGGGCGGGGCTGCCCAGCCTGGCCCGGCACGGCCACCCGACGAACCGGCCGCACCTGACGCTGGCCGCCGTCGAGGCGTTCCCGCCCGGCGCGGTCGACCGGCTCGCCGGTCTCGTCGATGCCGCGCTGCCCCTGCCGGTCCGGCTGGAACGGGTGACGGTGCTCGACGGCAGCGCGCCGCTGGTCTGGTTGGTCCGGCCCACGGCGGAGCTGACCGCCCTGCACGGGGCCGTCTGGGCGGCACTGGACGGCGCGGACGGGCAGCGGCCCTGGCACGCCCCGGGGAACTGGGTGCCGCACCTGAGCCTCGCGCTGCGCTTCCGCGACCACGACCGGCGGCGGGCCCGCGCGGTGGTCGGCGGTGACCGGCCGGAGGGCCGGTTCGTGGCGGCACGCAGCTACGACGGCGACACCCGGACCGTCCGGCCGGTGGGCGGTGACTTCCCGGCGGACTGACGGTGGTCTATGGTGGTCGGAGCGCTCCCGTCGACGGTCCATCCGACCGCCCGGCGGGTCACTGCTGCGCCGGTCCGGTCGGGTGGTCACTGCCATCCCCACCGGAAGAGGCCCCATGCCCCACCATGTCCGACGGCGTCCGGTCGCGCTCGCGGCCGCCGCCCTGCTCGCCCTCGGCGGGCTCGCGGCCGTGCCGCAGCTCGCCTCCGCCGCCCCCGACCCCGGCTCACCGGTCAAGGTCAACCAGGTCGCCTACGTGCCGGGGCTGCCCAAGCAGGCCACCGTCGTGAACTCCGCGAACTCCCCGCTCGGCTGGACGCTGCGCAACGCCGGCGGCGCCACGGTCGCCTCCGGGCAGACCACGGTACGGGGCACCGACGCGCTCTCCGGCGACCCGGTGCACATCGCGGACTTCTCGGCCTACGACACCCCGGGCACCGGCTACGTGCTGTCGGTGGGCGGGAGCAACAGCTACCCCTTCGACATCTCGGCCGACCCGGTGCGCCGGCTGCGCGGTGACTCGCTGGCGTTCTTCTACCACCAGCGCAGCGGCACCCCGATCGACGCCCAGTACGTCGGTTCCCGCTACGCCCGCCCGGCCGGGCACGTCAACGTCGCCCCCAACCGGGGGGACAACAACGTGCCGTGCCGCACCTCCTGCGGTTACACCCTGGACGTGCGCGGTGGCTGGTACGACGCCGGTGACCAGGGCAAGTACGTTGTCAACGGCGGCCTGTCCACCTGGCAGCTGCAGAACATCTACGAGCGCACGCTGTACGTGAACGGGGCCGACAAGTCCGCCGTCGCCGACGGCACGCTGGCCATCCCCGAGCGGTCCAACGGGGTGCCGGACGTGCTCGACGAGGCCCGCTGGGAGCTGGAGTTCCTGCTCAAGATGCAGGTGCCGGACGGCCGGACCAACGCCGGCATGGTGCACCACAAGATCCACGACCAGAACTGGACCGCGCTGCCCACCCGTCCGGAGCTGGACAGCGAGCCCCGGCTGCTCTCCCCGGTGAGCACCGCCGCCACCCTCAACATGGCGGCGGTGGCCGCCCAGGCGTCCCGGCTGTGGAAGCCGTTCGACGCCTCCTTCGCCGCCCGGGCCCTGGCCGCCGCCGAGAAGGCGTACGCCGCGGCGAAGGCCAACCCGAACCGGCTCGCCCCCGCCACCGACAACACCGGCGGCGGCGCGTACGAGGACAACACCGTCAGCGACGAGTTCTACTGGGCGGCTGCCGAGCTGTACGCCACCACCGGCTCGACGGGCTACCGCAACGACCTGAGCAGTTCCCCGCACGCCCGGGGAGCGGGCTTCACCCGGGGCGCGTACGACTGGAGCTGGACGGCCGGGCTGGGTGACACCACCCTCGTGCTGGTGCCGACCGGCCTGGCCAGCGGCGACGTGAGCGCGATCCGGTCGGCGATCGTCGGTTTCGCCGACCGGATGCTCGCCCAGATCGCCAACCAGGGCTACCCGGCCCCGGGCAGCGGCAACGGCACGTACTACTGGGGTTCCAACGGCGCGGTCGCCAACAACGCCAACGTGCTCGCCCTGGCCTACGACCTGACCCGCACCACGAAGTACCGCAACGGGGCCTTCGCCGCCTACGACTACCTGCTCGGCCGTAACCCGCTCAACCAGTCCTACGTGGCCGGGTACGGGGACAAGCCGGTGCGCAACCTGCACCACCGGTTCTGGGCCAACCAGAACGACGGCTCGCTGCCCACCGCGCCGCCCGGCTCGCTCTCCGGCGGCCCGAACAGCGAGTTGCAGGACCCGGTCGTGCAGGCCCAGCTCGGTGGCTGCAAGCCGCAGAAATGCTTCATCGACGACATCGGCGCGTACTCGGTCAACGAGGTGGCGATCAACTGGAACGCGGCGCTGGCCTGGCTGGTGCACTGGGCGGCCGAGCAGGCCGGCAGCGGCACCGGCCCGGACCCGACGCCGACCCCCACGGTGACGCCGCCGCCGACCACCACGCCGCCCCCGCCGACCACCACGCCCCCGCCGCCGACCACCACGCCCCCGCCGCCGACCACCACGCCGCCGCCGGCCGGCGGGTGCGCGGTGACGTACTCGGCGAACAGCTGGAGTACCGGCTTCACCGGCAGCGTCACGCTGGCCAACACCAGCGCGGCAGCCTGGTCGTCGTGGCGGTTGACGTTCCGGTTCACCGGTAACCAGCAGATCAGCCAGGGCTGGTCGGGCCGGTTCAGCCAGAGCGGCAGTGAGGTCACGGTGACCAACGAGAGCTACAACGGCGCGGTCGCGCCGAACGGCTCGGTCAACCTCGGCTTCAACGCCACCTACAGCGGCACCAACGCGACCCCGACCGGGTTCGCGGTGAACGGGACGGCCTGCACCCTGCGCTGACCCGCGCCCGCACCGGGCCGCCCGTCGCACGTCGACGGGCGGCCCGGTCACGGTCCCGCACGGGCCCCGGCCGGTGCGGGACCGGGCGACGCCGCCGGCCGCGTGTCGCCCTTCGGGGGCTGTGGGAGGAATGCTCGGTCTCCACCGGTTCACCACGGTTACGGTGCCCTCAGGTTCATCCGCACCGTGTCGCACCGGGAGAGGACCGACCATGCGCGTGCCCAGCCGAAGCCCCGGCCCCCAACCCGGCGTCACCCCGCCCGCCCCGGCCCGGCGGACGCCCGCCCCGACCCGTCCCGTGCGGCCGGCCGCCCCCGACCTCGACGCCTACCGGCAGGCCGTCGCCGAGCTGCTGGTCGAGGTCGGCGCGCTCGCCGGGACCGCCGGCACCGCCGCCCGTCAGGTGCTGCTCGACCAGCGGCTGCGCGAGCCGGCGATCGCCGACGTGCTCGACGCCACCGGGCAGGGGGTGCTGGGCGCCCGGGAGACCCTGCTGCTGGAGTTGGCCCGCCACCAGCCCGACCGGCCCGCCCCGGGCCCCGACCTGACCGCCCTGGTCCGGATCTACCTGCTCTCCCGTATCGACCTGATGTGGTGGCGGGACACGACGGCCCTGGCGACCGACGAGCAGGTCGACACGCACCCCGACCTGATCGACCTGGAATGGCTGCGCCGCCGTGGTCTGCTCGGCTTCCGCTACCGGGAACAACCGGGAAGCGTCCTGGGCCGGGGGGTGCGCGCCGTCCGGGCCCGGCTGCTGCCGGAGACCGCCCCGCCCACCGCCGGTGTGCCGTTGCGCCGGACCCGCCGCGAGGTCGTCGCGCTCCTCAACGACCTGGCCCGGGAGTTCGCCCGGTCCGCCCCGCCCGGCACCCCGCCGCTGTGGGTGACCAACCTGGCCCACAGCGCCGAACACCGGTACCGGCTGCGCCGGCTCGGCCAGCCGGCCATGCTGCCCAGCGGCCACTGCCTCGGCTGGGCGGTGGACCTGGAACTGGCCTGGTACGCCCGGTTCGGCGCGCGGGAGGTGCTGGCCGAGATCCTGCTGGCCCGGCAGGCCGCCGGTGAGCTGAACGTCATCGACGAGGGTCCCGCCTGGCACGTCTGCCTGGCCCCCGCCGCCCGCGCCCGGCTGCGCTCGGCGTACGAGGCCGAGATGGGGATCTGAACGCCGACCGTGCCCATGCGGGCGGGACACCGCCGCCGGGTCAGCCGACGACCAGCAGGGCGAGCACCGCGGCGACGGTGCCGAGCACCGCGACCACCGCGCTGGTCGCCACGAACCGGCCCAGCGGCACGGTCACCCCGGCGGCGCGGCAACGCTCGAACCACAGCAGGGTCGCCAGCGACGCCCACGGCACCGCCAGCGGGCCGACGTTGGTGCCGATCAGCAGCGCCAGCAGCCGGGTCCCGTCACCGGGTGGGAGCACCGCCTCACCGGCCAGGTAGGCGGGCAGGTTGTTGACCAGGTTGGCCAGTAACGCCCCGGTGCCCCCGGCGCGCAGCGCCCCCACCGTGCCCCCGGCGTCCCCGAGCAGCACGGAGACCAGGTCGTCCAGCCCGTGCCGGCCGAGGGTCTGCACCACCAGGAACAGGCCGGTCACGAAGACCAGCAGCCGCCAGGGCAGCAGTGCCGGGCGCAGGGTCCGCCGGGACCGGACCGCGAAGCCGACCACCACCAGCCCGGCGGCGACGGCGGCGGCCACCCCGATCTCCACCCCGGCCAGGATGCCGGCGACGAGCAGCAGACAGCCGGCGACCGCCGTGCCGAACAGCAGCCGGTCCGCCGGCCGGTGCGGTGGGGGAGGGGTGAACCGGTCGGCGTCGCGCCGCCCCCGCCGCCAGTACCACAGCCACAACCCCGCCATGGTCACCCCGATCGCCGCGACCTGCGGCAACGCCATCCGGGCCGCGTACGCCGCCGGGGTCAGCGCGATCCGGTCGGCGGCGAGCAGGTTGGTCAGGTTCGACACCGGCAACAGCAGGCTGGCGGTGTTGGCCAACCAGACCGTGGTCATCGCCAGCGGCCCCGGGGCGGTGCCCAGCCGGCGGGCCAGCGCGATCATCACGGGGGTGAGCAGGACCGCGGTGGTGTCCAGGTTGAGGGCGATGGTGGTGAGCGAGGCGAACCCGACGCAGAGCAGGAACAGGCCGGCGAAGCTGCCCCGTGCGGCGATCGCCAGCCGGGTGGCCAGCACGTCGAACACCCCGGCGACGGCGGTCAGTTCGGCGAGCACCACCACCGCGCCGAGGAAGAGCAGCAGTGGCAGGATGCGGTGCAGGGTCGCCGCGGCGTCGGCCCGGGGCAGCAGCCCGGTGGCCACCGCGCCGAGGCCCAGCAGGGCCAGCCCGATCGCCACCCGGTCCAGCGGGTGCAGCCTCGGACGGCGGCGCCGTCGGGTCGGTACGGGCGGTGTCCCGCCGGCAGGTGTCACGGCGCACGATCCTCGCACAGCCGGCCCTGCTCCGACGCCGGTTGGCCGCAACTGCCCGCCCGACGACCCCGTACCGGCGGGCCCGACACATCGGCGTGCGCGGTTACCGCCACGGTGGACATCCCGGCACGGCTGCCCTAGCGTTCAGGAGATATGCGCAGGATGCTGCTGGGGGCCGGACTGGCCCTGTCGCTCGTCGCCACCGGCTGTGCCCAGGCCACCCCGACGGATCGGGCCACCCCGACCGAATCGGACCGGACCGCCTCGGCATCGGCGTCCGCGAGCCCGCCGGTCGCCTCCCGGCAGGACCCGGAGCAGGCCCGGCGTACGCTGGACAGCCTGCGCAAGGTCGACGACCTGCCGCTCTACGAGATGACCTACGTCGGTGGCTACGACCCGACGGTGGGCACCGATGCCCGGCCGGACACCGGCCCGTTCGGCTGCTCGTTGTTCGTCGCCTCCGGTGACCCGGCCCGGCCGTTGTTCGCCCGCAACTTCGACTGGGACGCCAACCCGGCGATGGTGCTGCGCACCGATCCCCCCGAGGGCTACGCCTCGGTCTCCCTGGTCGACCTGTCCTACCTGGGGGTGGGCCCGGACCCGACCGGGGACCGCCGGCTGCTCGACGCGCCGTTGCTGCCCTTCGACGGGATGAACGAGCGGGGGCTGGCCGTCGGGCTGGCCGCCGACGACAACGCCACCGCGAAGCCGGTGCCGGGCCGGCCCACCGTCGGGTCGGTGCGCATCCTGCGGTTGGTACTGGACCGGGCGGCCACGGTGGACGAGGCGGTGGCGCTGTTCGGCCGGCACAACCTCGACTTCGACGGCGGGCCCCCACTGCACTACCTGCTCGCCGACGCGGGCGGCCGGTCGGCGGTGGTCGAGTTCGTCGAGGGGACGATGCGGGTGCAGCGGGGGCAGGGGCGGTGGCAGGCGCTGACCAATGTGCCGGTGGTCGACGTGCCCGAGCAGCAGCGTCGCCGCGACCGCCGCTACGGCGTCCTCGCGGCGGCGCTGGACGCGGCCGACGGCCGGGTCGATCCGACGGCGGCGCTGCGCCTGCTGGACCAGGTCCGGCAGGGGCACACCCGCTGGTCGGTGACGTACGGGCTGCGTGACGGTGAGGTCCGGCTGGTCACCGTGGCCGGCGGTGGCACGGAACGCCGTTACCAGTTGCCGATCCGCTGACCCGCCACCCGCGCGTCCCTGTACGCACGGCGTCCCTGCACCACGAACGGCCCGGCCCACTGGGGCCGGGCCGTTCGTCGTCGGTTGGTCGGGCTACCAGCTCAGGTAGCCGGCCTGGGTCTGCACGTTCAGCTCGGGCATCCGGACCAGGTCGGCCGTCCAGGTGCGCCAGTCGTTGAGCTTAAGCACGTCCAGCCCTTTCTGGATGTCGCTGGAGTAGATGTGCCCGTTGTAGTAGTAGGTCGACCAGGCGCCGCCGGTGGTGAGCTGGGTGTCCGACAGCGGCCCGCGCTCCCAGAAGCCGATCTCCTTCGGCCGGGTCGAGTCGGTGAAGTCCCAGACCGAGACCCCGCCCTGGTACCACGCCTGCACCATGATGTCCTTGCCGAGTACGGGGATCAGCGAGCCGTTGTGGGCCACGCAGTTCTCGGTGTCGGCGTTGGTGCGGGGGATCTTGTAGTAGCTGCGGAAGACCATCGTGCGGGCGTCGCCCCGACCGGTGATGTCGTAGACGGCGTCCGCGCCCCGGTTCGGGCCGACGATCTCGTTGCAGGTGGCCGCGCCGCCGCCGCCGAGTTCGTCGGTGAACACCACCTTGGTCCCGGCGTTGTTGAACGTCGCCGAGTGCCAGAACGCGAAGTTGACCGTGTCCCGCACCCGGTTGATCACCCGGGGTGCCTCCCGGTCGCGGATGTCGAGCAGGACGCCGTCGCCCATGCACGCCCCGGCGGCCAGGTCCTTGGCCGGGTAGGCGGTGATGTCGTGGCAGCCGGTGGTGGCCGAGGTCTGCCCGGGGATGCCCTCGTAGCCGCCGTCGGGGAAGAGGTTCGGGGTGGCCACCACCGACGCCTCGGTGGGCTTGTGCACCGGGACCTTCACGATGGAGATCGAGTCGTGTGGCGGCTGGCAGTCGGGGAAGTCGGCCCGGGGGCTGTACGACGACACGTACAGGTAGACGGCCCTGCGGTCCTTGCCGGGGACGAGGGTGTGGGTGTGTGAGCCGCAGGCGGTCTCCACCGACTTGACGTAGCGCGGGTTGGCCTTGTCGCTGATGTCGAAGACCTTGATGCCCTCCCAGGACTCCTTCACCGTCGCCGGTTGGCTCGCGCTGTTGCAGGAGTCGTCGGTGCGGGACGAGTCGGTGGAGAGGAAGAGCAGGTCGCCGTAGACCGAGATGTCGTTCTGCGAGCCGGGGCAGAGCACCTGCGACACGATCTTCGGGGCGCTGGGGCGGCCGATGTCGTAGATGACGAAGCCGTTGTAGTTGCCGACGAAGGCGTACCGGCCCTGGAAGGCCATGTCGGTGCCGAGCGCGCTGGTGGTGTCGAACGGTGCCTGCTTGGGCAGGTTGGCGACCTGGCGCAGGTTGGGGCTGCTGGAGATCTCGTCGACGTCGAGGCCGGGGGCCGCCGGCGTCCCGCTCTCCGTCGCGGTGGCCGGTGCGGCGTTGCCTGCCGGGCTGGTGGCGACGCTCGCCACCAGCAGGCCGGCGGCGACCACGCTGACGATCTTCAACTGCCGTGGTCGGGGCAGGGGGAACCTGATCATCGGCGGAACCCTTCGAAAGGGGACGATGCGTGCCTGACACCTTACCGGCCAGTGATGACAGTTGATGTGATTCGCGCCACATCAATCCGCGGTGATGAATGGATACGATCGCGTCGACCTCGACCGGAGGGGGAGTCGCATGACCGGCCCACGTGGACGCGTCCTGCTCGCCGTCACAGTCGCCGCCACCGTCCTGGTGTCGGTCGGGGTGGCCCTGCGCCCCGACGACCGGCCGTCCCCGGCGGCGCAGGGCCGCACGGCCACCCCGACGCCGACCCTCCCGGCGGACGCTCCGGCGGTGATCGTGCCCGGCCGGCCGGGCGAGCCCGCCGTGACCCGGCCCGCACAGCAGGTCCGCGAGCCCGGCACGCCCCGGTACAACACCCTCGACGTCTGGTTCGTGCGGATGATGATCCCGCACCACCAGCAGGCCCTCCAGTTGGCCGCGCTGGCCCCCGACCGGGCCGCCAGCGCCCAGGTCAAGGCGATCGCCGCGCGGATCCGGGGTGCCCAGGCACCCGAGGTCGGGCTGCTGCGCGGCTGGCTCGACGCCCGTGGCCTGGCCGCCGAGGAACCCGGCCACGAGCACGGCCGGATGCCGGGCATGCAGACCCCCGAGGCGATCCGGCAGCTCACCGACGCCCGGGGCGTCGCCTTCGACCGGCTCTTCGTGCGCCTGATGACCGCCCACCACGAGGGCGCGGTGACGATGGCCACCCAGTTGCTCTCCGCCGGCGCCGACCAGCAACTCAACGAATTCGCCACCGCGGTGGCGACCGAGCAGACCGTGGAGATGACCCGGCTACGCGAGCTGCGCTGAGCCCCGGCCGGGCCAGGGCCCGCATCGACCCCGAACGGGGCACTACGCTCGGTCACCGTGAGCCGTACCCTCTTCGGTCGCCCGCTGCGCGGCGTCGCCTTCGACGTGTGCGTCAGCGCGCTGGTGGTGCTCTTCACCCTGGTCACGGCGGCAGCCCAACCCGGCGTGTCGGCCCAGCCCGGTGGCTGGCCGTCCGCGCTGGTCGGCCTGGCCATGGCGGTGGCCCTGCTGTTCCGGCGCGGCCACCCGTCGCTGGTCGCGGTGCTCGTCGCCGGGCTGGCGTTGACCCAGGTGGTCGCCGGCTGGGGTCCGCTGGCCTACGACGTCGCCGTGCTGATCGCCCTCTACAGCGTGGTCAAGTACGCCGACCGGCTGCGCGACGGCATGCTGGCCGGTGCCGTCGCCGCCGTCGGGGTGCTGTTGGCCGCCTCGCAGGCCCAGACCAACGTCGCCTGGTGGGCCCCCGCGATCTATTTCGGGCTGATCACCGGCGGGGTGTGGCTGGCCGCGTTGAACGTCCGCACCCGCCGTCTCTACGTGCTCAGCCTGGAGGAACGGGCCGCCACGCTGGAACGCGAGCGGGAGGCCGAGGCCCGCGCGGCGGTGGTCGGCGAACGGGCCCGGATCGCCCGCGAGCTGCACGACGTGGTGGCCCACAGCATGGCGGTGATGATCGTGCAGGCCGACGGGGCCCGCCTGCTGTTCGACCGGGAGCCGGAGACCGCCCGGCAGGCGGTGAAGGTGGTCGCCGACACCGGCCGGCAGGCACTGGAGGAGATGCGACGGCTGGTCGACGTGCTGCGCGAGCCCAGCCCACCGGAGCCGACCACCGGCCCGGGCGCGGTCACCCCGAGCACCGAACCGGAACGCCGCCGCGCCACCGTCGCCGAGCTGCCCGCACTGGTGGGCCGCTTCCGCGACGCCGGCCTGCGGGTCGAGTACGTTGCCCGGGAGGTGCCGGCCACCCTGCCACCCGGGCTCGACCTGACCGTCTACCGGGTGGTGCAGGAGGCCCTCACCAACGCACTCAAGCACGCCGGGGTCGGCGCGCACGCCACGGTCGCGCTGGGCGTCGACGACGGGCTGGTGGTCCGGGTGAGCGACGACGGGCGCGGACGCCCGCCGACCCGGCCGGCGCCCTCCGGCGGCCACGGCCTGGTCGGGATGCGCGAGCGGGTCGGCGTGTACGACGGCCGGCTCACCGCCGGACCCCGTACCGGTGGCGGGTGGCAGGTCGAGGTACGGCTGCCGCTACCGTCGACCCCGGACCCGGAGGTGATCGCGGCATGACGGTACGAGTGGTGATCGTGGACGACCAGGCGCTGGTACGGGCCGGCTTCCGGATGGTGCTGGACTCCCAGCCTGACCTGACGGTCGTCGGCGAGGCGATCGACGGGGCGGACGCGTTGCGGGTGCTGGCCGGGGTCGAGGCCGACGTGGTGGTGATGGACCTGCGGATGCCGACCATGGACGGGGTGGAGGCGACCCGCCGCATCTGCGCCGCCTCCGCCGACGGCCGGCCCCGGGTGCTGGTGCTGACCACCTTCGACACCGAGGCGGACGCGTTCGCCGCGCTGCGCGCCGGGGCCAGCGGGTTCCTGCTCAAGAACGTGCCACCGGAGGAGCTGCTGGCGGCCATCCGGGTGGTCGCCGAGGGCGACTCGGTGGTCGCCCCGTCGATCACCCGCCGACTGCTCGACCGGTTCGCCGACCGGCTCGGCCCCGCCCCCACCGAGGACCCGCGCCTGGCCCAGCTCACCGACCGGGAGCGGGAGATCCTGCTGCTGGTCGCGCAGGGCCTGGCCAACGCCGAGATCGCCGCCCGGGTGCACGTCGCCGAGGCGACGGTGAAGACCCACGTCGGCCGGATCCTGGCCAAGCTCCAGCTCCGCGACCGGGTCCAGGTGGTGGTCCTGGCCTACGAGAGCGGCCTGGTCACCCCGGGCGGCTGAGCCCGGGTACGACCTGGGGCGTACGGGTGTCCCGGTCCGGGGCGACCTGTGGCGGAGTCGGCCCGAGCGGGCGGGTGGACGCCGGGCGGCGGGCCGCTGCCTAGCGTCGGAGGAGACCGCACCACGCCGACCGGGAGTGCCCATGTCCGTGCCCACCGTCGCCCACCCCGCGCCCCACCCACCCACCGTCGCCGGCCGTCGCCCCACCGGCTGCCGCCCGCCCGTGGGGTCCACCGCCCGCCGTCCGCCCGTGGGGTCCGGGGCCGTGCCGCGCCGGGCCGTCGGCCGGGGCCGGCGGTGACCGGGATGTGGCGGCTGACCCTGCGTACGCTGCGCGCCGACGCCCTGCGCCTGCTGCTCTCCTCGGTGGCGATCGTGCTCGGGGTCGCGTTCGTCGCCGGCACGCTGATGCTCACCGACGGCATGCAGGCCGGGGCGTACGAGCGGGCCGGTGCCTTCGACCGGCACACCGACCTGGGCGTCTACGCCGACCGGACCACCCTGCCGCCGTCCCTGGCCGACCGGGTGCGCACGGTCGACGGGGTGGCCGAGGCCGCCGGGGAGCTGACCGCCCTCGTCGGAGTGGTCGGCGTCGACGGCCGGCCGGTGCTCGGCGTCGGGTTGCTCGCCGCGATCCCCACCGGGCCCGTGTTGCGCTCCTACGACGTGCTCGCCGGCCGGCTGCCCGACCGGCCCGGCGAGGTGGTCCTCGACGCGCCCACGGTCGCCGCGCAGGGGTTCACGCTCGGTGACCCGGTCGGCGTCGGCGGCGCGACCGGCCCGGCCCGCCCGTACACCCTGGTCGGCACCGTCGACGTGGCCGGAACCACGCGCGACGTCGGCGGACCGTTCGTCGGGCTGGTCGGCGCGGACGCGCTGACCGTCAGCGGGCGGCCGGGCTACGACCGGATCATGGTGGCTGCCGCGTCGGAAACGGCGGGGCCGGCCCTGGCCGGCCGGGTGGCCGCGGTGGTCGGTGGGGACGCCACGGTGAAGTCGCGGCAGCGCATCCTCGACGAGGCCGTCGAGGACGGGGTGCGTGACCTGGACCAGTTCCGCCTGTTGCTGCTCGTCTTCGCCGGGGTGGCGGTGGTGGTGGCCGGGTTCGTCATCGCCAACACCTTCGCCATCGTGCTCGCCCAGCGGACCCGGCGGACCGCGCTGCTGCGGCTGGTGGGGGCCCGCCGGGGGCAGGTCTTCCGGGCCGCCGTGCTGGAGGCGGCGGTGCTCGGGCTGGCCGGCTCGGCCCTCGGGGTGGCGCTCGGTGTCGGGCTGGCCGCCGGGGCGGCGGCCCTGACCCCCCGGCTCGACCTGCCGCTGTCCGTCGCCGGTCTGACGGTGACCGCCCGGACGGTCGCGCTCAGCCTGCTGCTCGGCACCCTGGTCACCGTCGGGTCCGCACTGCTGCCCGCCTGGCAGGGCACCCGGGTGCCGCCGATGGCCGCCCTCACCGACGCCGCCGGGCAGCCGGCCCGGGGTGCCGGGCGGGCCCGGCTGACCCTCGGTGCGCTGGTCGGCGTCGCCGGCATCGCCGCGCTGGCCGGGGCCGCCGCCGTCGGGCAGATCGCCCTGGTCGCCGTGGGTGGGGTGCTGTCCTTCTTCGGGATAGTCATGTTCGGTCCGCTGCTGGTGCCGGTGCTGGTCCGGTTGCTCGGCCGGCCGTTGCGACCGGTGTTCGGGGCCACCGCCGCGCTCGCCGTGGCCAACGCGGCCCGCAACCCGCGCCGGGTGTCGGCGACCGCCACCGCCCTGGTGATCGGCATCGGCCTGGTCTCGGCGTTCGTGGTCGGCGCCGGCAGCGTCAAGGTGGGCGTCGAGCGGGCGGTCGACGCCCGCATCGGTGTCGACTTCGTGGTCACCGGCGTCGGTGTCGGGCTGCCCGCCCCGCTCGCCGGGGAACTGGCCGCCCGACCCGAGGTGGGGGTGGTGCACGAGCACCGCAGCCGGGTCGTCGACGGCGTCGAGCTGCGGTCGGCGCACCCGGCGCTGGCCCGGCGTACCCTCGACGCGGTCGACGTCGGGGACGTCGCGGACCTGGGGCCGGGGACGGTGCTGGTGCACCGGGAGCTGGCCGCCGCCCGGGGCTGGCGGGTGGGGTCGACGGTCACCGTCGCCGGGCGTCCGTTCCGGGTGGCCGCCGTGGTCACCGCCGACGGCCCGACGTCGCAGGGGGTGCCCGCCGGGCACGTGGTCGACCTGGCCGACGCCGACTTCACCGCGCTCTACCCCGACGAACGCGGCCAGCTGGCCGAGGTCGAGCCGGCCGACGGGGTGTCCGCCGAGCGGGCCCGCGCCGCCATCGGGGCGGTGGTCGCCCGGTACCCGACGGTGAACCTGCTGGACCAGGCCGCCTACAAGAAGACGCTCACCGGCACGGTGGACATGCTGCTCGCCTTTGTCACCGCGCTGCTCGGCCTGGCCGTGGTGATCGCCCTGGTCGGCGTCGCGAACACGCTCAGCCTGTCGGTGGTGGAGCGGAGCCGGGAAAACGCCGTGCTGCGTGCCGTGGGGCTGTCCCGGGGACGGATGCGCCTGCTGCTGGCCGTCGAGGCGGTGCTGACCGCCCTGGTCGGCGCGTTGCTCGGCACCGCGCTGGGCATCGCGGTCAGCGCCGGGACGGTGGCCTTCGTGGCCCGGCTGGGTGGCGGCTTCACGCTGGTGCTGCCCTGGGGGCGGCTCGGGCTGATCCTGGCCGTGGCCGTGCTCGCCGCGCTGGCCGCCTCGGTGCTGCCGGCCCGTCGTGCCCTGGCCCGTCCGGTGGTGGAGGCGCTCGGCGCGGAGTGACCCCGTGGTCGCCCGCCGGCCCCGGCGTCGCCGGCCGGCGGGCCGCTGCGCGCCGAGCGGGGGCGTCGCCCGTCCCGGGGCAACGGTCAGAGGCGTTCCACCATGTCGCCCCGGCACCGGTCCCGGGTGTCGAAGACGTACCGGGCGTGCCGGGTGACCAGGTCGTAGTCGAAGCTGTCGTGGTCGGTCACCAGGACCACCGCGTCGGCTGCGGCGATCTCCCGCGCGGTCAGCTCCACGACCAGCACCCCGCCCGGGATGTGCTGCGGCTCCGCGTACGGCTCGACCGCGCGTACGTCCGCGCCGAGCGCCTGCAACCGCCGGGCCACGTCCACCGCCGGCGAGTCGCGCATGTCCCCGGTGTTCTTCTTGTACGCCAGCCCGAGCAGCAGCAACCGGGCCCCGTTGACCGGCCGGCCGATCCGGTTCAACCCGGCCATCACCCGCTGGGCCACGTGCTCGGGCATCTGGTGGTTGATGTCGTCGGCCAGCTCGATGAACCGGAACGGTCGGCCCAGGGTGCGCTTGACCTGCCAGGACAGGTAGCACGGGTCGATCGGCAGGCAGTGCCCGCCGACCCCCGGGCCGGGGCGGAACGGCATGAACCCGAACGGTTTGGACGACGCGGCCTCGATGGCCTGCCAGGCGTCGATGCCCAGTTGGTGGGAGGCCATCGCCAGTTCGTTGATCAGCGCGATGTTGACCTGGCGGAAGGTGTTCTCGATCAGCTTGGTCAGCTCGGCGACCCGGGTGGAGTCCACCGGCACCGTCCGTTCGACCAACCGCCGGTAGAAGCCGTCCACCCGGGCCAGCGACGCCGCGTCCACCCCGGACACCACCTTCGGGGTGTTCTCCAGCCGCCAGGTGGGGTTGCCCGGGTCGATCCGTTCGGGGCTGTAGCCGAGGTGGAAGTCACCCGGGCTGCGCAGCCCGCTCGCCGCCTCCAGCAACGGCCGGAGCAGGTCCTCGGTGGTCCCCGGGTAGGTGGTCGACTCCAGCACCACCGTGCAGCCGGGCCGGACGTACGGGCCGACGGCGGTGCCGGCCTGCTCGACGTAGCTCAGGTCGGGGGCCCCGTCGCGCAACGGGGTGGGTACGGTGATCACGCAGATGTCGAAACCCTCGGCGTCCGGGTACTCGGTGCTCGGCCGGTACCGGCCGCTGGCGAGGGCGCGGCCGAGCCGGTCTGCCCCGATGTCCTCGACGAAGGATTCGCCGGAGGCGAGCCGCTTGACCCGGTCGGCGTCGACGTCCAACCCGACCACGTCCAGTCCGGCTTCGACGGCGCGCATGGCCAGCGGCAGTCCGACGTATCCCTGGCCGATGACGACGAGTTTCTCTGCGTTCACCTGGGCTCCCTGCAAGCGTGTCCTTGCACGGAGCCTAGATGGCGATATAGCGATCTACGCCCGTTTTGGTGTTCCTGGGGGCTCTAGGGGCGTTCCTGCCCAAACGAGAGGATCGTTCAGTTGTCGGCCGGCGGCATGCCGCCGCCGTCCCCACCGCCGCCCCCGCCACCCGCGTCGGGCGTGGGCGGCGTCGTCTCCGGCGGGGTCGGCCCGGCGGGGGTCGTCGCATCCGGGGTGGGCCCGGCGGGGGTCGTCGTCTCCACCGGCGTGGCCGGTGCGGACTTGGTGGGCAGCGACTGCGACGAGCCGTTCGGCAGCGGCGTCGGACTGACCGAGGCCGACGGCGACGGCTTCGCAGTCTGGTTGCCCGGCCGGTTCGGCCGCTCCGTCTCCTGGGGGCCGGTCTGCTCGACGACCGCCGGGAGCTCGCTCTGCTCGGTGGGCGCCACCGCCGGACCGGTGCTGCGGATGTTCGGCACGCCGTTGTCGAGCGACTTCGCGGCACCCAGGGCGGCACCGAGCGCGGTCAACGCGACCAGTACCGCGGCCAACGCGCCGACCAGCGAGCCCCGACGGGTCCGTCCCGACCCCGCCCCGACCACCGTCCTGGGCGTCTGCGCCCCGACGAGGCGGGGGGTGTTCGCCCCGGACGGGTCGCGCAGCGGCGGCGTCACCAGGGCGGTCATGGCGGTCGCGGTGCCGTCGCCACTCGCGGCGCGGGCGGCGGCGGCCATCTCGGCGCCGGTGGCGAAGCGGTCCGCGGGGTCCTTCTCCAACGCCCGGGCCACCAGGGCCCGCACCGGAGCCGGGATGTCCGCCGGCAGCTCCGGCGGTGCGTCGTCCAGATGGCGTACGGCCACCTGGAGCGGGTTGTCCCCGGTGAACGGCGGCTGCCCGGTCAGGCAGCAGTGGGCCACCGCGCCCAGGGCGTAGATGTCGGTGGCGGCCGAGACCGGCCGGCCGGACGCCTGTTCGGGTGCCATGTAGAGGGCGGTGCCCGGCACCGCGTTCGTGCTGGTGATACTGGTCACATTGGTGGAGCGGGCGACGCCGAAGTCGACCAGCACCACCGTGCCGTCCTCCTGCACCAGCAGGTTGCTCGGCTTGACGTCGCGGTGCACGATCCCCCCGGCGTGCGCGGCGTGCAGGGCCTGGGCGACCTGGGCCACGACCGACATCGTCTCGGTCACGTCCAGGTGGCCGGCCGACTCGATCCGGCGCGACAGCGGCTCGCCCTCGACGAATTCCATGACGAGGTAGTCGGCCCGGGTGCCGTCGGCGAGCCGGTCCTCACCGCAGTCGAAGACCTGGACGATGCCGGGGTTGCGCAGCGCGGCCATGATCCGCGCCTCGGAGCGGAACCGGGCGATGAAATCGGGGTCCGAGACGAGCGCCGGCAGCAGCACCTTCACCGCGACCTGGCGACCGAGAACCAGGTCGGTGGCACGCCAGACATCGCCCATGCCGCCGGTGGCGACACGTTCGTCCAGGCGGTAGCGACCGCTGAGCACGACCTCGGATGACAACACCCCCATACCGTACCCAGGGTCCTCCCGTCCGGCAGACGGCGATATCCCTTCCGGGATTTCGGGAGGCGGCCCGGTGGAGGTCAACCCTGACCAGCGGTGACCGACACCCCACCCATGGTCACCGGTGACGGGTCGTCGGCGTCGTCCGCCCGATGCGATGACCCGGGGTGTCGAGAACCAGGTGTCCCGACGGCGATGCTGGCACGGCGACGCGCCACCAGGGAGTTGATCTATCTCACCCTTTCCGGCCCGATGTCCGCTTGCCTCCGCCGCCTCCGGCTCCTAATGTTGCCCACTCTGGCCCGCCCCGGCGCCGGTACCGCGCGCAGACCGACGCCGTACCCCGCGCGGCGGTGGCAGAGAAGTCATCCGGCGTGAGGTGCGATCGGGTCAGCGGGGGGCTGAAGGTGCGCGAGGTGGTCCGCTGGGCGGGCCGGGGCTGCGGCACGCGTCCGCCCGCCACCGGCCCGGGTCGTCCGCTGGGAACGACCCGGCCGTGACCGGTGACCTGACCGAAGCGGTCGTCGCAGCGCAGGCCGGTGACGAGGAGGCGTTCCGCATCCTCTACCGCAGCCTCCAGCCGGGTCTGCTGCGCTACCTCACCGCGCTCGTCGGCCCCGACGCCGAGGACGTGGCCTCCGAGACCTGGTTGCAGATCTCCCGGGACCTGTCCCGGTTCACCGGCGGCGAGTTCCGTGCCTGGGCGGTGACCATCGCCCGGAACCGGGCCATGGACCACCTGCGCCGTCAACGTCGCCGCCCGTCCCTGCCGGTGCCGGTGCAGGAACTCAACGACCTCGCCGGGGACGCCGACACCGCCGAGCGGGCCGGCGAGACGATCGGGACGGAGTCCGCGCTGGCGCTGATCGCCACCCTGCCACCCCGGGAGGCGGAGGCGGTGCTGCTGCGGGCGGTGATCGGGCTCGACGCCGAGACCGCCGGGCGGGTGCTCGGCCGGCGACCGGGTGCGGTCCGTACGGCCGCCCACCGGGGGTTGCGCCGGCTGGCCGCGTTGCTGGAGCGTGGCGATGAACCCGAGCCGTCCGACGGCGAGCGGATCGCCCCGCCCCGCCCCCGCCCGACGCCCCAGGTGTCCCAGGCCGAGCCGGCGGACGGCTGACATGAGGGGAGACTGGATGAACGTCGGCCGGTCGGCCCGAGCCGGCCGGACGGTGGACCGGGCCGAGGCCGAGCGGCTGCTCGACCAGGCCGGTGTCGACGCCCCGCCGGCCACCGCCGAGCCGCTCGCCCGGTTGCTGGCCGCTGCCGCCGCCCCGGCCCGGCCCGGTGAACTCGCGGGCGAGCAGGCGGCGGTCGTGGCCTTCCGGGCCGCGCGGGCCGCCGGGGTTCCCGCCCCCGCCGTGGTCGCCCGCCGGGGCCGCCGGTTGACCACCGGCGTGGTGACGTGGATCGCCGCGCTGGCCGCCACCGCCACCGCCGGGGTGGCCTTCGCCGCCGTCACCCGGGACGGGCCCGCCGAGCGGGTGCCCGGCCCGGCTCCGTCGTCCACCACCGCCACCCCCACCGCCGCCGGGTCGGCACGACCCACCCCGCAGCGGTCCGGCCCGGTCCGGCAGGACCCGACGCGACGTCCCCCCTCGGGGCCGGGCGGCGCCCCCTCCGCCCCCGGGAGGGTCCCCGCCCCCGGGACGGTCCCCGGCCCCGGCGGTCCGGCCGGGACCGCCAAGGTGACCGGGCAGTGCCGGGCCTACCTGGCCAAGTCGCCCGAGCAGCGGGAGGAGGCGTTGACCAAGCCCGGCTTCGCCGAGGTGGTGGCCGCCGCAGGCGGGGCGGACCGGGTGGAGGCGTACTGCCGCCAACTCGTCCCGGGACCCCCACCGGGGGCGCCCTCCGCCGGTCCCGGCGGAGGCCCCGGCCGTAAAAACTAGTCGAAAAGGCTTCACAAAAATTTCTTCCCGTCCGGTCTGCGAGATCGGTCCGGGAGAAAGAGGATGGAGGCACGACAGGGTCGGCCGCCACGGCCGTTCCCGACCGGTCGGCGCGGCCGGATCCCAGCGCCGGAGAGGGGCCGTCTCGTGGTGACATCGCCGGAGCTGGACCACACGAGCGTGCTCGGCGAGATCGCCGGTGCCGCCGGCCACCTCGCCCGGATCTGCTTCAAGACCGGGCCACCCACCCTCACCGGCGTCGAACTGGAATGGACCGTCCACGACGCCGCCGACCCCGCCCGACCGTTGAACCGGGCGAGGCTACGAGCGGCACTCGGGCCACACAGCCCACCCACCCTGGACGACACCAGCCCCGCCCACCCCCTGCGGCACGGCAGCACCGTGACCGTCGAGCCGGGTGGGCAGGTGGAGGTGTCCACCGCGCCGCGATCCTCGGTCGCCGCGCTGGTCTCGGCCACCCAGGCAGACATCGACGAACTCGACGCGCTGCTCGCCCGTGCCGGGCTGGTGCTCGGGCGGACCGGCATCGACCCGTGGCGGGCCCCGAGCCCGGTGGTCGACACCCCGCGCTACCGCGCCATGCGCTGCGTCTTCGACCGCCGTGGCCCAGCCGGGCAGACCATGATGTACAGCACCGCCGGCCTCCAGGTCTGCCTCGACATCGGTGAACCCGCCGGACTGGCCGACCGCTGGGCGGCGGTGCACGCGGTGGGGCCGGCACTGGTGGCGGCCTTCGCCACCGCCGACCGGCACGCCGGCCGACCCACCGGCTGGGCGTCCGCCCGGATGGCCGCCTGGCTGGACATCGACCCGGCCCGCACCGGTCCCGTCTGGTCGGCCCAGCAGCCGGACCAGGACCCGGTGGCCGCCTGGATCGACTACGTGCTGGCCGCGCCGCTGCTCTGCCTGCGCCACGACGGCCCGGACTGGACACCACCACCGGGGATCACCTTCGCCGACTGGATCGCCGGGGCGCTGCCGCACCCGCCGACCACCGACGACCTGGACTACCACGTCAGCACGCTCTTCCCGCCGGTCCGCCCGCGCGGCTACCTGGAGGTCCGCTACCTCGACGCCCAGCCCGGCCGGGACTGGACCCTCCCGCTGGCCGTGCTGACCGCGCTGCTGCACGACGACCACACGGTCCGGGCGGCCCGGACGATCGCCGCACCGGTGGCCGACCGCTGGCACCCCGCCGCCCGGCACGGACTTGCCGACCCGGCCCTGGCCACGGCCGCCGCGGCCCTGCTCGACCTGGCCCGGCAGACGCTGCCGGCGCTGGACCTGCCGACCGAGACCCAGCACGAGATCGACCGCGGGATCCGTCGACGGATCGTCGCCGCACAGAAGGGGGACCGGTGACCACCACCGAAGAACCGGGCACGGGGACCGAGCCGCTGCGCAGCCGGATCGCCGCCGAACTCGCCCGGACCCGGGCCCGCACCGACGCGCTCACCACCGCCGTCGACGACGACGACCTGGTCCGTCAGCACTCGACGCTGATGTCACCCCTGGTCTGGGACCTCGCCCACGTGGGCAACCAGGAGGAACTCTGGCTCGTCCGCGACGTCGGCCGGCGGGAGCCGGTCCGGCAGGACATCGACGACCTGTACGACGCCTTCAAGCAGCCCCGCAAGGACCGGCCCGCGTTGCCGCTGCTGCCACCGGCCGAGGCGCGGGCCTACGTGGCGACCGTCCGCGACAAGGTCCACGACCTGCTCGACGGGATCCGGTTCACCGACCGGGCGCTGGTCGCCGACGGGTTCGTCTTCGGCATGATCGTGCAGCACGAGCAGCAGCACGACGAGACCATGCTCGCCACCCACCAGCTGCGTTGCGGCCCACCGGTGCTCGACGCGCCCCCGCCCCCCGAGCCACGGGCACGGGTCGCCGCCGAGGTGCTGGTGCCGGCGGGACCGTTCACCATGGGCACCTCCACCGATCCGTGGGCGCTGGACAACGAACGCCCCGCCCACACCGTCGAGCTGCCCGCGTACGTCATCGACGCCACGCCGGTGACCAACGGGGCGTACCGGGAGTTCCTCGCCGACGGCGGGTACGACGACCCGCGCTGGTGGAGCGCGGCCGGCTGGCGGCACCGCACCGAGGCCGGACTGACCGCGCCGATGCACTGGCGACGCGACGGCGACGGCTGGGCCTACCAGCGGTTCGGCAGGTGGTCGCCGGTCCGTGACGACGAGCCGGTGGTGCACGTCTGCTGGCACGAGGCGCAGGCGTACGCCCGCTGGGCCGGCAAGCGGCTGCCCACCGAGGCGGAGTGGGAGAAGGCGGCCCGGTGGGACCCGTCGACCGGCCGGTCCCGGCGCTGGCCGTGGGGCGACGACGAGCCGACCGCCGAGCACGCCAACCTGGGGCAACGGCACCTGTGGCCGGCGCCGGTCGGGGCCTACCCGGCGGGTGCCTCGCCGCTCGGTGTGCACCAGCTGATCGGCGACGTCTGGGAGTGGACGGCCAGCCCCTTCCACGGTCACCCCGGCTTCGCCGTCTTCCCCTACCGGGAATACTCGGAGGTGTTCTTCGGCGGCGACTACCGGGTGCTGCGTGGCGGCTCGTTCGGCACCGACCGGGCGGCCTGCCGGGGCACCTTCCGCAACTGGGACCACCCGATCCGGCGGCAGATCTTCAGCGGCTTCCGCTGCGCCCGTGACGCCCGGCCCGAGGAGGCCAACGGGTGACCGGCGGTGTCGCCTGATGTGCCGGCACCTGGCGTACCTCGGCCCCCCGGTGACCCTGCGGTCGCTGCTGTACGACCCGCCGCACTCGCTGGTGCGGCAGTCCTGGGCCCCCCGGGACATGCGGGGCGGCGGCACGGTCAACGTCGACGGCTTCGGCGTCGGCTGGTATCCCGGCACCGGCCGGCCGGGCGGGGACGACGGTCGCGGCGGGGCTCCGGTGCGGTACCGCCGGGCCGGCCCGATCTGGTCCGACCCGACCCTGCCCGAGCTGGCCGGGGTGACCACCTCCGGCGCGGTGCTGGCGGCGGTGCGCTCGGCCACGGTCGGCATGCCGGTGCAGGAGAGCGCCGCCGCGCCCTTCGCCGAGGGGCGCTGGCTGTTCAGCCACAACGGGGTGGTGCGCGGCTGGCCGGACTCGGTCGTCGAACTGGCCGGGGGACTGCCGGTGCGGGACCTGGTCACCCTCGACGCGCCGACCGACTCGGCGCTGCTGTGGGCGCTGGTCCGGCACCGGTTGCGGGCCGGCGCGTCGCTGGCCGGGGCGGTCACCACGACCGTCCGGGAGGTCGCCGCCGCAGCCCCGGGATCACGGCTGAACCTGCTGCTCACCGACGGCGTGTCGGTGGTGGCGAGCGTGTGGGGGCACGCGTTGTCGGTGCGCGCCGACGACGGCACGGCGTGGCTTGCCTCCGAGCCGGTGGACGACGCGCCCGGCTGGCGGGAGGTGCCCGACCGGCGGTGGGTCCGGGCGGGACCGGACGGGGTGCACGTCGGCGAGCTGGAGTGACCGGACGGAACAGGACGTTTTCGGTGCAGGAGAGGACGACATGAGCGCGGAACCGCTGGAGATCTACCTGGAGGAGCGGGACCTCGACCGGGCGCTGCGGTCCGATGTGCGGACCGGGCTCGCGGCCGACCCGAAGTGGCTGCCACCGAAGTGGTTCTACGACGCCCGGGGCAGCGAGTTGTTCGAGGAGATCACCCGGCTGCCGGAGTACTACCCGACCCGGGCGGAACGGGCGGTGCTCGCCGAGCGGGCGGCCGACATCGCGGCGTCGACCGGGGCGAAGACGTTGATCGAGCTGGGCTCCGGTTCGTCGGAGAAGACCCGGCTGCTGCTGGACGCGTTCACCCGGCACGGCGGGCTGGGCACCTTCGTGCCGCTGGACGTGTCGGTGAGCGCGCTGCGGCAGTCCACCGCGCAGATCGCCACCGACTATCCGGCGTTGCGGGTCCGCGGCATCGTCGGTGACTTCACCCGGCAGCTGGACCGGTTGCCGACCGGTGGCCGACGGCTGGTGGCCTTCCTGGGCGGCACCATCGGCAACCTGCTGCCGGCCGAGCGGGCCGGCTTCCTGGCCGCCATGCGGGCGGCCCTGGAGCCGGGCGACCACCTGCTGATCGGCACCGACCTGGTGAAGGACCCGGCGGTGATCGTGCCCGCCTACGACGACGCGGCCGGGGTCACCGCCGAGTTCAACCGCAACGTGCTCCGGGTGATCAACCGGGAGTTGGCCGCCGACTTCGATCCGGATGCGTTCGCCCACGTCGCCCACTGGGACCCCACGCAGGAGTGGATCGAGATGCGGCTGCGGGCCCGGCATCCGATGCGGGTACGGATCGGGGCGCTCGATCTGACGGTCGACTTCGCCGCCGACGAGGAGATGCGCACCGAGGTGTCGGCGAAGTTCCGGCCGGCGGGGGTCGCCGCCGAGCTGACGGCGGCCGGTTTCCTGCCCACCCGGTTCTGGACGGACCCGGACAGCCTGTTCGGGGTGACGTTGGCCCAGGCGGCGTGACCCGCCCCGACCGTTCGGGGTGAGCCGGCCCGGGTGGCCTGACCCGCCCCGGCCGTTCGGGGTGACGTTGGCCCCGCCGGCCTGACCCGTCCCGGCCCGTCGGCCGGCGGGGCGTCCGGGTGACGATGTGCACCCGACGTCCCGTCGGCCGGGCCGTTCGGCTAGGCTGGTGGACGCGAAGGGGAGTAGCCCCCAATGTCGTGGTCGACACACTGGTGCGTTCCGCACCCGGCCACGCGGCCCCACCTCACGGTGGGGCGGGCGAGACCTTCGACTCAGGCTGTCACAGCCGGGTCGAGGGCGCCCCACACCTCCTCCCGGCCTGATCGGGAAGGTTCTCATGGACGGTTTCCTCGTCGCGCTGGTGGTCAGCTTCGGCGTCATCTTCGTCGCCGAGCTGGGGGACAAGTCCCAGCTCATGGCGCTCACGTTCGCCACCCGCTTCAAGACGGTCCCGGTGCTGATCGGCATCACCGTCGCCACCGCGATCGTGCACCTGGCCTCGGTGGCCATCGGGGTCGGCCTGAACGCCGCGCTGCCCACCGGGTGGATCTCGCTGGTCGCCGGCCTGGCGTTCCTCGGCTTCGGGGTCTGGACGCTGCGCGGGGACAAGCTCACCGAGGAGGAGAAACGCAAGGCGGAGAAGACCGGCAAGTCCGCCGTCTTCGCCGTCGGTGTCGCCTTCTTCCTGGCCGAGTTGGGCGACAAGACGATGCTTGCCACCATCACCCTGGCCACCAAGTACGGCTGGTTCGGCACCTGGCTCGGCTCGACCCTCGGCATGGTGGCCGCCGACGCCCTGGCCATCCTGGTCGGCCGGTTGCTCGGTCGGCACCTGCCGGAGAAGACCATCCGGTACGGCGCGGCGGTGCTCTTCGCCATCTGCGGCCTGTGGTTGATCCTGGAGGCGGTGCGGGAGTTGTCCTGACCGTGCGGCTGGCCGGGTCCTCCGACTAGCTGGTCCGGGGGCGGGTAACGCCACCCGGTGAGGGTGGACGAGTTGCTGCGCCACGGCGACACGGTCGTGGTGGGCGTGGTGGAGACCTTCGGTGCGACGGTCATCGTCGTCGGCGCGCTCTGGGCGGCGCTGCGGTTCGTGGTCGAGGGGCTGCGACACCGCAGCGCCGCCGTGTTCACCCCGATCCGGCTCTCCCTCGGCCGGTTCCTCACCCTCGGCCTGGAGTTCCAGTTGGCGGCGGACATCCTGCGTACCGCGGTGTCGCCGACCTTCGCCCAGCTGGGTCAGCTGGCCGCGATCGCCGCCATCCGGACCGCGTTGAACGTCGTGTTGCGCCGGGAGATCGCCCAGGAGCAGCGGCAGGTGACCGCCGACGCGGGGTCCGGTGGTCGACCGCACCCCGACCCGCAGCCGACGCCGACCGGGGCCGCAGGCGGCGGGTCGCCCGGATGAGCGGTGTCGCGGCCACGCTCGCCGCCGTGGTGAGCGCCCTCGCCCTGGGTGTCGGTGGTGTGGTGCTGCTGACGGTGCGGTCCTGGCGGACCGCCCTGGGGGTGCTGCTCGAACTGCTGGTCGCCGCGGGTCTGCTCCGGCTGCCGGGTGGGCGGAGCTGGCCGGCGTTGGCGACGGCGGTGGCGGTCATCGTGCTGCGCCGGGTGCTCTGGGCCGGCCTGGGCACGCCGGCCCCCGCCGACCACCAGCCCGCTGGCGGCCCGGGTCCCCCGGGCGGGCCACCGCCCGCTGGCTGACTTCCACCCGCTGGCGGACTACCGACCCGTCGGGACGGGTAAGCCGAGCACATCCCCACCGGGGGTGGCACGGCACGGAACGAAGGTGACGGGAAGGATTCCCCTATGAGCCGGCACGACGAGCCCAACGAGTACGGCTTCGCGGGCGGGGCCACCGCCCCCCAGCCCCCGCCGGGCGGTCGCCCCGACGAGCAGGACCGGGCGGAGGCGGTAGCGGTGCCGGGCGACGACCTGACCGAGGCGGTCACCGAAGCGCTGGACGAGACCGAACCGGACGGGCGGGACCGTACGGCGCACCGCGGTCGTTGACCGTCACGACCGTCCGCCCGGTGGTCCCCGGCTGGGGACGGCACCGGGCGGACGGTGGGCTCAGCGGGGGGACGGCAGCGCGGAGAGCCGGGTGGTGTCGCCGAGCCGGGCGAGGTTGTCGTCGCAGCACGCCGCCAGCCGTTTGACCATCTCGTCGGGGTCGCCGTACGGGTCGAGCCCGGCTAGCTCCTCGGGGGCCAGCGCGGGCACCCGGACGTGGGAGATGAGCGGGTGCAGCGGCCGGCTGTCGATCTCGTCGACGCCGAACAGGTCCTCGTGCAGTTTCTCCCCGGGGCGCAGACCGGTGTAGACGATCTCGGGCGGCGGGGACGCCTCGGCGGCCAGCCGTTGGGCCACCTCGGCGATGCGTACCGGTTCGCCCATGTCCAGCACCAGCGCCTCGCCGCCCCGGCCCAGGACGGCGGCCTGGAGCACCAGGTGCACCGCCTCCTGCATGGTCATGAAGTACCGGGTCACGTCCGGGTGGGTCACGGTGATCGGGAGCCCGGCCCGGACCTGGGCCTGGAAGGCGGTGAGCACCGAGCCCCGGCTGCTGAGCACGTTGCCGAAGCGGACGCTGAGGAACTTCGCGCCGTACCGGTCGGCGTAGTGCGCCATCAGCCGCTCGGTGATCCGCTTGGAGTAGCCCAGCACGCTGATCGGGTTGGCCGCCTTGTCGGTGGAGATGTTCACGAACTCGGCGACGTCCCGGCATGCCTCCAGCACGTTGAGGGTGCCCTGGACGTTGGTCTTGACCGCCTCGCCGGGGTGCCGTTGCAGCAGCGTGAGGTGCTTGAGTGCGGCGGCGTGGAAGACGATGTCGGGCCGCCGGTCGGCGATGACCCGGGCGATGCCGTCACCGTCGCGGATGTCGGCGAGGATCAGCTCCGGCCCGTCCAGCAGCGCCCGGCCGTGCAGGGACATCTGCAGGGCGTGCAACGCGGACTCGTCCCGGTCCAGCATCATCAGCTCACCGGGGTCGCAGCGGGCGATCTGCCGGCACAGCTCCGAGCCGATCGACCCTCCGGCCCCGGTGACCAGGACCCGGCGTCCGGCGAGACCGTTGCGTTCCACGGTCAGTTCGGCGACCCGTTGGGCCCGGCCGAGCAGGTCGGTGAGTTGCAGGTCGCGTACGGCGTCGGCGGTGACCGGGCGGTCGAGCAGTTCCCGTACCGGCGGGAGCACCTTGAACGCGGCACCGGCCTGCAGGGTGCGGCTGCGCACGTCGCGCATCAACGCCGCGTCCGAGCCGTTGATCGAGAAGATCACGGTGCTGGCCCGGGTGTCCCGGACCGCCTGGGTGAGCCGGTCCCGACCACCGAGCACCCGCAGCCCGGCTACCCGCAGCCCCTGTTTGTCGGGGTCGTCGTCGAGCAGTCCCACCGGCAGGTATCCGCTGGCCGGGTCGCCGAGCAGCACCCGGACCAGGCGTTCGCTGGCGGCGTCGACCCCGTAGATGAGGGTCCGGTCGGCGGAGCGGGCCGGTCGGGCGTCCCGGTCGCGTCGCCACCGGTAGGTGACCCGGCCGGCCCCCATCATCAGCAGCGCCACGGCGGCACCGAGGACCGGCACGCTGGCGGGGACCGGTCGGTCCGTCATCGGCAGCAGCGCGGCCAGGGCCACGGCGGCGGCCAGCACCACGGTGCCACCCAGGTCACGGGCCTCGCCGACGCTGCCGACCGGGTGCCGGCCCCGGGCGGTGAACCGTACCTGTTCGAGGGCGGCGTGGATGACCGCGCACACGCCGGCGGCCCCGAGGGCGAGCGCGCACTGCCGGGGCGTGATGCCGAACTCGTAGCGCGCCCAGGAGGCGATCAGAAAGCCCGCGCACCAGGAAGCGGTGTCGAGCGTTAGCAATGACAGGGCCTTCGCGCGTCGGGTCACCCAATCGCGCCGCTGGATGGGGGCGTCGTCGGGCAGGGGGTCTACGTGGTTCATTGGCGTCCTCTGCGTTTTGTTTCGTTATTGCGAGGATTCGGCACTGCTAAGAGGTTTGCATCGTATACGTTGCTTTTGCCGTCTAACGGACTACATGCAGGGTTTAGATACTCTCACGCTGTTATGGGAACCTAGGGAGACTTCGTGCTTTTTCACCAGCTGACCGTTCCGCCGGAACGGAGGGCGTGATGGACGTCCGCACCTGCCTGCGCCTGGTCCGCCGACACTGGTGGATCGTCCTGGTCACCCTGATGCTCACGGTCGGCTCGGCGGCGCTGGTCACCGTCCGTACGGCGCCCCGGTACGTGGCCTCGGTGACCTTCTTCGTCACCGCCCCCAACCAGGGCGTCAGCAACGCCTACCAGGGCGAGCTGTTCCTCCAGCAGCGCGTGAAGTCCTACGCCGACCTGCTGCGCAGTGACCGCCTGGCGCAGGCCATGGTCGCTGAGACCGCCCTCGGCCTGACCGCCGACGACGTCCAGCGGCGGGTCGCCACCTCCACCGAGCCGGGCACCGTGCTGCTGCGTGCCACCGTCACCGACACCGACCAGGCCCGGGCCATGAAGGTCACCGAGGCCCTGTCGGCGAAGTTCGTCGAGCTGGTCAAGAAGATCGAGACCACCTCGGACGGCAAGGCCGGTCCCACCCGGATCGAGGTGGTGGGCGGCCCCCGGGTCAGCGCCAGCCCGGTCTCCCCGCAGCCCAACCGCAATCTCGCCCTCGGTGTCCTGGTCGGGCTCCTACTCGGCGTGGCGCTCGCGGTGCTGCGCGGCATGGTCGACGTGCGGCTGCGCGACGCCGCCGGGTTGCAGCGGGCCACCGGTAGCCCCCTGCTCGGCGACATCCCCTTCGACCAGGGCGCCAAGGCGGCACCGCTGATCGTCGGGGACGCGGCGACCTCGGCCCGCGCGGAGGCGGTCCGGAAACTGCGGACCAACCTGCGCTTCGTGGACGTGCACGAGCCCGCCCGGGTGATCGCGGTGACCAGCGCGTTGCAGGGGGAGGGCAAGACCACCCTGTCCTGCAACCTGGCGATCGCGTTGGCCGAGGCGGGTTGGCGGGTGCTGCTGGTCGACGCCGACCTGCGTCGCCCGAAGGTCGCCGACTATCTCGGGGTCGACGGCGGCGTGGGCCTCACCGACGTGCTCGTCGGCGACGTCCAGGTGGGCGACGTGGTGCAGCGTTGGGGCGACAAGTCGCTGCTGGTGCTGCCCAGCGGCTCGACCCCCCCGAACCCCAGCGAACTGCTGGGCTCGAAGGCGATGGCGGACCTGCTGCTCGCCCTGCGCGAGTCGGCGGACATCGTGTTGATCGACACCGCACCGCTGCTGGCCGTCACCGACGGCGTGGTGGTGGCCGTGCAGGCCGACGGCGCGTTGCTGGTCACCCAGCAGGGGCGTACCTCGCGTGCCCAGGCCGCCGCGGCGGCCCGCTCCCTGCACTCCGTGTCGGTGCGGCTGCTCGGCTGCGTGCTCAACATGGCCAAGGTGGCCCGGGCGGACGCCTACCAGTACGAGGCGTACCGGATCGCCACCGCGACCGGGGCGTCGGTCCCGGCCGATCGGGCCACCGCCGCCCAGCGCGGCGATCAGGGGCTGCCCCCCGTCGGCGACCGGACGCAGGAACTCACCCGGCTGCCGCGATGAGTGCTGCTCCGGGTCCGGCAGCGCGGGGATGCCCCGTGTCGGGGGCGGCGGTTCGCCGCCGCCCCCCGGCGCCGGCCGACCGCGTGCGCCGGTCGGCCGGCGGCGGTACGGGCGGGGGAGCGCGACGATGAAGGTCGGGATCCTGTCGTACCACTTCCCGCCGGAACCGGCCTTCATCCCCGGCAGCCTCGCCGAGGAGCTGGCCCGGCGCGGACACGAGGTGCGGGTGCTGACCGGCTTTCCGGACTATCCCGGCGGCCAGGTCTATCCGGGGTGGCGGCAACGCTTTCGGCACGTGACCCGCAGCGAGCGGTTGACCGTGCGTCGGGTGCCCCGCTATGCCGGCGGGGACGCCTCGCCCGTCGCCCGGATGGCCGGCTATCTCTCCTTCGCCGGCAGCGCCGCGTTGGCGGGCCGGCGGTACCTGGCCGACGTCGACGTGCTGTACGTCTTCCAGTTTCCCGCGACCACCTTCGCCACCGCCGGGTTGCTGCGGCTGCTCGGCCGGGTGCCCACCGTCCTGCACGTGCAGGACCTGTGGACCGGGGAGGTCGCCCCGGGGCAGGCCGCACAGGCCCGGCCCGGCCGGATCGCCACCACCATGCGCCGGGTGCTGCGGGAGGCCGACGCGGTGGCGGTCACCGCCCCGTCCATGCGGGAGCTGGTGGTCGCCGACGGGGTGGCCGAGGCGCGGGTGCGCACGGTGCTCAACTGGACCGACGAACGGATCTTCCAGCCGGTGCGACCGGGCCGCGACGCCCAGGCGCTGGTGCGCCGGGACGCCCGCTGCGTGGTCATGCACGCCGGCACGATCGGCGTACGCCAGGGCCTGGAGACCGCGGTACGGGCGGCGGCGGCGCTCGACGACCGGATGGACCTGGTGCTGGTGGGCTCCGGGGCGCAGGAACGGCGGGTCCGGGGGCTCGCCACCGAGTTGGGCGCCGACAACGTGCGCTTCCTCGAGCGGCGGTCTCCGCTGGACATGCCCGAGCTGTACGCCGCCGCCGACTACCAGCTGGTGACCCTGCGCGACCTTCCCGAGCTGAGCGGGACGGTGCCGAGCAAGGTGCAGTCCGCGCTGGCCTGCGCCGCCCCGATGGTGGCCTCGGCCGGTGGGGACACCGCGGCTCTGGTGGAGCGGGCCCGCGCCGGGCTCTCCTGCCCACCCGAGGACTGGGCCGCGTTGGCCGACCGGTTCTGGCTGGCCACGACCATCCCCGCGCCGGCCCGGGTCGAGATGGGCCGGCGGGGGCGGGAGACCTATCTGCGGGAGATGTCGTTGCGGGCCGGGGTGGACCGGATCGAGGCGTTGCTTCGGGAGATCGCGGTCCGCCGCTGACGATCGGCCGGGCCTGGTCCACCAACTAGTAAAAAACCCGTATAAGCATCATAACATAGTCAATCATGCTAGAAAACCCACTGATGGTCATATCGCCCCAGGCGAGAGTGGAGCACGGCGTGGCGGAGAACGGTGGGTCGCGCAGCGGCCGACGAAGACTGCGACGGCGGACCCGGCGACGGGTCCGGCGGGCCCTGTTGGTCGCCCTGGTCGTCGGGTCGGTGCTGTTCGGCGCGGCCGGGTGGGTGGGCTTCCGTGGCTGGCAGGCACGCGCCCACCTGGTCAACGCGGCCGGGCTCGCCCGGGAGCTGAGCACCCAGGTGCTCGGCGGCGACCTCGACCGCGCCCAGCGCACGCTGGCGGCGTTGCAGGAGCAGGCCGGTGCGGCCCGGACCGCCACCGGTGACCCCGGGTGGTGGCTCGCCCGGCACGTCCCCTACGCCGGCGACGACGTGGCGGCCGTACGGACCATCGCGGTGGCCATCGACGACCTGGCCCGGCAGGCTTTCCCGGCGTTGCTGCGTACCGACCTGACCACGTTGGTGCCGTCCGGGGGGCGGCTGGACCTGGCCCGGCTGCGGGCCGCCTCGGCGGACCTGAGCGCGGCGGACGCCGCCGTCCGCAGGTCCCGGGCCGGCCTCGACGCGGTGCGCGCCGAGGATCTGGTCAGTCAGCTCGGTGCCGCGTTGGCGGAGCTGCGTACGGAGATCGACCGGCTGGCCGGACTGACCGGCGCGGCCGATCGGGGCGCCCGGGTGCTGCCCGCCCTGCTCGGCGCGGACGGGCCCCGCAGTTACCTGCTGCTGTCGCAGAATCTCGCCGAACTGCGCGCCACCGGCGGGATGTTCGGCGCGTACGCGGTGATCCACGCCGACGACGGGCGGATCCGGATGCGCGAGCAGGGCACCAGCGCCCAGTTCGGCCGGTTCACCCCCGCGCTGCGGGTGGACGACGAGGTACGCCGGCTCTACACCGACCTGCCGGGCATCTATCCGGCGGACGTCAACCTGAGCCCGAACTTCCCTGCCGCGGCGAAGCTCTACCGGGAGATGTACCGGCGGCACAGCGGGGTGACCGTCGACGGGGTCCTGACGGTCGACCCGGTGATGCTGTCCTACCTGCTCCAGGCCACCGGGCCGGTGCAGGTGCCGGGCGACGCGACCCTGGTCAGCAGTCAGGTGGTGCGCACCCTGCTCAGCGACGCGTACCAGGGGCGGGACGACAACGGCCAGGATGCCTTCTTCGCCGCGTCGGCGTCCGCCGTGTTCGACGCCTTCCTCACGAAGAAGGTCAACCCAAGAGTGCTTTTGTCGGCTTTAGACCGCTCCATCACGGAAAGACGGATACTGTTCTGGAGTGCCCGATCCACGGAACAGCGGACGTTCGCCGACACCCGGCTCGCCGGTGCCCTCCCCGAACAGGAGGCCACCCCGACCGTCGGGGTCTTCCTCAACGACGGCAGTGGCGCGAAGCTCGGCTACTACCTGCGGCCGACGGCGACCCTCACCGCCGGTGACTGCGCCGACGAGGGGCGGCGGCAGCTCAAGCTGCGCTTCACCCTGCACTCGTCGGCCCCCGACTCGGGTCTCGCCAAGTCGGTGCTCGGCCTCGGCATGGCCGGCGACCCGTACACGGCCCGGACCCTGATCTCCATCTACAGCCCGGCGGGCGGCACGGTGCTCAGCGCCCGGGTCGACGGAAAACCGACCCCGCTGGGCAGTGGGATCGAGCGTCGCCGGCAGGTGGCCATCGCCACCGTCGACGTCGCCCCCGGCACCACCCGGACCCTCGACGTGGACCTGCTCACCGGCAGGAACGCCACCGGCACCCCCGAACTCTGGCACACACCGACCGCCACCCCATGGACCACCCAAGTAGTTCCCGCACCTAGCTGCAAACAGTAGGAGGAGACCATCATGCGGCTATCCCGCATTCTCATGGCGCTGACGGTCGGTCTGGCCATCGTGGCCGTGCCGACCGCCGCGGGGGCTGCTCAGCCGCAGCCACCCGCCGACAGCACGCCGCAGCCGCCACCGTACCCACCCGTCACGCCCTCGCTGACGGCCAACCCGACGACCATCTTCCTCGGCGAGACCGTGGTGCTCACCGGCACCGGCTTCGGGCCGAACGAGATCGTCGACATCGACGTCACCGTGGCGCCCCTCGCCGCGGCCGTTCCGGGGCAGGCGCCGGCCCGGCGCAGCGACGGCACCACCGTCGCGATGGTGAAGGTCGACTATTCGCAGCCGCAGCCCGCGCCGCGGCACTTCACGGCGCAGACCGACGCGAATGGCAACTTCACCGTGAGCTACCGGCCGAGCGACGTGGGTCGGCTCACCTTCACCGCGACCGGGCGTACGTCGGGCCGTACGGCCAGCACGACGATCACCGTGCTGCCGAAGAAGAAGCCGCACCCGCACCTGCCGGTCACCGGTGACAACCTGAGCACGCCCCTGAAGGTCGGCGGCGGGCTGGTCGGCGCCGGTGTGGTGCTGATGCTCACCGCGTTCGGCTGGCGGCGTCGCCAGCGGTTCGGTATGACCCGCTGACCCGGATCGCACCGGTACGCACAGGTGCCCGTCGGACCCATGGTCCGACGGGCACCTGCCGTCGGGCGGCGGGTGTGGCCCCGCCGCCGCCCACCGACGCCGGGGCACCTGCCGTCGGGCGGCCGGGGTGGCCCGCCGCCGCCCACCGACGTCGGGGCGTGTCGACCGCCCCCGGACGCGGATCGTCATCCCCGTCCGGTTCACTGGCGGGATGGACGAGTCGATCTGGAACGCGGCCCGGTCCGCTCGCGCCTGGCTGGACGCCGCGAACGGCACCGACCAGACGGAGCTGACCTGCCGGATCCTCAAACTCACCGAGGAGGCCGGTGAGGCGGCCGGGGCGTGGATCGGGGCGTTGGGCCAGAACCCGCGCAAGGGAGTCACGCACACTCACGCGGAGGTGGCCGCCGAACTCGCCGACGTGGTCTTCACCGCCCTGGTCGCCATCGAGAGTTTGGGCCTGGATGCCCGTTCGGTGGTGACCGCCTGCGCCGCGAAGGTCGAGTCGCGGATCACCCCGTGACGCCTCCGGGCCCCGATGGGTGGTTTAGTGTGCGTGGACACGCGCCGATTGTCGGCTTTGTCCGCATCGGCTCTCCTCCACGGTGACCGCCGGCACCTCTGAGCCGGAATCCGGGCCGGCCCGCAGGCGTTACACCCTGCGTACGACCGCAGCAGCACCCCCCGGCGGCCCGGCCCGACGCCCCCCGGCGGAATGAGCGGGCACCGACGGTCGTTACACCTCCCACGGACGACCGCAGCAGCACCCCCGACCGGCCCGCCCCCGCATCCGTGTGGGAATGGCCTAGGGACCCCGGTCGTTACACCTTTCCCCGGCACGAGCGGCCCACCTCCCCGG
>NZ_JBEZEK010000012.1:0-199966 GCF_040648835.1 Micromonospora sp. NPDC049081 | reverse complement strand
CCCGACCCCGCGAAACACTCGACTGGAACACACCAGCCCAACGCCTCGCACAACTCATCGTCCCCTAACGATTGCACTCACCCCTTGACCCCGCCACGCCGGTTCTGACGCAAACCTCTTGATCAACGAGACGAGACGGGGTGAGGCGAGGCAGAGCGGGGTGGGGTGGGGTGGGCGGTGGGGGTGGGGTCAGGGGAGGGTGAGGGTGCCGGTGGCCACGAGGATGGCGGGGCCGGCGAGCCAGCACGAGTCGGTGGTCACCGTGACCGTGAGGCGGCCACCGGGGACGTCGACCGCCACGACGCCGGTGTCCCGGGCGGCGTCGCGTAGCGCCACGGCGGCGACCGCGCAGGCGCCGGTGCCGCAGGAGAGGGTTTCCGCCGAACCACGTTCGTAGACCCGCATCAGCACGTGGTCGTCGGTGCCGTCCAGCGGGGCACCGGGGGTGGTGAACTCGACGTTCACCCCGTGCGGGAAGACCCGGGGGTCGAATTCGGGCGCGCGGGTCAGGTCCAGGCCGGTCAGGTCGATGCCGGCCGGCAGGGCACAGACCAGGTGCGGGTTGCCGACGTCCACCGCCGTGCCGGGCAGGGTGAGCCCGCTCAGGGCGGCATGCGACGCGTCGTACAACCGGGGGCGGCGCATCTCGACGGCGATGGTGTCGCCGTCGACCCGGGCCCGCACGAGGCCGGCGCGGGTGGCCACCGGCAGGGTTCCGCCGGTGGGGGCGGCCAGGCCGGTCGCGAGCAGGTAGCGGACGAAGACCCGGGCCCCGTTGCCGCACATTTCGGCGAACGAGCCGTCGGCGTTCCAGTAGTCCATGAACCACTCGGCCTCATCGGCGAGGGCCACCCCGTCGGGGTGTTTCGCGGCGCGTACCACCCGTAACACGCCGTCGCCGCCGAGGCCGCGCCGTCGGTCGCAGAGCGCGGCGACCCGGTCGGGGGTCAGGTCGAGGGCGCCGTCCGGGTCGGGCAGGATGACGAAGTCGTTGCCGGTGCCGTGCCCCTTGGTGAACTCCACGCCCCCATCATGGCCGATGCCCGGCGACGACCCGCAGCGCAGTGTCGACAAACGTCGGCGCGGTCGGGTCCAGCCAGTGGATGCGCTGGTCACGGCGGAACCAGGAGCGTTGCCGTCGGACGAACCGCCGGGTGGCCCGGACCGTCTCGTCGCGGGCCTGCGCCTCGTCGGTCTCCCCGGCCAGGAACCGCAGCACCTGCTGGTAGCCGAGGGCCCGGCTGGCCGTCCGGCCGTCGGCCAGGCCGTGCCCGCACAGCGTACGGACCTCGGCGACCAGCCCGTCGGCCCACATCCGGTCGACCCGCGCCGCGATCCGCTCGTCGAGCAGCGCGGTGTCGAGGTCGACGCCGAGCTGCACCGCCGGGTAGTACGGGGTCGGGTCGGGCAGCGAGGCGGTGAACGGCGCCCCGGTCAGCTCGATCACCTCCAGGGCCCGGACGATGCGTCGGCCGTTGCCGGGCAGGATGCCGGCCGCCGCGACCGGGTCCGCCCCGGCCAGCCGGGCGTGCAGCGGGGCCGGGCCGAGCTGCGCCAGTTCCGCCTCCAGCCGTCCGCGTACCGCCGGGTCGGTGCCGGGGAACTCGAACTGTTCGAGCACCGCCCGCACGTACAGGCCGGAGCCGCCGACGAGCAGCGGCACCCGCCCCCGGGCCAGGATGTCGTCGACCGCCGCGCGGGCCAGCCGCTGGTACTCGGCGACGCTGGCCGGTTCGGTGACCGGCCAGATGTCCAGCAGGTGGTGCGGCACCCCGTCCCGCTCCGCCGGGGTGAGCTTGGCGGTGCCGATGTCCATCCCCCGGTAGAGCTGCATCGAGTCGGCGTTGACCACCTCCCCGCCGAGGGCGTGCGCGAGGGCGATGCTCAGCGCCGACTTGCCCGCCGCGGTCGGCCCGACCACGGCGACGACCGTGCCGCTCACCGCGTCGCCCCGCCCGTGCCCGCCCCGCCCGTCCCGGCCGGCGGGGACCACGAGGCCACCAGGTAGCCCACTCCGTAGGGATGCGAGTGGTGGCGCAGCTCGCCGCGCCAGTCGCCGCCGGCCTCCCTCACCGCGCCGGCCAGCACCTGCCAGGCGGGCCGGCCGGCGGCCCCCAGCTGCGCCGAGACCACCGGGTCCAGGTCGAGCAGCGCGTCGGTGTCCGCGTCGGCCAGGGCCCGGGCAACCCCTTCGTCGTACGCCCCGGCGCGCGGGTCGTCGTAGCCGGGTGCCTTCGGCCCGTGGCAGGACGAGCCGTCGCCCAGCACCAGCAGGGCCCACGGCCCGTCCACCCGTAGGCCGGCCCCGAGGGCGGCACACCGGTCGACCGGTTCGTCGGACCCGATGCTCACCATCCGCCAGGCCACCGATGCCGGGGAGGCGACCCGGTCGACCAGCCAGGCCCCGACCAGCAGACTCAGCGGCAGCCGATCGTCGCCGCTGCCGGGGTCGGCGGGGGCCGGTCCCCCGCCGAGGCGTACCGCCAGGGGCAGGCCCCAGGGGGCGAAGCTGCCCTGGTGGGGCAGGTCCAGTTCGACCGTGAGCTCTCCGGCGCCGACCAGCACGACGGTGCCCGCCCCGGCGGTGTGGAGGGCGGTGACGGCGGCGGTACAGGCGGCGCGCAGCTCCGCCAGCTCGGGCGCGGCGGCCCCGGCCAGCTCGGGCACGATCAGCGGCGGGTGCGGGCAGACGGCGGCGGCGACCAGAGGCACCAGGCAACGTTAGCGGCCCGGCACCGCCCACCCCGCCTGCCCCACCACTGCAGCAGCCCGACGGCCGAATCGAGTCGGTCAGCAGCCCGACCTCAGCGCCCCGGCACCGCCCACCCCGCCTGCCCCAGCAGGCTGACCGCCGAACCGAGTCGGTCGGCAGCCTGGGGACGACCCGGCCGACGGCCCGACACCGGGAGCGACCCGCCCGGCGTCCGACGCCGGAACCAGCCGGTTCGGCAGGCCGCGGGGCGGGATCAGGCCGGTGGGCCGCCCCAGCCGCCCTGGACCATGGTCTGGAACCGCCACCGCCCGCCGGTGCGGACCATCAGGTCGGCGTAGCGCACCCGTTGGCGTTCGCCGTCGAGGGTGAACTCGGCCTCGGTGAGCACCACGGCCAGGCTCCGGGTGAGGAAGTAGGGCGTGCGGCGGCTCTCCATCCGCAGGTCGCCACCGCTGCCGAGCACGCCGCCCATCATCTCCAGGTAGGCCGCCCGGTCGAGCTGGCGGGCGGAGCCCTCCCCCGAGGCGTCGTCGGTGACGGTGTTCAGCGGGAACATCGCCAGCTCGGCGGTGCCGGCGACGTCACCCGCCTCGGCCAGGGCGTCGTAGTGGCGGAACCACGCGTCCAGCTCGGCGAGATCGGCCTCGTCGGGCACGAAACCGGGGTCGGCCGGGGGCGTCATCCGGGTGTGGGACTGGGTCATCCTGCTCCTCCTCGTCCGCCCGTCGATAGGGCGGCAGCATCTCGTACGGCCTACCGTACAGCGTACGGCGGAATGCGACACTCCCCCCACGGAGTCTGTGTGTGGGTGCTAGGACACCGTATGGTCACGGTCAGAGACAGGCGCTCGACGCGGACGGGGGCGGACCTGTGACAATGCCGGGAGCAAGTTGGCTGCGCCGTGGCGGCGATCGTGCGGGGTTTCCCGTCGACGCCGGGAGAACGAGGATGTGCACATGAGCGACTGGACTGCCTTCGGACGGGTGGACGCGGACGGCACCGTGTACGTGAAGACCAGCGAGGGCGAGCGGGTGGTCGGATCCTGGCAGGCGGGCGCCCCCGAGGAGGGGTTGGCCCACTTCGCCCGTCGCTTCGCCGACCTGGTCACCGAGGTGGACCTGACCGAGGCCCGGCTCAACTCGGGTGCCGCCGACGCGGGTGGTTCGCTGAGCACGGTCCGGCGGATCCGTGGCTCGCTGGCCGAGGCGCACGTCGTCGGGGACATCGACGCCCTCGCCGCGCGCCTGGACAAGCTCGCCGTCGTGGCCGAGGAGAAGGCCGCCGAGGCGCGTGCCGCCCGGGAGGCCGCCCGGGGTGAGGCGCTCGCCCGCAAGACCGCCCTGGTCGAGGAGGCCGAACAGCTGGCCGCCGAGTCGACCGGCTGGAAGACCGCGGGTGACCGGCTCAAGGAGATCCTCGACGAGTGGAAGACCATCCGGGGGGTCGACAAGAAGGCCGACGGTGAGCTGTGGAAGCGGTTCGCCGCCGCCCGGGACGGCTTCACCCGGCGTCGGGGCGCCCACTTCGCCTCCCTCGACCAGCAGCGCAAGCAGGCGCACACGGCCAAGGAGGAGCTGGTCGCCGAGGCTGAGAAGCTCTCCGACTCCACCGACTGGGCGGCCACCGCCAACCAGCTCAAGGAGCTGATGAACCAGTGGAAGGCCGCCCCGCGCGCCTCCAAGGAGTCGGAGCAGAAGCTCTGGGAACGGTTCCGCGCCGCCCAGGACGCCTTCTTCAGCCGGCGCAGTGAGGTCTTCTCGGCCCGGGACAACGAGCAGCGGGCCAACCTGGAGCGCAAGCAGGCGCTGCTGGTCGAGGCCGAGGCGCTGGACGTCGACGGCGACCCGAAGGGCGCCCAGGCCAAGCTGCGGGAGATCCAGGCCCAGTGGCACGAGGCCGGCCGGGTGCCCCGGGAGGCGGCTGCCGGCCTGGAGCGGCGGCTGCGGGCCATCGACGACAAGGTCCGCGAGGTGATGGATTCGGCCTGGCGGCGGACCACCAAGGAGGACAACCCGCTGCTCGCGCAGATGCGGGCGCAGGTCGCCGAGGCCGAGGAGCGGCTCGCCCGCGCCCAGGCCGCCGGGGACGCCCGTCGGGTCAAGGAGGCCGAGCAGGCGCTCGCCTCCAAGCGGCAGTTCCTTCAGCTCGCCGAGCAGGCCGGCTGACCCCGAACGCCCCGGAAGCCCCCGCTCCCCCTCGGGACCGGGGGCTTCCCCATGTCCCACCCCGGAAACCCACCCCACCCGAGCCCACCCCGCCCACCCCGCCGGGCACGCCCCGCCCTTCCGGGCACGGCCCACCCCGCCGGGCACGGCCCACCCCGCCGGGCACGGCTCACCCCGCCGGGCACGGCTCACCCCGCCGGGCACGGCCCACCCCGCCGGGCACGCCCGCCGGGCGGCCCCCGCCGGGCGGCCCCCGCCGAACCCGACGGGCAAGATCGTGCTCGATCGTGGTTGTAGTGGTATCCCGACGATGCGATGCCACTACAACCAGGATCAGGCCCACCAGCACAACCAGGATCAGCCCCACCAGGTCGGGTACCGGCACGCCCGCCCGGTGGTGAGCGCAGGGGCTGCGGTTGACGCATCGAGGCCGGCTGATCAGAATGGGCGGCAGAGCCAGGTCGATCCCGCCGGCGCGAGGGCACCGACGACGGACACCGTCGTCGGGAGTCGCCGGTGCACCGCAGCGAGTGGCCGCGTCCACGTGACCCGGCGTGCCGCGCACTGTCCGCGTACCCCCGCAGGAGCGGGACGGGCGGGCGGCGGCCGGTGAATCCCTGGTTTTCCGCCCGCGTCGCCGTCGCGACGCCGGGCATTCGAAGTGGAGCCCGTATGTACCGACCCCGCATCATCGGCGCCGCGCTCACCGCGCTCGCCACCGCCGCGGCCGGCGTGCTCGTCGCCACGGCCGTCAGCACCACGCCGGCCGCCGCCGCAGTCGGCGGCACCGGCACCGGTTACCTGCACACGAACGGCAGCAAGATCGTCGACGCGACCGGCGCGACGGTCCGGCTGACCGGCATCAACTGGTTCGGCATGGAGACCGACAACCGGACGTTCCACGGCCTGTGGTCGAACAACCCGTGGCGCGGGCAGCTCGACAAGATGGCCAGCCTGGGCTACAACACGCTGCGCGTCCCGTACTCGAACGACTCGGTGAAGCCGGGCGCGACGGCCAGCGGGATCAACGACTTCGTCAACCCGGACCTGGTCGGGCTCTCGCCGCTGCAGATCCTCGACAAGGTGATCGCCTACGCCGGCAGCAAGGGCATGCGGGTCATCCTGGACCGGCACCGGCCGACGGCGGCCGGGCAGTCGCCGCTCTGGTACACCCCGACGGTCTCCGAGGCGACCTGGCTCGCCGACTGGAAGATGCTGGCCCAGCGGTACGCCGGCAACACCACGGTGATCGGCGCGGACCTGCACAACGAGCCGCACGCCGAGGGCACCAACCCGGCCGCGACCGGCGCCTGCTGGGGTTGCGGCGACACCACCCGGGACTGGCGGCTGGCCGCCGAGCGGGCCGGTAACGCCATCCTCGGGGTGCAGCCGAACTGGCTGATCTTCGTGGAGGGGGTGAGCTGCCCCAGCGGCGGCCTGTCGAACGTCTGGGACAACGACACCAGCAACGACGAGGACTGCGGCTGGTGGGGTGGCAACCTGTCCAAGGCCGGGCAGTTCCCGGTCCGGCTGAACGTGGCCAACCGGCTGGTCTACTCGCCACACGAGTACGCCACCAGCGTCTACGAGCAGAACTGGTTCAAGGCCGCCGACTTCCCGGCGAACCTGCCGGCGATCTGGGACAAGTACTGGGGTTACCTCTACAAGCAGAACATCGCCCCGATCATGATGGGCGAGTTCGGCAGCACCCTGGCCGACCCCCGGGACAAGGTGTGGCTGGAGAAGTTGATGGCCTACACCGGCACCGGGGTCAACGGGATGTCCTTCACCTACTGGTCGTGGAACCCGAACTCGGGTGACACGGGAGGCATCGCGCTGGACGACTGGACCAACGTCAACACCGCCAAGCAGGCGATCCTCCAGCCGTACCTGATCCCGCCGGTGGGTGGCGGGACCGACCCGACCGGCACCCCGACGCCGACGCCGACCACCACCGGCCCGACGACGCCGCCGCCGACCACCACTCCGCCGCCGCCGACCACCACGCCCCCGCCGACCACCACCCCGCCGCCGCCGACCGGTGGCTGCACCGCCACCTACAAGCAGGTCAGCGCGTGGCAGGGTGGTTTCCAGGGTGAGCTGACGGTGAAGAACACCAGTTCGTCGGCGGTCAACCCGTGGTCGGTGACCTGGGCCTGGCCAGCCGGGGTCACCCTGGTCAGCGGTTGGAACGCCACCGTCACCCAGTCCGGCACGACGGTGACTGCCGCCGGGCCGGCCTACGCGCCGTCGCTGGCGGCGGGCGCGTCGGTCACCGTGGGCTTCACCGCCAACGGTACGGCCGCCGCCCCGGCCACGGTGAAGCTCAAGGGCACCGCCTGCTGAGCGGGGACCGTCCGTAGTGGCCACCGGCGGGTCGCCGGTCGACGTTGCCCGTCGACCGGCGACCCGCCTGCCGGATCACCGCCGCCGCGCGTCCGGCACGCCGATTTACATCTGCCACTGTCTATGCTTTGCTCGGGAAAGCGCTTGTCCGGGCTGCGGGCGCACCACACGGGATCCACCTCGTACCGACCTGACCCCCTCGGCAGGGGCCGATCGGCGACGTCCCGGGTCACCGGCATCCACCGGTGGCTCTCCCGTCGACGGCAGCCTGTCCCACCCGAAAGGGACGCAGCATGCGCACACCCCGGCGTCGTACGACGCTGATCGCCGCCACCACCGTCGCCCTGCTCGCCACCGGTACGCTCACCGCCGTCGCCGCCCACGCCGCCCCCGGCTGCGCGGTCAGCTACACCGTCGGCGGGCAGTGGCAGGGCGGATTCACCGGCAACATCACCATCAGCAACCTCGGCGACCCGATGTCGGGCTGGAGCCTGCGCTGGTCGTACTCGGCCGGCCAGACGGTCAGTGACGCCTGGAACGCCACCGTGGCCCAGAGCGGCAGCACGGTGACCGCCACCAACGTGGGCTACAACGGGAGCGTGCCGACCGGCGGCAGCGTCTCGTTCGGCTTCAACGGCACCTGGAACAACTCCAGCAACCCGGTCCCGACCAGCTTCACCGTCAACGGGGTGACCTGCACCGGGAGCACCGCCCCCACCGGTGCGCCGACCACCCCGCCGCTGCCGAGCACGCCCCCACCGACGCCCCCGGCGACCACCCCGCCGCCCAGCGTGCCGCAGACCGGCCTGGTCGGCTGGGCCACCCAGAACGGCGGCACCACCGGCGGCGGCAGCGCGGGCGCGACGACCGTCTCCACCGCCTCGGCGCTGACCAGCGCGTTGAACGCCACCGGCGCGGCGGTGATCCGGGTCTCCGGCACCATCAACTGCTCGGGCATGCTGCGGGTCCGCTCCAACAAGACCGTGCTCGGCAACGCCGGGGCGACGATCGTCGGCTGCGGGTTCACCGTCAACGGCGACCGCAACGTGATCATCCGGAACCTGACGTTCCGCAACTGGAGCGACGACGCGATCAACGTGGAGAGTTCCGCCACCAACATCTGGATCGACCACAACACCTTCAGCAACGGCTACGACGGCACCGTCGACATCAAGCGCGGCTCGGACTTCGTCACCGTCTCCTGGAACCGGGTCTACAGCCACGACAAGACGATGCTGCTCGGGCACAGCGACGACAACGGCAGCCAGGACATCGGGCACCTGCGGGTGACCTACCACCACAACTGGTACGACGGCAGCAAGCAGCGCAACCCCCGGGTCCGCTTCGGCAACCCGGTGCACGTCTACAACAACTACTACTACAACAACGCCGGCTACGGTGTGGCGTCCACGATGAGCGCCGGGGTGCTCGTCGAGGGCAACTACTTCGAGAACGTCAAGGACACCTACCACCTCGGCGAGGCCGACTCCGGGCCGGGCAGCCTGGTGGCCCGTAACAACCACTTCGTCAACTCGCCCGCAGGGCAGACCGGCGGCAGCGTCGCCGGCATCCCGTACCAGTACACCCTGGACAGCGCGAGCAGCGTGAAGTCCATCGTGACGGCGGGTGCCGGCGCGGGCCGGATCTCGGTCTGACCGCGCACCGGTCGGGGTCCGCCGGTGGCGGGCCCCGACCGGGAGGTCAGTGCGCGGCGCAGCCGGTCGTCGGCGCGGGCGTCGCGGCCGGCGCACCGACCGTGGGCAATCCGAGCAGCACCCCGGGGGTACGCGGGGCGCGGCCGGCCTCGGCGGCGTCACCGGCCCGGGTGCGGCGGTGTGCCAGCGGGGCACCGTCGGCGTTGAGGTGGTGCGGGGCGGCGTAGGTGATGGTGGTGTGCACGATGTCGCCCGGTCGGATGGTGCCGGCCGCGCCCGGCTCACCGGCCGCCCCGGTGGCGAAGTGCACCAGTCGGCCGTCGCGGGCCCGGCCGGAGAGCCGGCCGGTGCGGTCGTCCTTGCGGCCCTCACCGACGGCGACCAGCACCTCGACGGTCTCGCCGACCAGACGCTTGTTCTCCGCCCAGGTGATCTCCTCGACGCAGGCGACCAGCCGTTCGTAGCGTTCCTGCACGACCTGCTTGGGCAGCTGGTCGGGCATGGTCGCGGCCGGGGTGCCGGGGCGCTTGGAGTACTGGAAGGTGAACGCCGACGAGAAGCGGGCCGCGCGGACCACGTCGAGGGTCTGCTCGAAGTCGGCCTCGGTCTCGCCGGGGAAGCCGACGATGATGTCGGTGGTGATCGCCGCGTCGGGCATCGCCGCCCGGACCTTCTCGATGATGCCGAGGTAGCGCTCCGACCGGTACGACCGGCGCATCGCCTTCAGCACGTCGTCCGAGCCGGACTGCAACGGCATGTGCAGCGAGTGGCAGACGTTGGGGGTCTCGGCCATTGCGGCGATCACGTCGTCGGTGAAGTCCTTCGGGTGCGGGCTGGTGAACCGGACCCGTTCCAACCCGTCGATCTCACCGGTCGCGCGCAGCAGCTTGCCGAAGGCGTACCGGTCACCGAACTCGACGCCGTAGGAGTTGACGTTCTGCCCGAGCAGGGTCACCTCCAGCACGCCCTCGGCGACCAGGGCGCGCACCTCGGCGAGGACGTCGCCGGGGCGGCGGTCCTTCTCCTTGCCGCGCAGGGCGGGCACGATGCAGAACGTGCAGGTGTTGTTGCAGCCCACCGAGATCGACACCCAGCCGGCGTACGTCGACTCGCGCCGGGTCGGCAGGGTGGACGGGAAGACGTCGAGGGATTCGAGGATCTCCACCTCGGCGGCGGTGTTGTGCCGGGCCCGTTCCAGCAGCACCGGCAGCGAGCCGATGTTGTGGGTGCCGAACACCACGTCCACCCAGGGTGCCTTGCGGACGATGTCGCCCCGGTCCTTCTGGGCCAGGCAGCCGCCGACGGCGATCTGCATCCCCGGGTGCCGGGCCTTGACGGGGCGCAGGTGACCGAGGTTGCCGTAGAGCCGGTTGTCGGCGTTCTCCCGGACGGCGCAGGTGTTGAACACCACCACGTCCGGGTTGTCGTCGGCGTCGGCGACCCGCACGTAACCGGCCTGTTCGAGCAGGCCGGAGATGCGCTCGGAGTCGTGCACGTTCATCTGGCAGCCGTACGTGCGCACCTGGTAGGTGCGCGGGCTGCCCACGGCTGCGGTAGTCATGACACGCACAGCGTATCCGGGCCGCCCGACCGGGGCCGACCGGGAAGACCCCGACGAGGAGGAACCATGTGCCGGAGCATCAAGACCCTGCGTGAGCCGTACGTCCCGACGGTCACGCCGGCCGACATCGAGGCGGCGGCGTTGCAGTACGTGCGGAAGGTGTCCGGTTTCCGGGCCCCGGCCGCGCACAACGCCGCGGCGTTCGAGGCGGCGGTGAGCGCGGTGACCGCCGCCACCGCGACCCTGCTGGACCAGTTGCAGGTCCGGGGCACCCGCCCCACCGTCGCCCCCTGACCCGCCGGGCCCCGGGCCGTCGCCGCCTGACCCGCCGCGCCTCGGGCCGTCGCCCCCTGACCCGCCGCGCCCCGGGCCGTCGCCGTCTGACCCGCCGGGCCCCGGCCGCACCGCCACGGACCGGGCGGTGGCCCTGGGTGCACGGGCCGTCGGGCGGGGGTCGGTCAGGCGGCGGCCAGGGCCGGGTTGACCGAGTCGGGTGCCCAGCGCGAACGGCAGCACCGCGACCAGCCCCGACAGCCCGGGTGCGCCAGGGTGCAGAGCCGGCGCGCGGAGAGCACCTCACCGTCGTCGGTCTCGGTGACCTCGAAGTGCACCGGGCGGATCGTGCCTCCCGGGGCGACCAGCAGGTGCCGGCCGGCGTCGAGGGTGTCGTCGGCCAGCAGGCAGTCCCGGTCGAGCAGCCGGGCCAGCGCGGCGACCGCGCTCAGCTCGTGCAGCGACTCGGGTACGCCGTAGCAGTCGACGATCGTCCCGAACTCCCCCGGGGCCTCCCACACGTCGCAGATCACCGCGTACGTGGGCAGTCGGGCCGGGTCGGCCACGGCCAGGGGCATCACCACCCGTCCGAGCGCCTCGGCCAGGGCCGGGTACACCTCCACGGGTGCGGCCCGGTCGATTCTCCAGTTCCACAGCTCGGTCATGCCGCCTCCTCGCTGCGTTAGTCCCACCGGCCTCCGGATCGGGCCTTACTCACGATGGTGGGGGGCATTTGCCCACGGCCGGGGGCAAGTTACCGGTCTGTGACCATTCCGGGCAAAATTTCCTAGCGCCGCGTTGCCCGGAGTAGCGGGAAGATGACAGTTTATCGGGTACGGTGCCCCGCCGAACCGGCCGACCGACGGCCCAGCCCACCCGGCGCGGCGTCGGAAGCCCGGGCCCGCCACCGGCGCCAGGGGGCGGCGGTCAGCTGTCAGCTGTCAGCGGTCAGCGGTCAGCTGTCAGGCATCAACGGCACGCGTCAGCGGATGACGACCATCGACTCGCCCCGGGGCAGCAGCTCGCCGATCACCGTGCCGCCGGGCACCTCGCCGGCCAGCAGCAGCCCCCCGGAGGTCTGCGCGTCGGCCAGCAGCAGCCGGTCCGCCTCCCCGGTCGACCCGAACCCGGTCCACGGGCCCACCCAGTCCAGGTTGCGGCGGGTGCCGCCGCTGACGTGCCCGTCGCGCACCGCCTGGCGGGCACCGGGCAGGTAGGGCACCCGGGCGGCGTCGATGGCCACCGTCAGGCCGCTCGCCCGGGCCAGCTTCGAGGCGTGCCCGAGCAGCCCGAAACCGGTCACGTCGGTGCCGCAGCGGATACCCGCCGCGACGGCGGCGCGGGCCGCGTCCCGGTTGAGGGTGGTCATCGACGCCACCGCCTCGGCGGACACCTCACCGGTGGCCTTGTGCCGGGTGTTCAGCACCCCGACGCCGAGTGGCTTGGTCAGCGACAGCGGCAGCCCGGCCCGCCCGGCGTCCAGGGTGATCAGCTCCTCGGGGCGGACCAGCCCGGTCACGGCCAGCCCGTACTTGGGGCCGTCGTCGTCGACGCTGTGCCCGCCGGCCAGGTGGCAGCCGGCCTCCCGGGCCACGTCCTGACCGCCGCGCAGCACCTCCCGGGCCAGCTCCAGCGGGAGAGTGTCCCGGGGCCAGCAGAGCAGGTTGATGGCGACCAGCGGGGTGCCGCCCATTGCGTACACGTCGGAGAGGGCGTTCGCGGCGGCGATCCGCCCCCAGTCGTAGGCGTCGTCGACGACCGGGGTGAAGAAGTCGGCGGTGGTGACCAGGCCGGTCCGCTCGTCCAGCCGGACCACCGCGGCGTCGTCGCCGTGGTCGAGACCGACCAGCAGTTCGGCGGTGCCGGTGGCCGGCCCGAGGCCGGCGACCATCGCCTCCAGTTCCCCCGGTGGGATCTTGCAGGCGCAGCCGCCACCACGCGCGTACTCGGTCAGCCGGATCCGCTCGGTCATCGCCCCATGATCTCCGTCACCCGGTCCACCCGCCACCCGACCGGCCCGTCGGGTGCCGAAATTCGGACGCCGGAGCACACCCGACACCGGTGTTACCTCTCCGTGACCCGTTGGGTTGCGATCCGCCACGTCGCCCCGCCTACAGTGGCCCAACCGGGGGTCGACCGACCCCGCTTTCCGGTACGACGACAGGGACGGTGGACGACGTGGCGACCGGCGAACCGCTGATCGTGCTGGACAAGGTCAACAAGTGGTTCGGCCCACTGCACGTGCTCGACGACGTGTCACTCTCGGTGGGCAAGGGCGAGGTCGTGGTGGTGATCGGGCCGTCCGGCTCCGGCAAGTCGACACTCTGCCGGACGATCAACCGGCTGGAGCCGATCAACGACGGGACGATCACCTTCGACGGCCAGCCGCTGCCGGCCGAGGGGCGGGCGCTGGCGAAGCTGCGCAGCGAGGTCGGCATGGTCTTCCAGTCGTTCAACCTCTTCGCCCACAAGACCATCCTGGAGAACGTCACCCTCGGGCCGGTCAAGGTCCGCAAGGAGAAGCCGGCCGCCGCCCGCGAGCGCGGCCTGGCCCTGCTCGACCGGGTCGGCATCGCCAACCAGGCCGACAAGTACCCGGCCCAGCTCTCCGGCGGCCAGCAGCAGCGGGCGGCGATCGCCCGCGCGCTGGCCATGCAGCCCAAGGCGATGCTCTTCGACGAGCCGACCAGCGCCCTCGACCCGGAGATGGTCGGCGAGGTGCTCGACGTGATGACCTCACTGGCGAGCGAGGGCATGACCATGGTGGTGGTGACCCACGAGATGGGCTTCGCCCGGCACGCCGCCAACCGGGTGATCTTCATGGCCGACGGGCAGCTCGTCGAGGACGCCCCGCCGACGGAGTTCTTCGCCAACCCGCGCAGCGAGCGGGCCCGGGACTTCCTCTCCAAGATCCTCACGCACTAGGCGTCCGTAGTGGAGCGTGCCGGTCACCGGTGCATTCCGACGAAGAAGGAGATCAGTATGCGTATGAAGCGCGTGGCGGCAGTCGCCGCGGCGGCTACTCTGGCGCTCGGCCTGGCCGCCTGCGGCGGCGACGACGCCGACGAGGGCACCGGTTCCGGCAGCAAGTCCTTCGCCGCCGGCAGCACCATGGAGAAGCTCAACAAGGCGCAGAAGATCAAGATCGGCACCAAGTTCGACCAGCCCGGCTTCGGCCAGAAGGGCCTGTCGGGCAAGCCGGAGGGCTTCGACGTCGAGGTGGCCAAGCTCATCGTCAAGGAGCTGGGCATCCCCGCCGACAAGATCGAGTACGTCGAGACGCCGTCGAAGGTCCGCGAGGACGTCATCGTCAACGGCACCGTCGACCTGGTCGCGGCGACCTACACGATCAACGACAAGCGCAAGGAGCGGATCGCCTTCGCGGGGCCGTACTACGAGGCCGGCCAGAACATCCTGGTCAAGAAGGACGACGCCACCATCACCGGGCCGGACTCCTTCAAGGACGGCACCAAGAAGGTCTGCTCGGTGACCGGGTCCACCCCGGCCGAGGAGATCAAGAAGTACGTCAAGGACGTCGGCACCCAGCTCGTGCTCTTCGACACGTACGACAAGTGCCGCGACGCCCTCAAGGGCGGCCAGGTCGACGCCGTCACCACCGACAACGTGATCCTGCTCGGCTACATCGCCAAGGACGAGTCGTCGTTCAAGCTGGCCGGCGAGAACTTCACCAAGGAGCCGTACGGCATCGGGGTGAAGAAGGAGGACAACGACTTCCGCAACTTCGTCAACGACACGCTGGAGAAGGCGTTCAACGACGGCAGCTGGAAGAAGGCGTGGGACGACACCGCCGGCAAGTTCGGCGCGGAGCTGGGCACCGCGCCCACCATCAACCGTTACTGATCTGACCTCGATCTGGAGGGTGGGGAGGAACACCGGCCCGTGAGTGTGCTCATCGACAAGTTCGACGTCTTCGCGGGTGGTTTCTGGCTCACCCTCCAGATCTGCGTCCTCGCCGCGGTCGGCGCCCTGATCCTGGGTGCCGTCCTGGCGGTGCTGCGCATCTCGCCGGTGCCGCCGCTACGCGCCGTCGGCACCGCGTACGTGAACATCTTCCGGAACATGCCGCTGACCGTGGTGATGTTCTTCGCCGCATTCGGCCTGCCGGCGCTCGGCTCCAACGCCGACTTCCTGCGCATCCCCGTGCTGGATTCGCTGTTCACCCGGCTCGGCACCGACCTGCCGTACTTCCGGTTCGCGCTGATCGCCCTCGTGCTCTACACCGCCGCGTTCGTCTGTGAGGCGCTGCGCTCCGGGGTCAACGCGGTGCCCCCCGGTCAGGCCGAGGCGGCCCGGTCGCTCGGCCTGACCTTCGGCCAGAACCTGCGGCACGTGGTGCTGCCGCAGTCCTGGAAGGCGTCGGTGGTGCCGCTCGGCTCGGTGATCATCGCGATGATCAAGAACTCGGCGCTGGTCGGCTTCTTCGGCGTGGTCGGCGACCTCTCCCAGAGCGCCGACCAGCTCACCTCCGCCGAGGGCTACGCCTTCATCCCGGTCGCCATCGGCATCTCGATCGGCTACCTGATCATGACCGTGCCGCTCGGCGCACTGCTCGACCGGCTGGAGAAGCGACAGGCGGTGGCCCGATGAGTCAGCAGACCAGCGTCCTGTACGACGTCCCCGGCCCGCGCCAACGCCGGATCACCCTGATCAGCAGCATCGTCGCCACCGTGCTGCTGGCCGTCGGCGCGTACTTCCTGATCTACCGCCCGCTGGACGACAAGGGTCAGTTCTCGATGGAGCTGTGGGGTCCGCTGGTCGACCCCTCCCACGAGAACTTCTCCCAGGTGTGGGACCGGATCGGCTTCGGGCTGAAGAACACCCTGACCGCCGCCGTGCTGGCCATCGTCGCGTCGCTGGTGGTCGGCACCCTGCTCGCGATCCTCCGCATCCAGCTCAAGAGCCTCACCCGGCGACGCTTCACCGGGATGGCCACCCCGGTGGCCTACCTGCTGCGCGGGCTCAGCGCCACCCTCTCGGCGATCACCCGGGTCTGCGTCGAGGTGTTCCGGGGCCTGCCGGTGGTGCTCACCATCTTCTTCGTGGCCCGGGGCTTCCCCGAGTTCGGCATCTCCTTCGACTCGCTGTGGTACCTGGTCATCGGCCTGACCGTCTACAACTCCGTGGTCATCGCCGAGATCCTGCGCTCCGGCATGGAGGGGCTGCCCGGCGGGCAGGCCGAGGCCGCCGCCGCGATCGGCCTCTCCCCCGCCCAGACCACCCGGATGATCCTGCTGCCCCAGGCATTCCGGATCATGCTGCCGGCGCTGATCAGCCAGCTCGTCGTGGTACTCAAGGACACCTCGCTGGGCTTCATCATCAGCTACGAGGAAACCCTCAACATCGGCAAGCAGCTCATCGGCGTGCTGGACAACCCGATCCAGGTCTACGTGGTGATCGCCGCGCTGTTCATCCTGGCCAACTACTCGCTGTCGAAGCTTGCCCAGTTCGTCCAGCGGCGGCTGTCCCGGGGCCGCAAGTCCGTCGGCACGCCGGCCCCGCAGGCCCCGGCCACCGCGCTCGTCTCCCAGGCGGAGGGCGGCGGAGGCGGCGCGGCCACCACCTGATCCGCACCCCGCACGGCACGAGGGCCGGTCCGGAGATCCGGACCGGCCCTCGCCGCGTCGTACGGTGGTCAGCGCCCGTGGTGTCCCCGGCACTCCGGGCCGGTCACCGGGCGATCTCGGTGACCCGGGACTCCCGGACCACGGTCACCCGGATCTGCCCCGGGTAGGTCAGCTCCTCCTCGATCTGCTTGGCCACGTCCCGGGCGAGGACCGCCGCGCCGATGTCGTCGACGTCGTCCGGCTTGACCATCACCCGGATCTCCCGGCCCGCCTGCATCGCGAAGACCTTCTCCACGCCGAGCTTGCCGGCGGCGATCTCCTCGATCCGTTCCAGCCGCTTGACGTACGCCTCCAGGCTCTCCCGCCGGGCCCCGGGCCGCCCGCCCGAGCAGGCGTCGGACGCCTGGGTGAGGACCGCCTCGATGGTCTGCGGCGGCACCTCGTTGTGGTGCGCCTCGATGGCGTGCACCACGTCCTCGCTCTCGCCGTACTTGCGGGCCAGGTCCGCGCCGATGATGGCGTGGCTGCCCTCCACCTCGTGGGTGAGCGCCTTGCCGATGTCGTGCAGGAACGCCGACCGTTTGATCGTCGGCACGTCCAACCGCAGCTCGGCGGCCATGATCCCGGCGATGTGCGCGGTCTCCACCAGGTGCTTGAGCACGTTCTGCCCGTACGACGTGCGGTAGCGCAGCCGGCCGAGCAGGGTGACCAGCTCGGGGTGGATCTCGGTGATGCCCACCTCCACCAGGGCGTCCTCGGCGGCCCGGTGGCACAGCTCCTCCACCTCCTGCCGGGCGAGGTCGTGCACCTCCTCGATCCGGTGCGGGTGGATCCGCCCGTCGAGGATCAGCTTCTCCAGGGTGAGCCGACCGACCTCCCGGCGTACCGGGTCGAAGCAGGACAGCAGCACCGCCTCGGGGGTGTCGTCGATGATCAGGTTGACTCCGGTCACCGACTCGAAGGCGCGGATGTTGCGCCCCTCCCGGCCGATGATCCGCCCCTTCATCTCGTCCCCCGGCAGGTGCAGGACGCTGACCACGCTCTCGGCGGTCTGCTCGCTGGCCACCCGCTGGATGGCGTCCACCACGATGTGCCGGGCACGTTGCTCGGCGGTGTTGCGGGCGTCGGACTCGATGTCCCGCACCAGCAGCGCCGCCTCCCGCTTCGCCTGGGTCTCGATCACCTCGATCAGCTCCGTGCGGGCCGACTCGGCGGTCAGCCCGGCGACGCGTTCCAGCTCCCGCCGGCGCTGCTCCTCGGCCACGGTCAGCGCGGCCTCCCGGGCACTGATCGTCGCCTCCCGCTCGGCCAGCGCGGCGCTGGCGGCGGTGAGCTGCCGCTCGCGTTCGGCCAGCCGCTCCACCTCCTCGGTGTGCAGCCGCTCCCGCTCGTCCATCCGGGCGGCCCGGCGTTCCACCTCGGCCGCCTGCTCCCGTGTCGTCGCGGCGAGCACCGCCACCTCACGCTCACCGCTGCGCCGGGCGCTGGCCCGCAGCTGCTCCGCGTCCGCCTCGGCCTGTTTGTGGGCGCGTTCCAGGACGGTGTCCGCCTCGGCACGGGCGTCGTCGAGGACCCGGCGGGCCTCCGCCCGGGCCGACTTCGCCTCCGCCTTGGCCCCGGCCGCCTCGGCACGGGCTGCGGAGGCGGCGGACTTCGCCACGTCGATGGTGCTGTTCACCTCGTCGGCGGCGGTCCGCAGGGCGGCCAGGGACTGTTCCTGGCGGTCCTTCTCGGCGATGAAGGCGGGGTCCTCCGGGGCGGGGGCGGCACCGATGCGACGCAGCGCCCGTACGCCGATCAGGACGGCGCCGACCACGACCAGGGCGAGGACCCCGACGACGATCAGGAGCACCACGTCGAAGGTGTTCATGCCGGTGTCCCGTCACCGGGGCCGGTGGGCCGCCACACCGCGTCGGCGCACCCGCTCTCGCCACCGCCTGCTGGGGACCCCCGGTCCCTGTGCCGACCCGCCATGGTCGTGCCTCCCCAAACGTCTACGCCGCAGGGGAACCGTGCCGACGGGCACGCACCTCTGCGGCTCTGGACGCCCGACCGAGCGGCTGGCCGTGGGGATAGCTCTCCGTCGGCGGTGCCCATGCGGCATCGCCGACAGCCGGGTGCAGTTGTCGGGTCGGCTCCGGACCGGCTGTCCGGAACGACCGTCAAGGCCGGTGGAGCTGGCCAAAGTGATGCTGTTCTGTTACGAGATCTATGTTGTGCGCTTAGCCTGCGCTGGTCGGGCAAAGTGAGCCTGTATGGCGAGGCTAGGTCTCGGAAGGCCGATCGGTCAAGAACTCATGATCAAACCCCCCGAACGGAGAGAGTTGGCAACGTCACCCACTGGTGATCCAAATCCGGACACCAAGCCATAAAACTCGTGTTTTGGCCGCTCGTCGGCCGCCTTCCGGCCACTATTCACCTTCGGCACCTGGCGGCTCACCGCGCCCCGGCGTCTCTCCACTCCGCTTGCCGTCCGGACCGGGGCCGCCCTCCGGCCCAGCGCCCACACCCCGCGCCGCAAGATCGCACTGTTTCCTGGTTGTAGTGGCCTCCGAAACGACGGATACCACTACAACCAGGTTCGAGCACGATCTTGCGGGGGGTGGGAGTGGCGGAAGCGGTGGCACCGGCCAGGGAGGCTACGCGGGTGAGGATGCGCGCGGGGTCAGTCAGGTGACGCCCAGGGCGCAGGTCCAGACGGGTGGCGGTACGCAGGGGTCAGGTGACGCCCAGGGCACGGGCGTATGACGCCAGGGTGGCAGTGTCGGACGGCGGGCGCACCGTCCGGGAGGTATCGACCAGCACGTCGGCGTCGATCTGCACCGGTCAGCCCCGCTCGCCCCCGACATCAGCCAGCACGTCGGCGTCGATCTGCACCGGTCAGCCCCGCTCGCCCTCGACATCGGCCAGGGCGTCGGCGTCGATCTGGTCGGCGAACTCGGCGGCCTCGGCGCTCTGGGCGGCGAGGGCGTCCTTCACCGCCCGGATCGCCACCCCGGGTGGGTAGCCCTTGCGGGCGAGCATGCCGACCAGCCGCCGGAACACCGCGTCGGGCTCACCCCGGGCGGTACGCAGCTTGCGGTCGACCAGGGCCCGGGCGGTCTCCGCCTCGGTCTCCTCGTCCAGCTCACCGAGGGCCTCGCTGGCCACCTCGCCGTCCACGCCACGCTGACGCAGCTCGTTGGCGAGTGCCCGGCGGGCCAACCCACGACCGTTGTGCCGGCTGGAGACCCAGGCCCGCGCGAACGCCGCGTCGTCGATGATGCCGACCTCGTCGTAGCGGTCGAGGACCTGAGCGGACACCTCGTCGGAGATGCCCTTCTTCGCCAGTGCCCCGGCCAGCTCGGCCCGGGTACGTGGCCGCACCGCGAGCTGCCGCAGGCAGATCTCCCGGGCCACCTCGGCCTCGTCGCGGGCCGTCGACTCACCGGGGGTCGGCTCGGTCCCGTCGGCCGCCCCCCGGCGACCCCGCCGGGGGCGGGGCGTCGCGTCGTCGGCTCCTGCACGGGGAGGGGCGGCATCCCAGCCCCGCCCCGTGCGGGCGCGTCGTCCTGCCATTCGACCGCGACCGGTCAGAAGTCGACAGGCGGCAGCTCAGGGCCACCGGCGGCGTCACCCGCGCCGACCCCGACGCCGAGCTTCTCCAGGATCTTCTTCTCGATCTCGGCCGCCACGTCCGGGTTCTCCTTGAGGAACTCCCGGGCCTTTTCCTTGCCCTGCCCGAGCTGGTCGCCGTCGTAGGTGTACCAGGCACCGGACTTACGGATGATCGCCTGCTCCACGCCGACGTCGATCAGCGAGCCCTCGCGGGAGATGCCCTTGCCGTACATGATGTCGAACTCGGCCTGCTTGAACGGCGCGGCGACCTTGTTCTTGACGACCTTGACCCGGGTGCGGTTGCCGACCACGTCGGTGCCGTCCTTGAGGCTCTCGATGCGGCGCACGTCGAGCCGGACCGAGGCGTAGAACTTCAGCGCCCGGCCACCGGTGGTCGTCTCGGGCGAGCCGAACATGACGCCGATCTTCTCGCGGAGCTGGTTGATGAAGATCGCCGTGGTGCCGGTGTTGTTGAGCACGCCGGTGATCTTCCGGAGCGCCTGGCTCATCAGCCGGGCCTGGAGACCGACGTGGCTGTCGCCCATCTCGCCCTCGATCTCGGCGCGCGGCACCAGGGCCGCCACCGAGTCGATCACGATGATGTCGATCGCGCCGGAGCGCACCAGCATGTCGACGATCTCCAGCGCCTGCTCGCCGGTGTCCGGCTGGGAGACCAGCAGGGCGTCGGTGTCGACGCCGAGCGCCTTGGCGTAGTCGGGGTCGAGCGCGTGCTCGGCGTCGACGAACGCGGCGATGCCGCCGGCCCGCTGGGCGTTGGCCACCGCGTGCAGGGCGACCGTGGTCTTGCCGCTGGACTCGGGACCGTAGACCTCGACGACCCGGCCCCGGGGCAGGCCACCGACGCCGAGCGCCACGTCGAGCGCGATGGAGCCGGTCGGGATGACCGAGGTCTGGACGACCGGGCGCTCGCCCAGCCGCATCACCGACCCCTTACCGAACTGCTTGTCGATCTGAGCGAGAGCAAGGTCGAGTGCCTTCTCCCGGTCGGGCCCTGCGGCCATGTTTGCCACTCCTGCCTTCGCCGGCGTCTTTCCTGAGCTTCGCGTCACGCGGACACGCTAGGCGCTAGGTCCGACAGAAAACCAGCCGACGGGCCGTGAGCTGTGGACGAGCACCCCGCTGTGGACAATAGCCGAACAGGTGTACGAGCCGGCAAGTGACACGCGGAAGTGGCGGAACGGCAGCTCAACGTAGCCGTGCGGGCACCCGGTCGGGGTATGCGGCGACCACCGCCCGCCACACGACGTGGGTCTGCTCACCAGCGGCGAGGGCCTGGGTGATGGTCCGCCCGTCGAGCTGGGAGAGCACCTGGTCGCTGGCGATGCTGGCCGCGTAACCCGGCCCGAAGGCCTCGTCCAGCCGGGTCCAGAAGTCGGTCAGCCGCACGTGATCACTCCTCCTCGTCGGGTGCCGTCGGCGGCACCCGACGCAACGCTAGCGCCACCAACGGCACCACCGCGATCGCCGCCAGCAGGGTCAGGGTCGGATAACCCGCCACCCGCATGACAAACCCGCTGGCCGCCGCCGCGCCCGCCCCGGCCAGCCCCATCGTCAGGTCGGACAGCCCCTGCACGCTGGGGCGTACCCCGGACGGCACCGCCTCGGACAGCAGCGTCGAACCGGCCACCATCGTCGCCGACCAGCCCAGCCCGAGCAGGGCCAGGCCGACCGAGAGGCGCGGCGTGTGGTGCCCGGCGGTGCCGGCCACCGCGCACGCGGCCAGCAGCGTGCCGACCCCACCGAGGATCACCGCACGCCGGCCCAACCGGTCGGTGAGCCAGCCCACCACCGGGGAGAGGGCGTACATGCCGGCGATGTGCACGCTCAGCACGATGCCGACGACGCGCAGCACGTCCGCGTCGGAGTGCGACTCGCCGAGGCGTACCGGCGTCATCGCCATCACCGCGACCATCACCAGGTGGCCGATGGCGACGGCGGCGATGCCCAGCCGGGCCGCCGGCCGGCCGCGCACCACCCGCCAGGCCACCCGCATACCGGCCCGCCGCGCGCCCGGCGCGGTGGTCGCCGCCGGTGGGGCGGCCCCGGCCGTTGTCCCGGCGTCGGCCGCCGCGAGCCGCCGCGCGGTCAACAGCGGATCGGGCCGCAACAGCAGCAGCAGTACGACCGCAGCCACGCCGAACGCGACGGCGCTGAACGCGAACGGGCCGGACAGCGACGGCAGGCCCCACCCCCGGGTGACCCCGTCGGCGAGCGCGGCGAAGTTGGGTGCCGCCACCGAGCCGATGGTGGTGGCCCAGACGACCAGGGAGAGTTGCCGGCCCCGGCGGGCCGGCTCGGCGAGGTCCACGGCCGTGTAGCGGGCCTGGAGGTTGGCCGCCGTGCCCCCGCCGAACAGCAGCATCCCCAGGAAGAGCAGCGGTACCGCGCCGGTGGCCGTGGCGAGCACCACCAGCAGCGCCCCGACCGCCCCCACCAGGTACGCCACCACCAGTCCCGGGCGACGCCCGTGACCGTTCATGATCCGGGTGACCGGTACGGCGAGCAGCGCCGCGCCGACCACCCCGCAGCTCTGCGCCAGCCCGGCCACGGCGGTGCCGGCGACCCGGGCCGCCAGCAGCGCCCCGACCGAGATCCCGATGGCCACCCCGACCCCACCGATGATCTGCGTGACGAAGAGCAGCCGCAGCGTGCGCCGCTGGATCGGGGCGACGTCGGGCCGGGTGGGTGCGCGCAGGTCGGCGGTCATCACACGCTCCTGGTTCGGGGAGCCCATCGTCGCGCAGCCGGCCAGCCGCCCGCACCGGGGTTACCGGGTGTCGGCCAGCCGGCGGTCGAGCCGGCGGACCCGGCCGAGGGTGACCCCCGCGAGGGCGAGCACGATCGTCAGGACCACGACGTAGAACACCCCGGAGGCGGTCCGGTCGACGGTCGGGGCGAGCACGGCCAACCCGCCGAAGAGCAGGACTCCGCCCACCACGGCGATCAGCGCGCCCCGACGGACCGTCGGGAGTTGGCCGATCACGGCGGCCCGGTCCGCCTCGTCCGCCGGCACCTCACCTCGACGCAGCGCGGCCCGGAGCCGGTTCCACGCCCGGACCTGGCCCGAGTCCGCCCGGGCCCGGACCCCGGGCAGGAAGGCCATCAAGATCGGGATGAGGCCCCATCCCACCCCGTACAGGCCGGCCCGCACCAGGGCCAGCGGGACGGACCGGTCCGGGTCCTCGACCAGCCGGACGGGAAACCAGAGCACGGTGGACAGGAGCGCGAACAGGACGTACGGGCCGGGGGCGCCGAGTCGGACCAGCGGGGTACGGCGTCGCGGCTTACCTTCGGCCATGCCCGGCCGGTTACCCGGCCCGGGCCGCCGGTACTCCCCTATGGAGTCGTCGAGCCGGTCAGGGCCCGGGCGGCCACGGTCAGGTCGTCGACCAGCCCCCGGTAGGCGATCTCCTGGTTGTCGGCGCGCAGCACCGCCGACGGGTGGATGGTGGCCAGCAGACGGGCGGCGGGCGCATCCGTACCGGTGTCGTCCACCGGCGCCCGGGTGAAGTCCTGCGGGTGCTCGGCGGCGGCCGGCCAGGGCAGCAGCGCGCCGCGCTGCCGGGTGACCCGGAACGCCGGGCCGAGCAGGGCCTTCGCCGCCGTCGCGCCGAGCACCACCACCAGTTCGGGGCGGAGCCGGGCGAACTCGGCGACCAGCCACGGCCGGCAGGCGACGATGTGCACCTGGTCCGGGGTCTGGTGGATGCGCCGCCGGCCACGAAGCTCGTGTCGGAAGTGCTTCACCGCGTTGGTGATGTAGAGGTGGGCCGGGTCGAGACCGGCGTCGTCGACCGCCCGGCGCAGCAGCCGGCCGGCGGGACCGACGAAGGGCAGCCCGTGCTGGTCCTCCAGGTCGCCGGGCTGCTCCCCGACGAAGACCACCCGGGCGCTCTCGTCGCCCCGGCCGAAGACGGTCTGGGTGGCGTCCCGGTGCAGCTCGCAGCCCCGGCAGCCGGCGGCGGCGGTACGCAGTTCGGCCAGTGTGCCGGCCTGCGGCGGGATGAACTGTCGGGCACCGGGTGGGGCGGTCTGCTCGGCCATGGCGACTGTTCTACCCGGTCGCACGGAAGGTCCACGAAGGACCCGCCGGGCTCCTCGGAGGCAACCCGTCAGGCGAGGACTCGCCTAAGCTTCCTCGTCGCTTTCGAGCAGGTGAGGGCGTTTCTCGGCGATCCACGCCTCCACATCGGACTTCAACCAGATCTGACCCATCTTGAGGACAGCTGCCGGAGCCGGGAAATCCCGACGGCTGATCAGGATGTAGGTGCGCTGCCGTGAGATCCCCAGACGTTCCTGGATCTCGGCAGCTCCCCACACCTCCAGCCGCGTGCCTTTGAGCAGTGCCATAGCGGTGAGCGTAGGTCCGATTTGCATTGTTATGAGTAATACTCTATTACTTAGACAAGCTCAATAGACTCTGGTTATAGTTGGACAACTGTCAACCCTCAGCCCCGGTCAAGGAGCGTCCGGCATGACTCGTTGCAAGTGGTTCCACCGCCCTGCCGAACCTGTCGATGTCGTACAGCAGGCCAGGCTGCTGCCCCCGGCGGCGACATCCGAGCGGGACGCCACCGCCGACCATCGAGCCGCGCCTCGACGACCAGATCCCGAGGCCAGGTGGGGCACGCGCCACCCACGCAGGCTCAACCGGGGGGCCTGGCCACATGTATGAGCAGCGACCCGCCGAGCCGCCGTTCGTCGTGATCATGGCCGGCTACGTCGTCGACTTCCACCATCGCAACGCCTGCTCCCGCTGCCAGCCGGACGGCTCCTGCGACCGCCTGGCCGACGCGGGCGAGACGCTGCGCGTCTGGCGCGAGCGACGCGTGCAGCGGGCGTTGCGCGCGCGGGACCAGGAGCGCCGATGAAGGCCGGTGACCTGGTGTACGTCACCAGGGACGCCAGCGTGCAGTTTCTCCGCCCCATCCGGTTCCGGGTCATCCGGGTGCTCGACTGGCCGACGTACGACGGCTGGGTCTGGCTGGAGGGATACCAGCTGGACGCGGCCGGGGACGCGGTCTCCCGGCGGCGGATCTTCGTCCAGCCGGCGGGGCTGACCGCGCCACCCGCCCCGTCCCCGTCCCCGTCCCCGCGCAGCCCCGTAGGAGCAGACCGACGACACGGGTCAGGCGGTGAAGCCGATCGGGTCGGCGGGGCGGACCGCCGCCGCGACCGCGTCGGCCAGCGGCGTGAGGTCGGCGTCGTCGAGCGAACTGACCGTGATCCGCACGGCGGGCGGGGCACCGAGCCGGGAGAGGCCACCGGGCGCGACCGACCAGCCGGCGTCCCGCAGGGCGGTGACCGTGATGGTCTCGTCGGGCACCGGCAGCCAGATGTTGATGCCGCTGCGGCCGTGCGCCACCACGCCCCGGTCGGCGAGCGCGGCGAGCAGGCCGGACCGGCGGCGTTCGTAGGCGTCGGCGGCCTGGTGGATCAGGGTGGTGGTGGCCGGGTCGCGCCAGAGCGACAGGACGAGTCGTTGCAGGACGGTGGAGACCCATCCCGCGCCCACCCGGGCCCGGCCGGCCACCCGGGACACCGTCACCTCGTCACCGGCCAGCACCGCCAGCCGCAGGTCGGGCCCGTAGGGCTTGCTGACCGAACGGACGAAAGCCCAGGTCGCCGTGGCCCCGGCCAGCGGGTGCAGCGGCAGCCGGGACAGCTCGGCGGCGTGGTCGTCCTCGATCAGCAGCAGGTCGGCCCGGCCGGCGAGCAGCGCCCGCAGGGCCTCGGCCCGGCCGGCGGAGACGGCGGCACCGGTCGGGTTCTGCGCCCGGCTGGTGACCACCAGCGCCCGCGCCCCGAGGGTCAACGCGTCGCGCACTCCGGTGACGGTGGGCCCCTCGTCGTCGACCGGCACGCCGACCGGCCGCAGGCCGAGGGCGGCGACCAGGTCGAGCAGGTTGGCCCAGCCGGGGTCCTCCACCGCGACCGCGTCACCCGGGCGCAGGTGGGAGGCGAGCAGCCGCTCGATGCCGTCGAGCGCTCCCCCGGTGACGGTCAGCTCGTCGGCGGGCACCCCGTCGGCGGCGAGCCGGGAGCGGGCGGCCTCGGCCAGGGCGGGGTGCACGCCGGTCGTGGCGTACCCCACGGGGGGACCGATCCCGGTGGCGAGCGCGGCCAGGTGCGGGCCGAGCGGCGGCAGCAGCCGGGGGTCGGGCTGACCCAGGGACAGGTCGCGGGTGCCGGGGGCGGGGGCCGGGTGCCGGGCGGCCCGACGGGGGGCGACCGGCGGCCGGGGCCGGACCCGGGTGCCGTGCCGGCCTGCGGTGACGACCAGACCCCGCTGGCGTAGCTCCTGGTAGGCGCGGGCGACGGTGGCCGGGCTGACCGCCAGCGTCGTGGCCAGGGAGCGGACCGGCGGCAACGCGTCGCCCGCCGCGAGCACCCCGGTGCGGATGCCCGTTTCCACACTCGCCGAAATCGCGGCGGACGTGGACCCGAGGATCTGATAATGTGCTGCCACAGTTTCAGGATCGTACTAGAACAAAGTCTGGATGTCACATGTATCCGCCGACCGCACGCACCACCGCCAGCCGCACCCGGGACAGGATGAGCTACGACCGGGCCGCCGCCCACGCCGTGCTCGACGAGGCCTACCACTGCGTGCTGGGGTTCGTGGTCGACGGTGAGCCGCGTCTGCTGCCCACCCTGCACGTCCGGGTCGGTGACACCCTCTATCTGCACGGGTCCACCGGCAGCCGGCCGCTGCTCGCCGCCCGGGGCGAGGCCGGGCTGCCCGTCTGCGTCACGGTGACCCTGCTCGACGGGCTGATCTACGCCCGCTCGCAGTTCCACCACAGCGCCAACTACCGGTCGGTCGTCACACACGGCACCGCCCACCTGGTCACCAGCGAAGACGACAAGCGTGCCGCGATGACCGCCCTGGTGGAAAAGGTCGGGGCGGGGCGGGCCGCCGACAGCCGTCCACCGACCCGTCGGGAGTTGGCCGAGACGGCGGTCCTGGCGCTGCCGCTGCGCGAGGTGTCGGTGCGGGCCCGCACCGGCGGGGTCCGCGACGAACCGGCCGATCTCGACCTGCCGCACTGGGCCGGGGTGGTGCCGCTCCGGCTGACCGCCGGCCCGCCCGAGCCGGACGCCGGGGTGGTCGCGCCGGTCCCGGGCTACCTGCCCGCCACCGGCTCGCCGGGGCCGGGCTCCACCGGGTCACCGGCACCTGTCGTCAGCCTGCCGGGGCCGGATTCCGGCGCTGCACCATGGTGGGAGCCGGTGCCGCTGCACGGCGCGCACGTGCTGCTGGAGCCGTTGACCCCCGCGCACGCTGACGAGTTGTTCGCCGCCACCGCCGAGCCGGAGGTCTGGGCCCACCTGGGCCACCCGCTGCCCGCCGACCCGGCCGCGATGCGGGCGGTCGTCGCCGCCGCGTTGGCCGCCCGACAGGACGGCGAGCGGGTGCCCTGGGTGCAGCGCTGCGCCCGGACGGGAGCGGTCGTGGGCACCACCTCCTTCTACGAGATCGACCCGCAGCGGCGCAGCGTCGCGATCGGTTACACCTGGCTCGGCCGCCCCTGGTGGCGCAGCGGCATCAACACCGAGGCCAAGCTCCTGCTGCTCGGGCGGGCGTTCGACACGCTGGGGGCGGTGCGCGTGGTCTGGCACACCGACATCCGCAACACCAGGTCGCAGGCGGCGATCGCCCGGCTCGGCGCGACCCGGGAGGGCGTGCTGCGCATGCACCGGCAGCGTCCGGACGGCTCCTGGCGGGACACCGTCCAGTACGCGATGACCGTCGATGAGTGGCCGAACGCACAGGCCATGCTGCGGGAAAGACTTCGCGGCACCACCCCGGTGGGTCGAGGATGACGGGCGTGCTGGGCATCACCGACATCTGGACTTACGTGTTGGGCACCGTGGCGATCGTCCTGCTGCCGGGGCCCAACTCCCTCTTCGTGCTCTCCACCGCCGCCAAGCGGGGCGTGGCCGTCGGCTACCGGGCGGCGGGTGGGGTGTTCCTCGGCGACGCGGTGCTGATGTTCCTGTCGGCCGCCGGGGTGGCGTCGCTGCTCAAGGCGTACCCGCCGCTCTTCCTCGTGATCAAGTACGCCGGCGCGGCCTACCTCGGGTACGTGGGGCTGACCATGCTGCGCGCGGCCTGGCAGCGGTGGCGCGCTCGCCACGACCCGGCGGTGCCCCGGCTGATCGACGCGGCCGAGCCGGCGGCGCTGCGCAGCCCGTTCCGCAAGGCACTGGTGATCAGCCTGCTCAATCCCAAGGCCATCCTCTTCTTCATCTCGTTCTTCATCCAGTTCGTCGACCCCGGCTATGCCTGGCCGGCACTGTCGTTCCTGCTGCTCGGGCTGATCGCCCAGGTCACCAGCGTGCTCTACCTGACCGCGCTGATCTTCGCGGGCACCTTCCTGGCCGCCCAGTTCCGGCAGCGCCGCCGGCTGGCCGCCGGGGCAACGACCGGTGTCGCGATGCTCTTCCTGGGCTTCGGTATCAAGCTCGCCACCGCCTCGGTCTGACCCTCCCCCGGACGCACGACCGGGCGGCGACCCCCGACGGATCCAGCCACCACCACCGGGGGGCGATGCGGTGGGTGCGGGCGGATTCAGGTGCCACCACCACCGGGGGACGGTGGCGAGGGCGGATTCAGGTGCCACCACCACCACCGCCGGGGGACGGGGGCGAGGGCGGATTCAGGTGCCGTCGCCGCCGCCCCCGCCACCGCCGATACCGCCACCGCCGCCGGTGCCGCCCAGTCCGTAACCCGGTCGCACCGGGGCGTCCGGCGGGCGGCTGACGTGCGCCGACTCGGTGATCCGGGCCGACCAGTGCGCGTTCGAGGCCGCTGCCGCGTGCCGGTTGATCGCCGCCCGCAACCAGCCGTCCACGACGGAGATCCAGTCGCGTTGATCGGCACCGGTGTGCCAGGTCCGGAACCGGCTGATGCTCTGATGGCTGATTCCGGTCAGCGAGAGCCGCCGGTCCATCCAGAGCAGCACCTCCAGGCCTGCGGAATTGGTCACGAAGATCAGCTCCAGTTCGGTGATCGGCCCGGCGTACAGCGGGGCGACCCAGTAGCCGAGGCGTTCGTGCACCGGCAGGCTCTGCTCGACCCCCGGCAGTCGGCTCGACACCAGGCCCGCCTGCCGCAGGACGAAGCCGAGCGTGTCCAGGGCCGCCAGCACGTGCTGCTGGGTGGGCAACGGGTGGACGAAGATCGGCACCATCGCGCCCTGCTCCAGCTCCGGGTCCACCGACACCTCGGTACGCAGCCCGGTGCGTAGGCTCATCAACGGCACCCCGCCGAAGATCGTCACCGGCGTCTCCCACGGCAGGGGTACGGCGAAGTCGATGGCCCGCCGCCGCCCGGCCGGTACGACGAACCGACCCCCCACCGTCACCTGGTGGTACTGCACGAGGTGGCGGGGTGAGCGGGGGTCGTCCGGTTCGGCAGTCGCCACCAACCCGAGCCGTACGTGCCGCACCGGCACGTCCTGCGCCCCGGCGCTGAGCATCACCTGTCCCGGCAGCCGCAGCCCCGGGCGGGTGCTCGGGTTGGTCAGGGTGGTGCTCACCGCCAACCCGGTCGCACCGGACTCGTGGGACACCCCGGTCAACCGCATCCCCGCCACTCCCCCGTCCTCCGCCCGCCGCCCCCGACCCGGCAGGCGAGGTGTCCCTCGACCGACCAGGCAGGAGCCGGCCCCTGACCGACCCGGCGGGTGGCGGTTTCCCCCTGATCGGCCGGGCACTCCTCGACCACCCCGACGGAACGACCCCGCCCCGGGGCGGGGCGGGGTCGTCGATCGACTCCGTTGGGCCGAGATAGCGGGTCCACCGCCCCTCGATGCCGCTACCTCGGGGGCAGCCGGTGCACCACCACTGCTCGCCGGAGCCTCAACCGCGTCGGCCCTGCCGGGACGAGGGTCAGCGCAGGCGGCGGCCCCGGGGGATCGGGTCGGTCTCGTCGTCGAACTCGCCGATGACCTCTTCGAGCAGGTCCTCCAAGGCCACGAAACCGATCGGCCGGGTCGGCCCGCCGCCGTTGCGGACCAGCGCCAACTGGGCCTGGTCGGCGCGCATCGCAGCGACCGCCTCGGTGACCGAGGAGGTGGCCGGCAGGGTGAACGAGCGGCTCATCAGCTCGGCGGCGGTGGCCGCCCGGCCGGTGGTGACCGCCCGGACCGCCTCCCGGACGTGCACCAGCCCGCACACCTCGCCGCCGCCGTCGAGGACGGCGAGCCGGGACCGGCCGCTGTCCCGGCTGACCTGTTCGATCCGCTCGGCGGTGTCGTCCCGGTGGACCGTGACGATCTGGTCGAAGGGTTCCATCACCTGGGCGACGGTGGTGCCCTGCAATTCCAGCATGCTGGTCAGCATCTGGTGCTGCTCGGCACCGAGCAGCCCGTGCTCGCGGGACTGCTCCAGCAGGATGCGCAGCTCGTCCGGGCCGTGGACCTGGGCGAGCTGGTCCTGCTGCTGCACCCCGACCAGTCGCAGCATCGCGTTGGCCAGGGCGTTGAGCAGGGACAGCACCGGCCGGGCGACCCGGGCGAAGGCCCGGAACGGCAGCGCCAGCAGGGTCGCCGAGCGCTCCGCGTCGGTGATCGCCCACGACTTCGGGGCCATCTCGCCGACCACCAGGTGCAGGAACGTCACCAGCCCCAGCGCGAAGATCAACGCGATGATGTGGCTGGCTGCCGCCGGTAGCCCGACGGCGTTCAGCAACGGGCTGAGCAGGTGCTCGATCGCCGGCTCGGCCAACGCGCCCAGGCCCAGCGTGCACAGCGTGATGCCGAGCTGCGCGCCGGCCAGCATCAGGGACAGCTCACGTACCCCGTCCAGGGCGGCGCGGGCCGCCCGGCCGCCACCGGCGGCGGTCTGTTCCAGCCGGTAGCGTTTGGCCGCCACCAGGGCGAACTCGGCGGCCACGAAGAAGCCGTTGAGGGCGAGCAGCAGCACCGAGACCAGCAGTGCGACAACGGGGCTCATGAGCGCTCCTCCCGACCCCGGGCGACGTGCACGTCCGGGCCGTTGCCGGTGGCGCGGGCATTCGTGCCCCCGGCACGGTCGCCACCGCCGCCGGTGGCGCGGACGTTCGCACCACGGCGTCGGTCGCTTCCGCTGCGGGCGGTCCGGGGCTGCGTGCCCGTACCCGGGTCGGCGGCCATCGTGAGCCGCACCGAGTCGGCCACGTGCCGGTCCACCGCGAGCACCTCGATCAGGGCTTTCGGGCGTTCCGTGGGCTCGTCGCCGTCGGCCGGCAGGACGACCTCCAGCCGGTCACCGACCTCGGGCACCCGGCCCAGCTCCCGCATGACCAGCCCGGAGAGGGTGTCGTACTCGGGGGCCTCGGGCAGCGAGATGCCGGTGCTGTCGGCGACCTCGTCGATGCGCCAGCGGGCCGGCACCACCCAGGAACCGTCCTCCTGCCGGGCCGGGGCCCGCTCGGGCGGGTCGTCCTCGTCGCGGATCGGCCCGACCAGTTCCTCGGCGATGTCCTCCAGGGTGATCACGCCGGCGAAACCGCCGTACTCGTCGACCACGCAGGCGAGCTGCCGGTGCCCGGACCGCAGCCGGTCCAGCACCGTGGGCAGCGGCAACGTCTCCGGCACCAGCAGCGGCGGTACGGCCACCGCGCTGACCGGGGTGGTGGCGCGCTCGGCCGGCGGCACCCCGAGCACGTCGGCGATGCCGACCACGCCCACCAGGTCGTCGACGCCCTCGGCACCGCGTACCGGGAAACGGGAGTGACCGGTGTCGAGCAGTTCGACCACCCGGCTGACCGGCTCGTGTGCCCGGATGGTGTGCACGTCGACCCGGGGGACCATGGCTTCCCCGGCGGTCAGCTCCCGGAAGTCGAGGCCCCGGTCGAGCAGGTCGGACATCTCGGCGTCGAGGTGCCCCTCCTCCCGGGACTCGGCGATGATCTGCTCCAGGTCGGCCGGGGTGGCGCCGCTGGGCAGCTCCTCGATCGGCTCGATGCCGAGGCGGCGCAGCAACCGGACGGCGGCCCGGTCGAAGAGCGTGATCAGCGGCCCGGCGATCTTCAGATAGATCAGGGTGGACCGGCTCAGCGCCCGCGCCAGCGTCTCGGGCCGGGCGATGGCCAGGTTCTTCGGGGCCAGCTCGCCCAGGACCATCTGCACGACGGTGGCGATGACCAGCGCCAACGCCACCGACAGCGGCAGGCTGACCCCGGTGGAGACGCCGACGCCGCCGAGCAGTTCGGCCAGCCCGGCACCGAGGTAGGGCTCGGCGGCGTAACCGACCAGCAGGGCGGTCACGGTGATGCCGAGCTGTGCCCCGGAGAGCATGAACGACAGCCGCCCGGTGACCTCCAGGGCGCGGGCGGCCTTGGCGTCGCCGTCGTCGGCGAGTTGCTTGAGTTTGCCCCGGTCCACGGCGACGTAGCCGAACTCCTGGGCCACGAAGTAGCCGGTGGCGGCGGTGAGAACGATGATGAGTGCGAGGCCGACGACGATCAACACGGGTCGCTCAGGGCTCCCGTGGACGTCGGGGCGGGGGATTGCCGGGCACGACCCGGCTGGCTACTGCTGCCCTCCTGGGCAGAAGAGTCGATCATCCGGCAATTCTATCGGCGCTCGCTGCAAGCCCGCTGAGGGTGGGCACAAAGTGCCTGCTCCTCCCCGTTGTCCGCCGCGTCACTCCCGCTGTCCACCGTCCCCGGGCCGGGGGTCACCGCCTTCGGCCTGGGAGCCACCGTCCCCGGACCGGGAACCACCGTCCCCGGAACGGGAGTCGGCACGCTGCGGCCGGGGTCCAGCCGGGTCGGGCTGGTGTCCGGCCAGTTCGTCGACGTCGAGCAGGCTGCGGTCGACCCGACCCGACCGGTAGGCGGCCCGGCCGATCATCTGGGCGGCGACCGGGGCGGTCGCCAGCTGGAAGACCCCGACCAGCATGATCATGCCCAGGTCGGCGGCGGTACGCAGCCGCAGCGCCAGCCCGACCAGCAACAGCAGCACCCCGAGCACCTGGGGTTTGGTGGCGGCGTGCATCCGGTCCAGCACGTCCGGGAAGCGCAGCACACCGATCCCGGCGGCGAGGCTGAGCAGTGCCCCGGACACCAGGGCGACGGCGGCCAACCAGTCGACCACCGTACCCACGCTCACGACTCCTCCCGGGCGGCGAAGCGGACCAGGGCGACCGAGCCGACGAAACCGAGCAGGGAGAGCACCACCAGCACCGGCAACGTGGTGGCGTGCCGGTTCACCGCCGCCTCCGCGCCGACCGCGCTGAGCATCGCGGCGAGCAGCAGGTCCGCGGCGATGACCCGGTCCAGCAGCGACGGCCCCCGGTAGATCCGGGCCAACGCCAGCAGCGCGGTGGTCGACAGCAGCACGGTCAGGACGACGGCGAGGACGACGGTCACGGTGCCTCCGTGGGTTCGGTGAGGAGCTGCCGCAACTCCGCCTCGGAGCCGACGGCGCGGACGATGCGTTCCTCGACGGCGAGGATCCGCTCCCGGCTGCCGCTGATGTCGGCCGGTGAGCGCACGTCGAGCACGTGCACGTAGAGGACGCCGGCCTCCCGGTCCACCTCGACGATCAGGGTGCCCGGCACCAGCGAGAGCAGTTCGGCGGTGAGCGCCAGGTTCAGGTCGGTGCGTACCCGCAGCGGCACCCCGATGATCGCGCCGCGCGGGCGGAAGCGGGGACGCACGGCGATGGCGGCGACGTGGATGCTGGCGCTGACCAGTTCCACGACGAAGGTGCCGGCCAGCACCAGCAGCGCCCGGGGTCGCAACCGGCCGCCGAAGGAGACCGGCGGGAGCGGGAAGAACAGCAGCACCGATCCGCCGACCAGCAGACCGGTGAGGACGTTCGCCGGGGAGAAGTGGCCCCAGAGCAGGTTCCAGACCACCACCAGCCAACCGAGGGCGATGAGCTGGTCCCGACGCCGTCCGGTGGGTCGTGACGACGCGCCGCTCACGGTGGACCGCCGGGCAGGACGGCCCGCACGTACGGGGTGCGCAGCCGCAGGTCGACGGCGGCGTCGGCGGTGACCTGGAACAGCGGGCCGGCGGCGACGGTCAGGGCCAGCCCCAGCACCACCAGGGCGGTGGTGGCTCCGACCATCAGCCCGGGGAGCCGGACGACCGGCTCGGCGGTGGCCAGTTGCGGGGCCCGCCAGAACGCGATGTTCCACACCCGGGAGGTGGCGTAGAGGGTGAGCAGGCTGGTCACCGTGCCGGCGACGACCAGCACCCAGGGCAGTGGGCCGCCCTGGGCCACCCCGGCCTGGAGCAGACCGACCTTGCCGAGGAAACCGGAGAACGGTGGGATGCCGGCCAGGTTCATCGCGGGGACGAAGAAGAGCACCGCCAGCAGCGGGGTGACCCGGGCCAGGCCGCCGAGCCGGCGCAGGTCGGTGCTGCCGGCCCGCTCCTCGACCAGGCCGGCGACCAGGAACAGGGTGGTCTGGATGGTGATGTGGTGCACCACGTAGAAGATCGCGCCGGAGAGCGCGGCGGTGGTGCTCAGCGCCACCCCGAAGATCATGTAGCCGATGTGGCTGACCAGCGTGAACGAGAAGAGCCGCTTCATGTCCGACTGGGCCACCGCGCCGAGCACGCCGACCACCATGGTCAGCCCGGCCCCCACCATCAGCAGGTTGGCCACCTGGCCGCCGGGGAAGAGCAGCGTCTCGGTCCGGATGATCGCATAGACGCCGACCTTGGTGAGCAGGCCGGCGAAGACGGCGGTGACCGGTGCCGGGGCGGTCGGGTAGCTGTCCGGCAACCACGCGGAGAGCGGGAACATCGCCGCCTTGATGCCGAACGCGAGCAGCAGCATCAACTGCAACGCCAGCCGTACGCCGTCGGGCAGCGCGTCGAGTCGACCGGCGAGCTGCGCCAGGTTGAGGGTGCCGGTGGCCGCGTACACCAGGCCCACCGCCGCCAGGAAGATCATCGAGGAGAGGATGCTGACCACCACGTACGTCGAGCCGGTGCGGATCCGGGCCTCGGTGCCGCCCAGGGTGATCAGCACGAAGCTCGCCGCGAGCAGGATCTCGAACCCGACGAAGAGGTTGAACAGGTCACCGGCGAGGAACGCGTTGGTGATCCCGGCGGTCAGCACCAGGTACGTCGGGTGGTAGATGCTCACCGGCGCCGACTCGCTGGTCTCGGCACGGCCCTGGCCGATGGAGTAGAGCAGCACGCAGAGCGTGACCGCCGAGGAGACCACCAGCATCAGCGCGGCGAGCTGGTCGGCGACCAACACGATCCCGACCGGGGCGGGCCAGCCCCCCACCTCGGTCACCACCGGCCCGTCCCGGTGGGCCCGCACCAGCAGCAGCACCGCCACGACCAGGTTGGTGCCGAGCGCGACCACGCTGACGGTGCGCTGCAACCGGGGCCGGTTGACCAGGATCAGGGTGAGGGCGGCACCGAGCAGCGGCACCACCACCGGCAGCGGGAGGAGCGCGGTCATCGCGTACCCCCGGGTCGGCGTGGCCCCCGCTGGGGCGGCTCGGGGTCGACCTGTTCCGGGTCGTCGCCGGGTCCCTCGCCCCCGAGGTCGGCGTTGGCCACCTCGTTGCGGGCGGCGAGCGCGACGATCTGCTGGTCCTCCACGTCGTCCTGCACCTCGTCGTTGCCGCCGAGATACCAGCTGCGGTACGCCACGGCGGCGAGGAAGGCGGTCAGCCCGAAGGTGATCACGATGGCGGTGAGCACCATCGCCTGCGGCAGCGGGTCGCTCATCTCGTCCTCCGGGCCGGCGCCGACCACCGGAGCCACCCCGGAACGGCCACCGACCAGGATGAGCAGGTTCACCCCGTTGCCGAACAGGATCACCCCGAGCAGAATCCGGGTCAGGCTGCGCTCCAGCAGCAGCGTCACCCCGGTGGCGGTGAGCAGACCCACGGCGATCACCAGCACCAGCGTGGGTCCCGCCCCGCCGCCCCTCACCGTCGGTCCCCCTCGTGGTCGACGACGAGCCCCCGGTCGGACTTGCCGGCCGCCTCGACGTGCCGGTCGATCTCCGCTCCGAGGCTGCGCAGGATGTCCAGCATCAGCCCCACCACGATCAGATAGACGCCGATGTCGAAGAAGAGCGAGGTGACCAGGTACGGCCCACCGAGGCCGGGCAGCGGCAGGTCCACCTTGACGCTCTCCAGCACGGTCCCGGTGGTCAGCAGGGACAGCACGCCACCACCGACGGAGATCGCCAGGCCGGCCCCGAGCACCGTGCCCGCCCCGATCGGGGCGGCCTCGGCCAGTTCGTACCGGCCGCCGGCCAGGTAGCGCACGGCCAGCGCCAGGCTCGCCACCAGGCCACCGGCGAAGCCGCCGCCGGGCGCGTTGTGGCCGGAGAAGAGCAGGAACAGCGAGAAGAGCACGATCGTGTGGAACAGCAGCCGGGTCACCACCTCGAAGACGATGGACCGGCGTCGCGCGTGCAGGGTCGCCCCGCCACGTAACCAGACCGGCCGGTCGTCGTGTCGGGGCGAGGCGGGTTCGACCCGGCGGGGGCGCGGTCCGGTGCGGGACCGCTCGAAGATCAGGCTGGCCACCCCGGTGGCGGTCACCACCAGCACCGAGATCTCACCCATGGTGTCCCAGGCCCGGATGTCCACCAGGGTCACGTTGACCACGTTGCGCCCGTACCCCTCGGCGACGGAGAGCGCCGGGAACGCGGTGGAGACGGGCACCGCGGTGCGGGCCCCGGAGGCGACCAGCGCCAGCCCGGCCAGCACCACGCCCACCGCGACGCCGAGCACCCGGCGGGCCCACCGGCTGCGGCGCAGCGGCCGGGCGGAGAACCGCTCCGGCAGCCGCCGCAGCACCAGCACGAAGACGGCGATGGTGGAGGTCTCCACCAGGAACTGGGTCAGCGCCAGGTCGGGTGCCCCGTGCAGCACGAACAGCATCGCGGTGCCGTAGCCGGTCACCCCGACCAGCAGCATCGCGGTCAACCGTCGGCGGGCGTTCACCGCGAAGACCGCCGCGACCCCGATCACCAGCCCGACCACCAGTTGCAGCGGGCTGTCCCAGAACGCGATCCGGGTCTGCCACGGGCTCGTGCTGACCAGAGCGGTGCCGGGCACCAGCACCAGGGCCAGCAGGACGGTGCCGAGATACAGCGGCAGTGAGCCGCGCTGGGTGGCGCCGGTGACCTCGATGGCCAGCCGGTCGAAGTGGTGGGTGGCCCATTCGTACCCCTGGTTGCCGGTGAACGGCAGCTTCCAGCGGGCCAGCGCCGGGGCGAGCGGGCCGCGTACCGCGTGCAGCACGGCCCCGCCGGCCAGCGCCAGCGCGGACAGGCCGAGGGCGGGGGTCAGGCCGTGCCAGAGGGCGAGCGTGTCGTGCGGCGGGCCGAAGAGTTCCGCGTACGGGCCGAGCAGGCCGTCGAGCCCGGCGGCGGTCGGGCCGGCGACCAGCCCGGCGACCGCGAGCAGGGCGGGTGGGACGAGCATCGGCAGCGGGATCGGTTCCGGTGCGGCCTCGGCGGTGCCGGGGCGGGTGGCGAAGGCACCCCAGAGGAAGCGGATGCTGTAGGCGACGGTGAGCACGGTGCCCAGGACCAGCCCGGCGAGCACCACCGGGCTGGTGGCCAGCGCGGTGAAGACCGCCTCCTTGGCGACGAATCCGAGCAGCGGCGGCACGCCCGCCATCGAGGCGGCGGCGAGCGTGGCGACCACCGCCAGCCCCGGGGCCCGACGGCCGAGGCCGGAGAGTTCCCGCAGGTCGCGGGTGCCGACATCGTGGTCGATGATGCCGACGACGAGGAACAGGGCGGCCTTGAACAGGGCGTGGGCGAGCAGCATCGCCACCCCGGCCAGCGCGGCGTCCGCGCTGCCCGTGCCGATCGTCACGGTCAGCAGGCCGAGCTGGCTGACCGTGCCGTAGGCCAGCAGCAGTTTCAGGTCGCACTGGCGCAGCGCCGCCCAGCCGCCGGCGAGCATGGTGACCAGGCCGAGGGTGAGCAGCACCGGCCGCCACGGGCCGGTGTCGGCGAGCACGGGGGCGAGCAGGCCGATCAGGTAGACGCCGGCTTTGACCATCGCCGCCGCGTGCAGGTATGCGCTGACCGGGGTGGGCGCGGCCATCGCCACCGGCAGCCAGCCGTTGAACGGCACGATCGCCGATTTGGCCAGCGCGCCGGTCAGGATCAGCAGCACGGCGGCGACCAGCGTCGCACCGCCGGGCAGCGGTGCGGCGGCGATCTCCGACCAGCGGTAGGTGCCGGCGTGCCCGCCGAGGATCAGGAAGCCGAGCAGCATGGCCAACCCGCCCAGCGTGGTGACGGTCAGCGCCTGGGCCGCCGCCCAGCGGCTGGAGCGTCGCTCGGTGCTGTGCCCGATGAGCAGGTAGGAGAAGACGGTGGTGAGTTCCCAGAAGACGTAGAGCAGCAGCAGGTCGTCGGCGAGGACCAGGCCGAGCATCGCGCCGGCGAAGGCGACCAGCACCGCGACGAACCGGGGCAGGCCCACCGCGCCGGGCGCGAAGTACCGGCCGCAGTAGACCAGCACCAGCGCGCCGATCGCGCCGACCAGCAGGGTCATCAGCCAGGACAGCGTCGTCATCCGCAACGCCACGTCGAGGTCCAGCTGCCCGATCCACTGGTACGTCTCGACGACCGCGTCCCCGTCGCGGACCGTCGGGGTGCGGGTCAGCGCCCAGCCGAACGCGGCGGCGGGCACCAGCGCGAGCGGATAGCAGGCGCGCGGACCCCACCACCGGACCAGCAGTGGCGCGAGGAGCGCCGCCACCAGGTGCAGGAGCAGCAGTACGAGCACGCGTCCTCCCGTCGAACTGGCGGCGCATACCGGGCGAATTGTCCCGTTCCGCACCGATCACACGCCAGTTCAGCCCCCGGTGGGGGCTTTTCGGGAAATCGCCCGTCAGCCGGGCGGAGTCTCGCCGCCGGGGAGCGCGGGCGTCAGCGCCCGCCGTGGCTCGACCAGCAGGTCGGGGCGACCGAGCTGGAGGGCGACCTTGTCGACCACCCGCTGGGCGACGGCGAGCGAACGCACCGGGAGCAGCTTGCCGCGGCTCTCCCGGCGGAGCACGAAGTAGTGCACGGCGACGCGCACCTGACCCCGGTCGGCCGCGCTGGCCTGGGCGGTGGAGACGACCAGCTCCCGCAGGCTGTCGGCAAGGCGCTCGGCCAGCTCCAGCTCGGGGCCGCGCAGGCTGGTCCGCAGGGCGGTGAGATGCCCTTCGACCTTGCGGATGAGCACGTCGGTGCCGGGCGTCGGGCCACGCTCCTCGACGAACATCCGATTCCTCTCACCCGTTGCGGCAGTCCGAGTGAAGTTACTTTATGTTGTGGGTCGCAAGCAAGCAGTTAAGTAAGACTTAACGTACTAATCGGCTAATTCGCTATTCTCTCGCGGCGTCGGACAGACCAGCATCCGCTCCGGCGGGATGTCACACCGCCGAGGCAGGATGGGGACGTGACGAGGCGGGGCAGGGAGGGCAGGGCGGACCCGGAGGGCAGGGCGGACCCGGAGAGCACGGCGAACCCGGAGGGCACGGCGGACCCGGCCGGCGCGGGCGACGGCCGGGAAGTGCCGGCCGGCTTCGCCCCGGCCACCCGGGAGTGGTTCAGCGCCGCCTTCGCCGCCCCCACCGCCGCCCAGCTCGGTGCCTGGGCCTCGGTGGCCGCCGGCCGCAACGCCCTGGTGGTGGCACCCACCGGCTCGGGTAAGACGCTCGCGGCGTTCCTCTGGTCGCTCGACCGGCTGGCCGACGCACCGCCGCCGGCCGACGCCCGGCGACGCTGCCGGGTGCTCTACGTCAGCCCGCTCAAGGCGCTCGCCGTCGACGTCGAGCGCAATCTGCGCGCCCCGCTCGCCGGCATCCGGCAGGCGGCCACCCGGCTCGGTGTGACCCCGCCGGACATCACCGTCGGGATGCGCACCGGCGACACCCCCGCCGACGAACGCCGGGCCTTCGCCCGCACCCCGCCGGACATCCTCATCACCACCCCCGAGTCGCTGTTCCTGCTGCTCACCTCGGCGGCCCGGGATTCGTTGCGCGGCGTCGAGACCGTCATCCTCGACGAGGTGCACGCCGTCGCCGGCACCAAACGCGGTGCCCACCTGGCGCTCTCCCTGGAGCGTCTCGACGGGTTGCTGGAAAGACCCGCCCAGCGGATCGGCCTGTCCGCCACCGTCCGGCCGATCGACGGGTGCGCCCGGTTCCTCGGCGGTGCCCACCCGGTGGACGTGGTGCAGCCGGCCACCCCCAAGACGATCGAGGTGAGCGTCCAGGTCCCGGTGGAGGACATGACCCGGCTCGACGAGACCGAGCAACCCCTCCAGGACGACCTGGGTGGGCCCGGCCCACGCCGGGCGTCGATCTGGCCCGCCGTGGAGGAACGGGTCCTCACGTTGATCCGGGCACACCGCTCGACCATCGTGTTCACCAACTCCCGGCGCAGCGCCGAACGGCTCTGCGCCCGACTCAACGAGCTGGCCGCCGAGGAACAGACCGTCGGAGCGCCGGCCGCCGATGACCGGGCCGCCCGGAAGCCGGCCGACGCCGCCGGACCGCCGGCCGAGGTGATGGCCCAGTCGGGCACGGCGGCCGGGGCCGATGCGGTGATCGCCCGGGCCCACCACGGCAGCGTCTCCCGGGAGGAACGCAAGCAGATCGAGGAGGCCCTCAAGTCCGGCCGGCTGCCCGCCGTGGTGGCCACCTCCAGCCTGGAACTGGGCATCGACATGGGCGCGGTCGACCTGGTGGTGCAGATCGAGGCCCCACCGAGCGTCGCGGCCGGCCTGCAACGGGTCGGCCGGGCCGGACACCAGGTGGGGGCGGTGTCCCGGGGGGTGGTCTTCCCCAAACACCGGGGCGACCTGCTCTCGTGCACGGTGGTCGCGGAGCGGATGGCGACCGGCGCCATCGAGGAGCTGCACTACCCGCGCAACCCGCTCGACGTGCTCGCCCAGCAGATCGTGGCCATGGTCGCCCTCGAACCCTGGTCGCTCGGCGACCTGGCGGTGCTGGTCCGCCGGGCCGCACCCTTCGCCGAGCTGCCCGACTCGGCGCTGCACGCGGTGCTCGACATGCTCTCCGGCCGCTACCCGTCGACCGCCTTCGCGGAGCTGCGGCCCCGACTGGTCTGGGACCGGGCCACCGACGTGCTCACCGGCCGGCCGGGGGCCCAGCGCCTCGCCGTCACCAGTGGCGGCACCATCCCCGACCGGGGCCTGTTCGGGGTGTTCCTGGCCGGGGCGCAGCGCGCCGCCCGGGTCGGTGAGCTGGACGAGGAGATGGTCTACGAGTCCCGGGTCGGCGACGTCTTCCTGCTCGGCTCCTCGTCCTGGCGGATCGAGGAGATCACCCCCGACCGGGTGCTCGTCTCCCCCGCACCCGGCCAGGCGGCCCGGATGCCGTTCTGGAAGGGCGACCAGCTGGGCCGGCCGGTCGAGCTGGGCCGGGCCATCGGCAGCCGGATCCGGGCGTTGCTGCGCCAGGACGACGCCACCGCCCTGACCGCCCTGAGGGCCGGTGGCCTCGACGACTGGGCGGCCGGCAACCTGATGGCCTACCTGCGTGAGCAGCAGGCCGCCACCCGCTCGCTGCCCGACGACCGCACGGTGCTGGTCGAACGGTTCCGCGACGAGCTGGGTGACTGGCGACTCGCCGTGCACAGCGTGCTCGGGGCCCGGGTCAACGGGCCGTGGGCGCTGGCGATCGGCCGCCGGCTCGCCGAACGCTACGGCGTGGACGCCCAGGCGATGCCCTCCGACGACGGGATCGTGGTGCGGCTGCCGGACACCGCCGACGAGCCGCCCGGCGCCGACGTGGTGGTGTTCGAGCCCGACGAGATCGCCCAACTGGTCGAGGAGTCGGTGGGCACCTCCGCGCTGTTCGCCGCCCGGTTCCGCGAGTGCGCCGCCCGGTCGCTGCTGCTGCCCCGGCGTGACCCGCGCCGCCGGCAGCCGCTGTGGCAGCAACGCCAGCGCGCGGCGCAACTGCTCGACGTGGCCCGCGAGTACGCCGACTTCCCGGTCACCCTGGAGGCCGCCCGGGAGTGCCTCCAGGACGTCTTCGACCAGCCCGCCCTGGCCGGGTTGATGCGCGACCTGGCCAGCCGCAAGGTCCGCCTGGTCGAGGTGGAGAGCGAACGCCCCTCGCCGTTCGCCCGGTCGCTGCTCTTCGGCTATGTCGGCGCGTTCCTCTATGAGGGGGACGCGCCGCTGGCCGAGCGGCGGGCCGCCGCGTTGGCGCTGGACTCGGCCCTGCTCGGGGAGCTGCTCGGCCGGGTGGACCTGCGCGAGCTGCTCGACCCGGCGGTGCTCGCCGAGACCGAACGGCAGTTGCGCTGGCGCACCGACCAGCGCCGACCCCGCGACGCCGAGGACGTCGCCGAGCTGCTGCGGGTCCTCGGCGACCTGACCGAGGCGGAGCTGGCCGAGCGGGGCGTGCCGGTGGAGTGGCCGGTGGAGTTGGCGGCGGCCCGCCGGGCGCTGCGGGTCCGGATCGCCGGCGAGGACCGCTGGGTGGGCATCGAGGACGCGGCCCGGCTGCGCGACGCGCTCGGGGTGGCACTGCCGGTGGGGGTGGCCGAGGCGTACCTGACGCCGGTGGCCGACCCGCTCGGCGACCTGGTCGCCCGGTACGCCCGCACCCACGGGCCGTTCGCCGCCGCGACCTGCGCCGCCCGCTTCGGGCTCGGGGTGTTCGTGGTGGAGCAGACGTTGCGTCGGCTCGCCGCGACCGGGCGGGTGGTCTCCGGCGAGTTCGCCCCGGACAGCGTGGGCACCCAGTGGTGCGACGCCGAGGTGCTGCGGCTGCTGCGCCGCCGGTCGCTCGCCGCGCTGCGCCGGGAGATCGAACCGGTGCCGCCCCGGGTACTGGCCGGCTTCCTGCCCCGCTGGCAGCAGATCGGCTCGTCGGCGCGCGGGGTGGAGGCGGTGGCCGCCACGATCGAGCAGTTGCAGGGCACGGCGGTGCCGGCGTCGGCGTGGGAGCGGCTGGTGCTGCCCGCCCGGGTCGCCGACTACTCCCCCGCCCAGCTCGACGAGCTGTGCGCCGGGGGTGAGGTGGTCTGGGCCGGCTCGGGGGCGATCTCCGGCGGCGACGGCTGGATCACCCTGGCGTACGCGGACGTCGCACCGCTGCTGCTCCCCCCGCCGGACGACACGTTCGCCGGCACCCCGTTGCACGCCGCCGTGCTGGACGCGCTCGCCGACGGGCAGGCGCTGTTCTTCCGCCCGCTGTCCGACCGGGTGGGCTCCGACGACGACACCGCCCTGACCGCGGTGATCTGGGATCTGGTCTGGGCGGGGCAGCTCACCAACGACACTCTCGCCCCGCTGCGGGCGGCGCTCGGCGCGGGCGGCGCGCACCGGTCCCGGCCGGCCGCCCCGCGTACCCGCTACCGTCGCCCGGGTCGGGTGGCGCTGCCCAGCCGGGGTGGCCCGCCCACGGTGGCCGGGCGCTGGTCGCGACTGCCGGAGCGGGACACCGATCCGACCCGACGGGCCGCAGCCCTGGCCGAGCTGCTGCTCGACCGGCACGGGGTGGTGACCCGGGGCGCGGTGGTGGCCGAGCAGGTCGTCGGCGGGTTCGCCGCCGTCTATCCGGTGCTCGCCGCGTTGGAGGAGCGCGGCGCGGCCCGACGGGGCTACTTCGTCGAGGGGCTGGGTGCGGCGCAGTTCGCGGTGCCCGGTGCGGTGGACCGGCTGCGGGCGCTCGCCGAGCCGACCGACCGGGGCCGGGGGCGCGGCGACGGGCCGACCGTGGTGCTCGCCGCCACCGACCCGGCCAACCCGTACGGCGCGGCACTGCCCTGGCCGGAACGGGCCGTCGACTCGGGCGACGACGCCGCACCGGGCACCGGGCACCGGGCCGGCCGCAAGGCCGGGTCGGTGGTGGTGCTGGTCGGCGGTGACCTGGCCCTCTATGTCGAACGGGGTGGGCGGACCATCCTCTCGTTCACCGCCGAGCCCGACGCGTTGGCCGCCGCCGGCAAGGCGCTCGCCGACGCGGTGCACTCCGGGGCGTTGGGGGCGATGTCGGTGGAGCGGGCCGACGGTGGGGCGGTGCACTCGTCCCCGCTGCGCGACGCGCTCGCCGCAGCCGGTTTCCGGGCCACCCCCCGTGGCCTGCGCCTGCGTGGCTGACCGGGCAGGTCACCCCGCGCCCGCGCCGCAGTCGTCCGGGCCGGGCGACACCGGTCGGGGTGACCCCACCGGCGTCGACCGGCCCGGGCTGCGGCAGTCAGCCGAGTTTGGCCAGTACGTCGTTGTAGCGCTTCTGCTCGGCGGCGCTGGTCCGGGTGCCCAGGTAGTTGAGCACCACCGCACCCGACCGGTACGCCTTGGTCCCCCACACGTCGGTCTGGTTGGTGGCGCTCGCCTCGTCGGGGAAGACGTAGACGGAAACGGCGTCGGTGACGAGCAGTTGGGCGCAGCCGACCCCCGCACCGTTGGGTCCGCAGTCCTTGGACCGGTCGCGCGGGTCGGGCGCCTTCAGGCCGGCGGCCGTGAACGCGTCGACCACCTTGCGGGCGGCAGGGGCGCTGGTCTTCTTCGTCGGCAGCACGAACGGCGGGGTGGAGGGGCTCTCCCGGGGGGTGGTGCCCGGCTTCGCGGCCTTCGGCGGCCCGTCCGCCGGGGCGGCCTCGGTGGTGGCCGGGGCTTTCGACCGGCCGTCGGCCCACGCCCCGCCGTCCCGCTCGTCGGCGGGGTCGTCGCCGCAGCCGGCCAGGGCCAGGGCGACGAGGACGGTGGCGGTCGTGGACAGGATACGAAGGCGTTTCGTCACCCCGGCAGTCTGCCGAACCCGCTGCGGGGACGGCACCGGCCGGTCGGCCGATCGGGGTGTCCGGTCAGTGATAGTCGGCCCGCCGCACTAGCCTGCCGGGCATGGCCCCGTCCCCCTGGATCTCGCTGACCACCGACTACGGGCTCACCGACGGGTTCGTGGCCGTCTGCCACGGGGTGATCGGCCGGATCGCCCCGACCGCCCGGGTGATCGACGTGACCCACCTGGTGCCGCCGGGGGACGTCCGGCGGGGTGCCGCGGTGCTCGCCCAGGCCGTGCCGCACCTGCCGTACGGGGTGCACGTGGCGGTGGTGGACCCGGGGGTCGGGACGTCCCGGCGGGCGGTGACCCTGGTCACACCGGGCGGGTTGCTGGTCGGGCCGGACAACGGGGTGCTGCCGGCGGCGGCGCAGGCGTTGGGTGGGATCACCTCGGCGGTGCAGTTGACCGCGCCGGGGTGGCTGGCGGCGGAGGTGTCGGACACCTTCCACGGCCGGGACGTCTTCGCCCCGGTGGCGGCCCGGTTGGCTCTCGGTGACCCGCCGGCCGACGCCGGGCCGCAGGTCGACCCGGCGTCCCTGGTGATCCTGCCCCCGCCGGTGCTGCGCCGGGAGGCCGACGGGTTCACCGCCGAGGTGCTCAGCGTGGACCACTTCGGCAACGTGCAGCTCGCCGCCGGGGCGGACCTGCTGGCGTCGTTGCCCGCGGCGGTGCAGGTCGACGGTCGACCGGCGGTCCGGGGGCGGACGTTCGGGGATGTGGCACCCGGTTCGCTGGTCGTGCTCGTCGACTCCGCCGGCCTGGTGGCGGTGGCCCGCAACGGGGGTCGGGCGGTGGACCTGCTCGGGGTGGCCCCGGGGGCCACGGTCACGGTGCGGGGGCGTATCAGGGGGTGAGCTGCGCTCCCTGGCCGACGTCCGGTGTGGAATGCTGCTGCGGTGGGTGAAGTGTGGGTTCCGGTGGGCTGTCCCTGTTGTGCGTCCCGGACGGGTGGGGGCACCTGTCCGGTCTGTTTCTGGACCGATGACGGCCAGGGTGACGCCGATGCCGACGTGGTGCGGGGCGGGGCGAACGGTGAGCTGAGTCTCACCCACGCCCGGCTGAACTTCGCGGTGTACGGCGCGAGTCACCCCCGCTACCAGGACATGGTCCGCCCGCCCCGCCCGGACGAGCGGCCCTGAGCCGATCCGCCCCCTGACCCGCCGGGTCGGGGAGGGTCCCGTCAGCGGTGCACCGGTCAGCAGGGTGACACGGTGCCGCCGTACACGGTGGACACGTAGGCGTGACTGACGTACTGGCCGCCGGCCAGCCGGTTCCACCGGTTGGTGGTCCGGTACGTCCCGGCGACCGTCTGCCCCTTGACGTAGCACTGGATCGGCACGTTGGCGTGCGTGGCGGCCAGCCCCCGGGTCGGGTACGAGGTGCCGGGGCCGGTGCGGACGTTCAGCGGCCCGGAGCCGATCACGCCGCGCGGGCCGGAGCCGGTCCACAGGTAGGTGACGTCCACCCAGGCGTTGTCGGTGAGCAGCAGGCCGTCCCAGAAGGTGCCGTCGGCGAGGTCGATGCCGGCCGGGTTGAGCACGGTACGGCCGAACTGGTCCTTGCCGCCGTTGTAGCCGTACTGGTAGGCGGCCTGCGCCTCGGGGCGGCCCTGCGGCAGGTCCTTCCAGTTCTCCCGGACGGCGGCGGGGTTCCAGTAGTCGTCGCGGGTGTTCCACGGGCCGACGTCCCACACCGGCGCGTACTCGCAGCGGCTGCCGCTGGTGGTGCAGACCCGCACGGTGTAGTCGCCGGTGTCGAGCGGGGAGAGCCCGCGCCGGGACGGCAGGGCGACGAAGTGGTCCCGGGGTTGGATGGTGCGACCGTTGGCGGTCACCCCGCCGACCTCGCCCTCCCGGGTGGCGAAGACCCGGTAGCTGCGTACGGCGGTGGGGGCGGGTTTCTGGACGGCGGCGGTGTCGGCGGTGAGCTGGACCGCGCGTACCGTGGCGGCGGCCTTCGCGTCGCGGGTGGTGAGCAGCACCCGGGCCTGGACCCGGCTGACCGGCCGGTCGAAGGTGGCGGGGGCGGTGCCGGCCTCCCGCCACTCGGTCCAGCCGGTGGGCAGCCAGCCACGCACCTGGACACCGACGGCGGTGCCGGTGGGGGCCTCGGCGGTGAGCGCGGCGCGGACCCGGTTGGCCGGGCCGGCGAGGGTGTACGCGGGGGCGAGCAGCACTCCCTCGGCGACCGGCGCACCGAGGGCGGCGGGCCGGTTGTGTCGGGTCGGGCGGGGGTCGGCCAGGCGCAGCCGGCCGGCACCGAACCGGACGTTCACGTCGTCGCCGCCGACGACGGTGAGGTCGACGGACCAGTGTTCACCGGTGGTCGTCGTGCCGCTCTGCCGCCCGGACCGCGACGGATCGGGGGCGGACCGGTCCAGGCCCGACCGCTCGGGGGCGGAGCGCTGCACTGTGGGACCCGACCGGTCGGGCGTGGAGCGGCCGGGGGCGTGTGGTGCGGCGTACGCGGTGGCCGGGGCGAGCGCGCCGACCAGGGTCACGGTCAGCAGACCGACCAACAGGGACGATGAGGCACCACGAGGGCCGAAAGCCATAATATTCTCCTCAGAACTCCCTAATAGTGCATTTTTTCGTAGATCGACAGGAAGCGCGCTACAAATAGCGATACATGCGAATTCTGCTCGGACGAGGGAGAATGCTGGGGTGCCCGAAGGAGACACCGTCTGGAACACCGCCCGCGTCCTGCACCGGGCGCTCGCCGACACCCGGCTCACCGGCAGCGACTTCCGGGTGCCGACGCTCGCCACCACCGACCTGTCCGGCTGGACGGTGCGCGAGTCGGCCAGCCGGGGCAAACACCTGCTGCTCCGGCTGACCGCACCCCCGCAGGCAGCCCCGACCACCGCCTGGACGCTCCACTCCCACCTGCGGATGGACGGCGCCTGGCGGGCGTACGCCCCGGGGGAACGGTGGACGGGCCGGCCGGCCCACCTGATCCGGGTGGTGCTGCGCAGCCCGGAGGCGGTGGCGGTCGGTTACCACCTGCACGAGCTGGCCCTGCTGCCCACCGCCGACGAGGAGCGCCTGCTCGGGCACCTCGGCCCCGACCTGCTCGGCGACGACTGGGACCCGGCCGAGGCGGCCCGTCGGCTCGCCGCCGCGCCGGAGGTGACCATCGGGGAGGCGCTGCTGGACCAGCGCAACCTGGCCGGGGTGGGCAACCTCTACAAGTGTGAGCTGCTGTTCCTGCGCGGGCTCTCCCCCTGGACGCCGGTCGGCGCGGTGCCCGACCTGGCCGGCACGGTGACCCTGGCCCAGCGGCTGCTCGCCGCCAACCGGGGCCGGTGGACCCAGAGCACCACCGGCTCGCTGCGCCGGGGGCAGACCAGCTACGTGTACGGCCGGCGGGCCCAGCCGTGCCGCCGCTGCGGCACCGCCATCGCCAAGGAGGAGCTGGGCGAACGGGTCACCTACTGGTGCCCGACCTGCCAGCCGCCACCCGCCCCGACCCCGGCGGCCGGCTGAGCGGGCGCGACCGACGCCGGGTCACCTCCCGCCTGGCGGGACGACCCGCAGACACGGACGAATGGGTAATTCCTATCCGGCCGCCGACGTCGCATGCTGCGGTGGAGTGCTCACCGTTCGTGACCATCGGACGCGACCGCCCACCACGCCGGGGTGTGGGGCGGCGGGTCCCCGTGCCCGGGGAGAGCCATGGCCCTGTTCCGCAGACTGCGACCACACTGGACGACCCGGGTCGTCCACACCGAACGGCCCACCGTGCCGGCGGCCCGCACCGGCGCAGCCGGTCCCACCCCGGCGAGCCTCGACCCGGCCGCCGTGCCGCACTGCTTCGGGCCGGTGCCGAACTTCGCCGGCAGCCCGCTGCCGGTACCCGACCCGCAGGGCCGGGCGGTCACCGGCACCGGGCTGCGCAAGTTCGTCGACGCACTCCCCCAGCCCGGCCCCGCCGGACGCACCGAGCTGGGTGGTCACCTGCCCGTCGCCACCCCGGACACGGTCAGCTGGCCGGGCTGCGACTACTACGAGATCGGGCTGTCCGAGTACACCCAACGGTTGCACCGGGACCTGCCCACCACCCGGCTGCGCGGCTACCGGCAACTCAACCTGGGCACCGACCCGGACGGGCACAACACCGTCGCCCCGCCGGAGCGGCCCTACCACCTCGGGCCGTTGGTCATGGCGCGGCGGGACCGCCCGGTACGGATCAAGTTCATCAACCAACTCCCCACCGGCCCGGCCGGGGACCTGTTCCTGCCGGTGGACACCAGCCTCCCGGGCGCCGGGGCGGGGCCGCTGGAGGGGCCGGCGCCCTACCCGCAGAACCGGGCCGTGTTGCAGTTGTCCGGCGCGCACACCGGCTGGATCAGCGCCGGCAACCCGTGGCAGTGGGTGACCCCGGCCGGGGAGATCACCCCGTACCCGACCGGGCCGGGCCTGACCCACGTGCCGGACATGCCGCCCCCCGGGGCGGGGGCCACCACGCTCTACTACCCGAACGCGCAGAGCGGCCGGCTGATGTGCCTGCAGGACAACACCCTCGGGTTGTCCCGGTTGACCGTCCTGTCCGGCCAGTTCGCCCTCTATCTGCTCACCGACCCGGTCGAGGACGGGCTGGTCGCCGACGGGGTGCTCCCCGCCGAGCAGCTCCCCCTGGTGATCCAGGACCGCACCTTCGTCCCCGACGACGCCCAGCTCGCCGCCGAGGACCCCACCTGGGACCGGGACCGCTGGGGTGCCCGGGGCAACCTGTGGCACCCGCACGTCTACCAGCCCCGGCAGGACCCGTACCGGGACTGCGGGCGCAACCCCACCGGGCGCTGGGACTACGGCCCGTGGCTGCCCGGCGCCGACGACCGGGACGCGCCCCGGGTCGGCCCGGTGGACAACCCGCACCACGATCCGGTGGCCGCCCCGCAGGAACCCCCGCAGGCCCCCGGGGTGCCGCACCCCAGCGCCGTGCCCGCGGCCTACGGGGACACCATGCTGGTCAACGGCGTCGCCTACCCCTACCTGCGGGTACGGCCGACGGCGTACCGGTTCCGGATCGTCAACGGCTGCGCCGACCGGGCCCTCAACCTCCAGCTCTACCGGGCCCGTTCCGACGGGCCGATGTGGCGGGCCGACGGGAGCCTCGCCGACGCCGACGCCGGTGAGGTGCCGATGGTGGACGCCGTGCGTACCCCCGGCCGGCCGGCGGACTGGCCCACCGACGGCCGCGACGGCGGGGTGCCCGACCCGGCCGCCGCCGGCCCGCCGATGATCCAGATCGGCAACGAATGCGGGCTGCTCCCCGCCCCGGTGGTGGTGCCCAACCGCCCGGTCGGCTACCGCTACGACCGCCGCGACCCGACGGTGCTCAACGTGGACTCGGCCGCGCTGCTGCTCGCCCCCGGCGAACGGGCCGACGTGATCGTCGACTTCTCCACCCTGCCGCCCGGGGCTACGGTGCTGCTCTACAACGACTGCCCGGCCCCGCTACCCGACGCCGACCCCCGCTACGACCGGCACACCGCCGCCGGGGACCACCGCGCCGAGGGCGGCGGCCCCACCACCCTGCCCGGGTACGGCCCGAACACCCGTACCGTGCTCCAGTTCCGGGTGACCGGCACCCCGACCCGCCGGTACGACCTGGACCGGCTCGCCGCCCGGCTGCCCGCCGCGTACGCGGCCAGCCAACGCCCCCCGATCGTGCCGCAACGGGAGTACGACCGGGCGTTCGGCACCACCACCACCCCAGGGGTCGTCGCCCCCGCACACGCCACCTCGGCCACCTTCACCCCACCCGGCGCCGCCGCAGCGGTCACCCTGCCGGTCCAGGTGAAGACCGTCGGGACGGTCTTCGAGTCGGAGTACGGCCGACGCGCCGGCCGGCTCGGGGTGCCCCACCCGAAAGCCAGCCCGATCGGCCCGGTGACCCTGCCGCTCGGCCCGACCGAACCGGCCACCGAGATCCTCGTCGCGGCCGACCCGACGGCCGGCGCGGACGAACCCGCCGACGGCATCCAGCTGTGGCGGATCAGCGGCACCGGCCGGCAGACCCATCCGGTCCGCTTCGACGGCTGCGACGTGCAGGTGGTCCACCGCATCGGCGGCGACGGCACGGTCCGCGCCCCGGACGGCGGTGAGCTGGGCTGGAAACAGATCGTCCGGATCAACCCGGCCGAGGACCTGGTGGTGGCCCTCCGGCCCGAGGTGCCGCCGCTGCCGTTCAAGGTCGCCGACAGCCGGCGGCTGCTCGACCCGACCCGACCGACCGGGGTACGCCTCGACGCCGTCGGTGTCAGCCCGCTCGACGGTCGTCCGGCGACGGTGGTCAACCATCCGGTGGACCTGGGGTGGGAGTTCCGCTGGTCCAGCGCCGCAGCGGGGTTGCGGGACCTGGGCATGAGCCGACCCCTGGTGCTGCGGGTCTCGCCCCGTGCACCGACCGGGTTGACCGCGACGCCGTTGCCCGGTTCGGCGACTGCGCTCCCGGCGATCGCGCTGGCCTGGACGGGCAACGGCAGCCGGCCGGCAGCCACCAGCCACCTGCTGCAACGGGCCACCGACGCCACCTTCGGCACCGGGCTGACCACCATCACCGTGGCGGGTACGGCGACCCGCTACACCGACGCCACCATCACCCCGGGGGTCACGTACCACTACCGGATCCGGACCGAGAACGCCGCCGGCTGCTCGGCCTGGTCGAACAGCAGCCCCGCGTCGGTACGCCTGCCCGCCCCGAGCGGACTGGCCGCGACGGTGCCGCCGGCCGCGCCCCTGCGGGTGGCGCTGCGGTGGGTGAACCGTTCCTTCGCCACCGGCCTCGACGTGCAGCGGGCCACCAACCCGACCTTCACCAGCGGTCCGGGCACCACCGCCGTGCCGGTGACCGACCGCCACCTCGATCCGGCGGTCGCCCCGGACACCACCTACTACTACCGGGTCCGGACCACCTACCTCGGTGCGGCGTCACCGTGGTCGACGGTGGCGGCGGTGACCACCCCGGCGGTGCCGGAGACCCCGACCAGGGTCGCCGCGACGGTCGGCGTCCCCGCGCCGGACACGGCGACGGTGTCGTTGACCTGGTCGGCGAGCCTGCCGACGGGGCCGGGGGCGGGGTTCGTGGTGCAGCGCGCGGTGGATCCGCAGTTCGCCCGGGAGGTGGCCAGCTTCACCGTCACCGGCCGGAGCTTCACCAACACCGGTCTGGCCCGGGGCGTCACCTACCACTACCGGGTCCGCTCGTTCACCGTGGTGGGCAACTCCCCGTGGACCGGCCCGGTGTCCGTCCACACCCCCCGCTGAGATCGACCGCCGACTCCGGCGGGCCACCCGAGGGACCGGCCGGGTGGGCGGGGCGACCCGGCCGGTCGCCGGTCGGTCGGACGCTGCGGTCGGCTGCCCGCCCGGGCGGGCACTCGGCCCCAGCCGGTGGTCGGCCAGCGGACGCCCCGGCCCAGCGGGTGGTCGGCCGGCCGGACGCCCCGGCCAGCGGGTGGTCGGCCAGCGGGCGCTCCGGCCCAGCGGGTGGTCGGTTCAGCGGGTGGGGGTGCGCAGGGGTTCGCCGACGGTGCGTAGTTCGGCCAGGGCGGCGGCGACGCCGTGCAGCAGGTCGGTCGCCTCCATCAGCCGGGCGGCGGCCGGGTCGGCGACGACCTCCGGTTGGGCGTCCTCGGCGACGTAGCCGGCGGCGGCGGCGACCAGCCCCTCGTAGGCGGTCACCCCGTCGACCAACTGGTCCCGCAGGGCCCGGTGGGCCTCGGCGAGCCGGGGTCGGGCCTCGGGCGGGGCCAGCCGCAGGGCGCGTTCCACGCCGGCCGTCCGGTCGGCCAGGTCCCGCAGCGACCGGTCGGCGGCTGCCGCCTCCAACACCGCCGGCTCGGCCAGGCCGGTGAGCCGGGGCGCGATCCCGGCCAGGGCGAGCGCGGCCCGGTCCAGCCGCGCCCAGGACTCGGCGGCGGAGGTGCCGCGCAACGCGAACCGGGAGCGGAACCGGCGGGCCTCGGCCAGCACACCGGGGCCGACCGGGAGGCGTTCGACGGCGGCGACCAGTCGGGCCCGGGACCGGGCGGCGACCTCGGCCGGGTCGAGGGCGGGTGGGACCGGGCGGGCGGCGAACGCCCGCAGGTCGATCCAGCGCCAGGCGGCCAGCGCGACGGCGCTACCCGCGGCACCGGCCCAGGCCGCGTCGGGCAACCCCAGTCCGGCGTACGGGGTCAGCACCGCCGCCGTGCCGGTGAGCCCACCGGCCAGGACGCTCCACCGGCGGGCGGAGCGCCGCAGCCGGCCCAGTCGACGGAAGTGTCGCGTTCGCTCGTCGGCCACCCGTACCTCCTCGTGCCGGCCGCTCAGCCGGCGGTGGTGTCCCCCACGCCGCGGTCGCGGCCCATGCTGGCCCTGATCTCGTCCAGCCGGGCGGCGGCGGCCGGGTCGGCCGTCGGGGCGGCCGGCTGGGCCTGCTGCTGCACCGCCGGCTGCTCCTGCCGGCCACCGAGCTGGTCACCGGCCATGCTGGCCCGGATCTGCTCCAGCCGGGACGAACCGGCGCTGTCCAGGGTCGACTTCTGGATCTCCAACATCCGCCCCTCGACGGAGTTGCCGGCCAGCTCGGCACGGCCCATCGCGTTGGCGTAGCGGCGCTCGATGCGGTCGCGTACCTCGTCCAGCGAGGGGGTGTTGGTCGGCGCGGTCATCGAGGACATCGACTCCAGCGAACGGGCCACGCTCTCCTGCATCTTGGCCTGTTCGAGCTGGCTGAGCAGCTTGGTCCGCTCGGCGAGCTTCTGCTGGAGGATCATGGAGTTGTTCTCGACCGCGCGCCGGGCCTGGGCGGCGGCACCGAGCGCCTGGTCGTGCAGGGTCTTGAGGTCCTCGGTGGCCTGCTCGGCCGAGACCAGCTGGGTGGCGAGCACCTGGGCGGACTGCTCGTAGCGACCGGCCTCGACCTCGTCGCCCTTGGCCCGGGACTGGTCGGCGAGGACCAGTGCCTGCCGGGCGTTGCCCTGGAGCCGCTCGACCTCGGTCATCTGCCGGGAGAGCTTCATCTCCAGCTGCCGCTGGTTGCCGATCACCGCCGCCGCCTGCTGGACCAGCGCCTGGTGTTGACGCTGCGCGTCCTCGATGGCCTGCTGGATCTGCACCTTGGGATCGGCGTGCTCGTCGATCTTGGCACCGAAGAGCGCCATCAGGTACTTCCAGCCCTTGACGAACGGGTTCGCCATCTCCGCGGTATCCCCTCAGTAGCGTCGCTGCGCCTCGGCCACGCCGGGGCCGGACGGGCCGGACGGAGCGCCCCATCGTCGCAGCCCGACGCCAACAGGGTCGTTCGGGCTGCGGGAGTGCTCCGGCGACCTGCGATCAACACTACGCGGCGTCGGCCACCCCGGCCACGGGACCGGACGGGGGTCAGGCGGCGCAGACCACGTCACGGTCGCTGGGACGGACCCGGGAGCTACGCAGGGTGGCCTTCAGCGGGGAGTCCTGGCGGACCGAGACGGCGACCGCGCCGTCGGTGGTCACCTGACGCACGCCCCGGCCGGTGGCCTTGCGCACACTTCCGGCGGCGGCCGGGTCGTCCTGCACCGGCATGAGCACGCCCGGCAACTGCTCGGCGAGCGCGACGGTGTCGCTCACCTCGCGCAACAACTCGGACAGGCGGGCACCGAGCGCGTCACAGATGGCGGCGAGCAGCTCGCTTGAGGGTTCCTTCTGGCCGCGCTCGATCTCGGACAGGTAACCGAGGCTGACGTTGGCGGCGGTGGAGACCTCGCGCAGGGTGCGGTGCTGACCCTGGCGGCGCGCCCGAAGTGCGTCACCGATCACCCGGCGTAGCAGGACCATCGCACCTCCCCCTGACGGGATTCACTCTCCGGGCGGATGGTCGCCCGCGCCGGACGCGGTGGACCGCGCCGCCGCCGACGCCGTACGCCGGAGCCTTCCCGCAACCGTACCCGTTGGTGGGCCCGGCGACATCCCACCCCGGCTGTCGGATCTGGACAAGGCTGGTCAGCGACGGCCCGCACCGGCCGGGGGGACGGTGGCCGTCGGCCCGGTGCGCGGGCCCGGCCCGGTTTCCGGGAAGGCCCGGTGGATCCGCGCCGCCACCAGGCGTAACGCCTCGATCACCGTGGCCGCCCGGATGTGCTCCCGCCCCCCGTCGAGGTCCAGCCGACGGACCACCGGGCCACCCGGGCCGGCCACCGCGACATAGACCAGGCCGACCGGTCTGCCGTCCTGCGGCTCGGGACCGGCCACCCCGGTGGTGGCCAACCCCCAGTCGGTGGCGCAGCGCCGCCGACCCCCCTCGGCCAGGGCGATGGCCACGTCCGGATCGACCGGCCCGCGTTCGGCCAGCAACTCCTCGGGTACGTCGGCCAGCTCCGCCTTCAACTGCGTGGCGTACGTCACCAGTCCACCCCGGTAGACGGCGCTGGCTCCGGCGACGTCCACGATCGCGGCGGCCAGCAGCCCGCCGGTCAGGGACTCGACGGTGGCCAGGGTCTGCTGCCGCTCACGCAGGCTGTGCACCACCCCCGCCGCGGGGCTGCCCACCGGTTGCTCGTACTTCGCATCGGTCCCCATGCCGTCCTCCTTCCCCGAGTCCATCCCGCTACTCATGCTCTCCCACCTGATCATCGCTGCCGGTGCCGGTGCCGGGGCCGACGGCCCGCCGGGGTGGGCGAGTCCGTCAGGGCTGGTCATGCTGTCCCACCTGATCATCGGTGCCGGTGCCGGTGCCGACGGCCCGCCTGGGTGGGCGGGTCCGTCAGGGCTGGCGGGGCTGCCGGCCGGGCGGGTCCGCCGGGGCCGGCGGGTCCGCCGGGGTGGGCAGGTCCGCCGGGACGGGCCGGCCAGCCGGGGCCGGCGGTTCAGCCGGTGAGGCCGGGCGGGTCAGCCGGGACCGGGCGGGTCAGCCGGTGAGGCCGGCGTCCCGGGCCAGCAGGGCGGCCTGGACCCGGTCGGCGACGCCGAGCTTGGCGAAGACCGCCGAGAGCTGGTTGCGGACCGTCTTCTCGCTCAGCCCGAAGTGCCGGGCGATCCGGGCGTTGGTGTCACCGGCGGCCAGCCTGCGCAGGATGTCCCGCTCCCGGGGGGTGAGCCGGTCGAACGGGGGCGGCAGCTCGACCGGCTGGCGGCGCAGGCTGGTCAGCACCTGTGGGCCGATCCGGGGGCCGAGGACGAGCCCGCCGCCCGCCACCGTACGCAGCGCATCGACGATCACGTCCGGGTCGGTGTCCTTGAGCACGTAACCCCGGGCACCGGCCCGCAGCGACCGGCCGACCACGTCCTCGTCGTCGGACATGGTCACCATCAGCACCCGGGTCTCCGGTCGGGCCTGCACGATCCGGCGGGTCGCCTCCACGCCGTCGCCGTCGGGCAGCGCCACGTCCATCGCGACCACCCCCACCGGCTCGGTCAGCGCGATGCCGACCGCCTCGGCACAGGTGGCCGCCTCCACGACGCCGTCGACCCAGGTCTCGCCCTCCAGCATGGTGCGCAGGCCACGGCGGACCACCGGGTGGTCGTCCACGACCAGCACCCGCACCGCCCCGCCACGAGCCCCGTCTCCCGTCACTGCCCTCCCCCTCCCGCCGAGCCTTCCTCCCCCCGACCCCCACCCGCCCCGCCCCGCTCCGGATCCGGCCCGCTCGCGGTGATCAAGAGGTTCGCGTCATCCTCCGGGCGAATTCTGACGCAAACCTCTTGATCACCGGGGGCAGGCGGGGTGGGGGCGGGGGCAGGCTGGGTGGGGGTGGGGGTGGGAGGGGTGGGGGTGGGGGTGGGAGGGGGAGGCGGACCCGGACCAGGGTGCCGTGCGGGGACCGGTCGACGAACTCGCAGTCGCCGCCCAGTTCGGCGGCCCGTTCCCGGATCGAGTCCAGGCCCACCCCGCCGGGGCGGCGGGCGACGATGCCGGTGCCGTCGTCGGACACCTCGACGACCAGCGCCCGGCCCCGGCGCACCACCACGTCGCAGCAGGCCGCCCCGGCGTGCCGGGCCGTGTTGGCCAGCGCCTCACCGACGATCCGGTACGCCGCCACCTCGACGGCGGCCGGCAACCGGTGCAGGGCGTCCGCGACACTCAACCGGACCGTCAGCGTCGGACCGTCGAAGCGCTGGCACTCGGCCCGCAGCGCCGACTCCAACCCCCGGTCCAGGGCGGCCGGACGGAGCTGGTCGACCAGTTGGCGTACCTCGCTGGTGCAGGTGAGCAGGTCGTCGGCGAGCCCGTCGAGGATGCGGGTCAGCCGGTCCTGGTCGGCGGTGGCGAGTTTGCGGGCCGCGCGTACCTGCATGGACATGCCGGCGAAGGTCGGACCGAGGCCGTCGTGCAGGTCCCGACGCAGCCGACGACGTTCCTCCTCCCGGGCCGTCACCAGGCGCTCCCGGGAGTCCCGCAGGTCACGGATGAGCCGGGCGGTCGCGGCGGCCACCGAGGCGTGCATCGCGACGTCACTGAGCAGCCGCCGCTCGACCGGGGTGAACCGGGTACCGGCTGCCCGGCGGGCCACCACCAGCCGCCCCACCCACTCCCCGTGGGTCACCATGTCGAAGCGTTCCAGGGCGGTGGTGGCCTGGCCGTGCGCGGCGTGCACCCGGCCGGGCCGCCCGTCGTCGGCGTGCTCCCCGCCGAGTTCCACCGCCACGTACGGCACCTGGAGCGAACGGGCGATGGTGCCGGTCAGCAGCGGCAGCACCGCCTCCGGCTGGACCGTCCGCTCCAGCAGGTCACCGAGGCGGGCCAGCACCGCGTACGGCTCGTCACGGTCGCCGTAGAGCAGCCGGTTCACCCCACGCTGCACCCGGTGCCGCAGCGGCTCGAAGGTCACCGCGATCAGGCCGGTGGCCACCAGAGACGCGTTCGACGTGTCCCCGCGCAGCACGAGGTCCCGCAGCAGCGCGACGACCCCGACGAAGGCGGCGATCACCAGCAGGCTCATCACCAGCCAGACCAGGGTCCGGTTGATCACCTGTTCCAGCCCGTAGAGCCGGTGACGCAGCACCGCCAGGGTCATCGCGCCCGGGATCGCGATCACCATCAGCACCCACGCGCCGGAGAGGTTGAGCCAGTCCAACAGGAAGCCGAGCAGGAACAGCGCACCGGCGGCCAGCAGGCAGGCCAGCTGCTGACGGGCCTCGCCGACGGCCCGCCGCCAGCGCCGGGCGAGCCCCACCAGCACGGCGGCCACCAGCAGCAACTCGACCGCGACGGTCAGCAGGGCGACCCGGACCAGCAGCCGCGCGGTCGGGTCGGCGGCCGTCGTGGCGGACAGCAGCAGGCCCCGGGGGTCGCTGGTGGCGGCCACCGCCAGCGCCACGGCCACCACCACCGTGGTGACCACCAGCCCGACCGCGACCGGCCGGAATCCCCGGCCCGGCAGCCGGCCGTCCGGGAAGACCAGCAGGGCCAGGAAGATCAGGCCGTACGGCGGCCACCAGAGCCACTGCCCCAGCCAGGCCAGCGGGGTGACCGCGGGCCAGCTCAACGCCAGCACCGCCGCCCCGGCGACGAGTCCGGCGGCCAGCATCAGCCGGCCCACCGGGTGACCGGGCAGCCCGGCGAGCACCAACCCGCCGAGCGCGGTGAACGCGACCGCGATCGTGCCGGTCAGCGCTGCCGGCCCGAGCGCCGCCGGCTGCGGGTACCACCACTGCCCGGCCAGGACGAGCCCGGCGACGACCAGGCCCGCCCCGGCCAGGACCCGGCGGGACGGGGACAGCGCGGCGATCGGCGACGGCACGGCAGGCCCTCCGGGGGTTGGTCGTCGGTGGTGGGATCGGGTGGGTCAGTCGGCCCAACCGGCGGCGTGCATGGCGTTGTGCAGCCAGTTGCCGGAGTCGTGTTCGAGGTGTTCCGGCAGGGCCCCGATGATCTCGGACAGGTCCGGGTCGTCGAGGCGGGGCAGCTCGGACAGCGCCCTCTCCAGCGAGATCCGGGAGCGGACGAGCACGTCCGGGTGGTCGTGGACGTACTGCGTCACGTGCGCGACCACCGTGGCCAACCGGTTCCGGACGGCCTCCGGCTCCGCCGGGCCGGTGCCGGCCTGCAACTCCTCCAGCCGCCAGTCGGCGGAGAAGACGGGGTGCAGCCGTCGGCCGGTGACGTCGAAGAACTCGACCGCCCCGGCGAGCTTCTCGCCGAGGTCGGCGGTCGACAGCAGGTCGGCCAGGTTCTGGTAGACGTGGCAGAACGTGTCGTTGGTGGCGATCAACAGGATCCGTCGGTCGTCGCCAGCGCTCAGCGTCATGATCACTCCTTGGATGCCGGTGCGTGGACGGCGGGGCGGGTCTCCCGGCACCCGCTCCGCCGCAGCGTAGGTGGTCGACCGTCCACAGTGGCACCGCCGGGTGGACCGGCGGTCGTCGGTGAACGGTCGAACCATCGTCATCCAGGGGTCGTCCCGCCGACCCGGGACATTCGTCCCGGGTCGGCGGGACCGATCGGCGTCACCCGACCACGTCGGGCGTCCGTGGGCGGTCAGCCCGCCGGATGCATGCTCACCGTGGTCGCCCGGGTCATGTCGGTCGCCGCGGTCACCTCCGGCAGCCCCTCGGTGTGCCCGCCGGAACGCACCCGGGACGACCAGTGGTCGTACCGCTGGCCGAGCTGGCCGACCCGGACGAACGCCGCGCTGGCCAGGCAGGCGCTCAGCGGGTCACGCGGCTTGTCCGGCACGCTGGCCTGGACGCAGCCGGCACCGTACTGGCCCTGGTCACGCAGCGGGTCGAAGCCCGACCGCTCCCCCTCGCACGGATTCCAGTCGAACGTCTGGACGCAGTCGGCGTAGTTGTCCACCGCCTGCGCCATCGCGTTACGCAGGTGCTGGTGGCCCGACTGGTCGGCGTCACTACGCGGACGGCTGTAGTCGGCGGGCAACCCGTTGCCCCCGAAGAGCAGGCCGGCGAGGCTGTCGTCGAGTTCCAGCGCGGTGCCCCAGCCCAGCTCGGTGTACGCCTGCAACAGCCGCAGCGCGTCCGCGACCGCCTTGCCCTTCTGCCAGAGCACCCGGGACACCTCCCAGGTGTCGCTGCTCGGCGGGTTCGGCCCGGTGCCGGCCCGCATCACCCGGTAGAAGTACTTCTGCCGGCCGGACAGCATCGCGGCGGCCTTGCTGCGGGCCGACGTCGCCTGGGTGGCGACGACGGGGATCGCCGCCGACTCGAACGCCGGCTTGTACGTGCCCGCCCACCGGTCGGTGAGGTACTTGTTCTCGTCGTAGCAGTAGCCCTGCGGGATCGGGGACCGGACGTCCCACGAGCAGAACGTGCCGATGGGGAACACGCGGGTGGCGGTCTGCACCTCCTGCCAGTCCCCGCCGGCCCACTTCACCCGCGACCGCAGGGTGATCTGGAGGTCGCCGGTGGTGGTCTGGAACCGGGGCCCCTCGTGCTCCTCCACGTTGACGAAGTTCGCGTCGTAGCAGGTGGAGAACTCCGGGGCGTGCCCCGGCGGCATGGCGTGGCGGGCCAGGTGGAACGCGTTGGGCAGGTTGCTGCGGCGTACCGTCGACGGGATCGGCCGGCTGACCCGGCTCGCGCTGCACCCGCCGATCGACTCGGCCTCGGGAATCCGGTTCGCGGCCGGGATCTCCTGGTCCGGGCTGCCCCACATGTCGTGCACCGGCAGGGTGTCGCTGCCGTTCCAGACCACCGCCTTGCGCACGTTCTCCACCTGGGCGTTCCAGCCGGCGGCCGCGGTGCGGTAGTCGGCCATCAGCGCGGTGAACAACGGGTTGGTGCTGCCGTCGGCGGCCGGCTGGCTGAACTGCCGCACCCGCTCGTTGATGGTCCGGCCGGTCTCGGCGACGGCGTCGCCCCGCCCGGCGGCCACCTGGGCGGCGAACTGCGGGTTCTCCAGTTGCAGGATGTTGTAGATCCGGGCGGCGGTGGTCCAGGCGGCGGCGTTGGCGACCGGGCCGACGGTCCAGGTGCCACCGACCCGGTTACGCGCCCACTGGCCGAGGTAGTTGATCGAGCCGGCGGGCAGGTGGGTGTCGAGCACGCTGACCGGGTCGGCGAGGCTGGTCCCGGCCGGCGCGGTGAAGGTGCCCTCGTCGGAGGCGTTGACGGTGGCGAAGGTGAAGGTCGGCGACTCGGCCTTCGGGTAGTAGGTGCCCAGGTAGTCCGGGATCGGCTGCCCGGTGATCTCCTTGTGGTGCACGTACGTGGTGATCACCTGGTTGAGCTGGCTCTTGGCGATGTTCTCCAGGGCCACGTGGGTGGCGAGCGCCATCGAGTCGACCTTGCGTTCGATGGTCTGCAACTGGGTGGCGATCCGGCCCAGGTTGGCGCGTACCTCGTCGAGGCCCTTGGTGAGCGCGTCGAGCTGGGCGACCAGCCCGGCGTACATCTCCTTGAGCGCCGACTCGATCCGGTCGAACCGCTTGTCGATGCCCTTGGCGAGCCGGTCGATCTGCTGGCGCAGTTTGCCGATCTCCGCCTGGATCGCGGCGTTCGGGTCACCGCCCCCGGCGAACAGGCCGATCAGGCTCACCGCCGCGCCGAGCAGGTTGCCGGTCAGCACCGCCGTGCCCATCGCCGTCGCGGCCATGGTCAGCCCCTGCCCGAGCACCGTCGTCACGTACGTGTTGATCGCGGTCACCGAGGTCACCACGGCCTTGCCGATGGTCTCCAGCTGCTTACCGAACTTCTTGTCGACGAAGCCGACCAGGGTGGACAGCACCGTGACGGTGGACCCGAGCCCTTCGAAGATCTTGCGGTTCGACTCGGTCTTCGCCTTCTCCGCGTCGACCACCGCCTGGCTCGGCTTCGGGTCCTGGTTGAGCGGGTACGTGTTGGCGTAGCCGACCACCTCGGTGATCCGGTTGTTGCCGTCGGTGTCGAGCACCTTCAGCGTCGCGTACGCCCGCTCCTGCACCAGCGCCTTGAAGGCGGTCGGGTCACCACGGACGTCGCGGATCGCGGACAGCGGCACGTAGTAGCCGAGGGTGCCGGTGTTGCCGTCGGCGCGCGGCTCGTGGATCCGCGCGGCCAGCAACCCGTCGACCGGGGTACGCACCCCGGTGCCGGTCCGTCCCGCGAAGGCGCTGTCCCAGCCGGTGGCCAGCGCGTCGTCGGTGGCGGCCCGCCGGTGCAGCTCCCGCCAGGTGTCCTGGACCAGGTCCCGGGAGCGGGCGTTCCACGCCGCGTCCTGGTAACCGCCCCGGACCAGGTTCAACGCGTCCGGCACCACGTTCGCGCCCTCCGCGCCGACCGTGCTGGCCAGGAAGGCCCGCACCGCCGGGCCGGTGGTCACCGCGCCGGTGGACTCGCCGAGCCGGGCCAGCACCGCCATCGCCACCGCGAACCGGGACCGGTCCTCGGCCCGCGCGTCGCTGACCGCCGCGTCGGCGACCGCCCGGGTGGTGGTCACGTGCCCGGCCACCTGCGTCGCGTCGGCACCCGGCTGGCCGGTACGCCAGTCGAGTAGCTCAGCGGTGAGCAGCGCGTCCTTCAGCCCGACGGCCCCGGCGTCGCGTAGTTGCACGACGGCCCCGAACAGCGCCCCGTGCACCGCCTGCTCGTCGAACGGCACCGGGTCGGCGGCGCGGGCCGGACTCTGGTGCATGGTGACCGCCAGCACCGCCGTCAGGCCGGCCGCCCACAGCCGGCGGCTGCGCCACCCGCCGCCCGGGGACCGTCCCCGGGCATGTCTCGTCGCTGTCCGCACCGCTGCTCCTCCCGCCACCGGGCGCAACCCCGCCCGCCGTCGCCGGGCGTCGACCCGGTCGGGCCGACGCCGCACCGGGCCACTGGGGCCGGTGCGGTGCCGACTCTGCTGGGCGGGGCGTCCCGGGCGGCAGGGACAGCCGTCCCGCCGCCCCGGGATTGCGGCGGGGGGCCGGGAGCCGACGGGGGCGGCGGCCGGGATCGACGCCGGCTACGCGCGGGCCGCGCGGTGCGGGCTGCGGGGCCGGGAAGTCCCGGTCAGGGGCGGGGCCGGCGCAGGCGCAGGGCCTGGGCGACGTAGTCGAAGCCGGTGACCACGGTGACCAGCACGGCGGCGGCCATGATCCAGGGGCCGACGGCGACCAGGGCGGCCGGCATCGGCCACAGGTACCAGGCGATGGCCAGGATCTGCAGCGCCGTCTTGAGCTTGCCGCCCCGGCTGGCGGCGATCACGCCGTGCCGGATCACCCAGAACCGCAGCCCGGTGATGCCCAACTCACGGACGAGGATCAGCACCGTCACCCACCAGGGCAACCGGTCGTAGACGGACAGCAGCACCAGGGCCGCGCCGGTGAGCGCCTTGTCGGCGATCGGATCGGCCACCTTGCCGACCGAGGTGACCAGACCGAACCGGCGGGCGATCCAGCCGTCCACCAGGTCGGTCATCGAGGCGAACGCGAAGATCAGGCAGGCGGCGATCCGCCACCCGGTGTGGGTCATCCCGGAGGCGACCACCGACGCGGCGAAGACGGGCACCAGCACCAACCGCAGCAGGGTCAGCCCGTTGGCCGCGTTGAGCACCGGCACCCGGGCCACCGGCGGCGCGGACTCCGCCGCCCCGGTCACCGCCGCGCCCCGCTCCGGTCGTCGAGGCCCACCTGGCACCGCCCCACCTGGCTCCCCCGCTCCGTCCGGGCCCACCGTCACCGTTCCGCGCCGGGCGCCGCCGAGATCATCTCATCCGGCACGGCCACCAGGTCGACGCCCTCGGTCGCGGTGACCGTGGCCCGCACCAGGTCACCGGGGCGCAACGCGGCCAGGTCGACCCCGCCGCCGACCGGGGCGACCAGGGTGGTCGAGCCGTCGACCTCGGGGGCCTGGTGCGCCGCCCGCCCCTCCACCACGCCGTCGTCGACGGTGTCGACGAGCACCTCGACCGTGCTGCCGAGCCGCTCCTCGGCCCGCTGCGAGCACAGCTCGTCGGCGAGCGCGGCGAGCCGGTCGTAGCGGCGCTTGACGGTGGCGGCGGAGAGCTTGCCGGGCAGCCCGGCGGCCTCGGTGCCGTCCTCGTCGCTGTAGTCGAACACGCCGATCGCGTCGAGCCGCGCGTCGGTCAGGAACCGGACCAGCTCGGCCACGTCCTGCTTGGTCTCGCCGGGGAACCCGACGATGAAGTTGCTCCGCGCACCCGCCTCGGGGGCGAGGGCACGGGCGCTGGCCAGCAACTCCAGGAACCGGTCGGTGGAGCCGAACCGGCGCATCCGGCGCAGCACCGGCTCGCTGGAGTGCTGGAACGACAGGTCGAAGTAGGGGGCCACGCCGGGGGTGGTGGCGATCGCCTCGACCAGGCCGGGACGGGTCTCGGCGGGCTGGAGGTAGCTGGCCCGCACCCGGACGATGCCGTCGATCGCGGCGAGCTGCGGCAGCAGCTTCTCCAGCGCCCGCGGGTCACCCAGGTCCTTGCCGTACGACGTCGAGTTCTCGCTGACCAGCACCAGCTCGCGGACGCCGGTCTTGGCCAGCCACTCCGCCTCGGCGAGCAGCTCGTCGGGGGTACGCGAGACGAACGCGCCCCGGAACGCGGGGATCGCGCAGAACGCGCACCGCCGGTCGCAGCCGCTGGCCAGCTTCAGCGAGGCCACCGGGCCGGTGTCGAGCCGACGGCGCAGCACCTGCCGCAGGTGCGCCGGGGTGTGCGCGTCGGTCTCCGGCGCGACCCGGGTGGGGGTGCCGTGGCCGGGCAGCGACACCGCCGACTCCCGCCGGGCGACCGGGGTGAGCGGCAGCAGTTCGCGCCGGTCCCGGGGGGTGTGCGCGCCGATCGCCTCGCCGGCGAGCACCGAGTCGAGCCGGGCGGCGATGTCCGGGTAGTCGTCGAAGCTGAGCACCGCCTGCGCCTCGGGGAGGCTGTCGGCCAACTCCCGGCCGTACCGCTCGGCCATGCAGCCGGCGGCGACCACCTTGGCCCCGGTGTCGGCGGCGGCGAGCAGGGTCTGGATCGAGTCCTGCTTGGCCTTCTCCACGAACCCACAGGTGTTGACGACCACCACGTCGGCACCCTCGCCGTCGGTGGTGACCTGCCAGCCGTCGGCGTGCAGCCGGGCGGCCAACTCCTCCGAGTCGACCTCGTTGCGGGCGCAGCCCAGGGTCAGCAGGGCGACCCGTCGGCCGTCGGCGGACGGCGGCGCCAGGTCGCGGCGGGGCGTCGGGCCGGCGTTGTCAGGCGTGGGGGTGGCAGACACCATCCGAGGGTACCGGGCGCGGGAGCGGGCCCGACCGACGGCGGCGTGCGGTGTAGGCCGGTTCACCCCGCCGCCCGGCCCATCGTTGATCAAATGACGAAAATGCGCACGACACGCCGGGAACACTCGCCGGAACTGCAATCCGATCATGGTGCACCCGCCCGCCGCAGCCGACGTACCGCCGGTCAGACCGTCGTCGCGCCCACCCGGACCAGGCGGTCCAGCAGGGCGACCTCGGTGCCGGCCAGGCCGGTGGAGCAGAACACCGACACCTGGTCCGCGCCGGTCCGGCCGGGGACCGCCCCGGCCAGCACCGCCCCCAGGTCACGCAACCGTCCCGGGTACGGCCCGACGGCGGTCAACATCGGCGGGTCGTACGCCGCCGCCTGGGCCGGCGAGTCGGTGACCAGCACGTCGGCGGCGTCGAGCAGGTCGGTGCCGAACTCGTGCCGGTGCACCTGCTTGAAGCCGACGGTGTTGACGTGGGTGCCCGGGGCGAGGTCGGTGGCCGCCAGCACCGGGGTGACGCTGGTGGTGGCGAGGACCACCACGTCCCGGTCGCGGACCGCCTCGGCGGCCGAGCCGACGGCGCGGGCGGGGATCCCCAGTTCGGCGCGGACCCGGGCGGCGAACGCCTCGCGGCGGGCCGCCGAGCGGCTGTGCACGGTCACCTCGCGCAGGGGCCGGACGGCGGCGGTCGCCCACACCTGCGTCCACGCCTGCCCGCCGGAGCCGATCACGCCCAGGGTGGTGGCGTCCGGGCGGGCCAGGGCGTCGACCGCCACCGCGCCCAGCCCGCCGGTACGCCGGGAGCCGAGTTCCGCGCCGACGGCGATGGCCCGGACCGCCCCCGTCCGGGCGTCGTGCAGCACCACCAGCTGCTCGCCGGCCGGGTGGCCGAGGGTGTCGTAGGAGCGGAAGCCGTACCACTCGTCGGTGAGCTGCCCGGCGGTGAGCACCATCCGCCCGCCGGCCAGCGGTGCGGACGCCCGGGGCGGGGCGACGAGCCGGCCGGCGTGGGCGGCCAGCAGGGCGTCCCGCATCGCCGCGACGGTGGTCGGCGCGTCCAGGGTGGCGGCGACCTGCCGGTCGTCGAAGAGCAGCGTCATGTTCCCCATGCTGCAACCTCAAGCTGACTTCAGCTCAAGGTGTGGTGGGGAGGATCACCCCACCCCGCCGGCCGGCGGTGCTAGCGTCGGTCGTGGTGGCCGCGTGGGCAGGTCGGTGCCGCGGCTCCTACCGGCCCGCAGCCACCCCGGACGAGTCGTGGGCGTACCCGGTCAGGCCAAGACGCCCCGTGACCAACCGACTCGTCCCGGCCGGTCCGGGACCCGCACCCCCGAGGTGATGCCCGATGGCCTGGATCGTGCTGGTGCTCTCCGGACTCCTGGAGACCGCGTGGGCGGTCTCCCTCGACCGCAGCGCCGGATTCACCCGACCGCTCCCCTCGGCCGTCTTCGCGGTCACCCTGGTCGCCAGCATGGCCGGCCTGGCGTACGCGCTGCGCGACATCCCCGTCGGCACCGGCTACGCGGTCTGGGTCGGCATCGGGGCCGTCGGCACCGCCGTGGTCGGCATGGTGACCCTCGGCGAGTCGACGAGCCTGCCCCGACTGCTCAGCCTGCTGCTGGTGGTGGCCGGTGTGGTCGGCCTCAAGCTCTTCCACTGAGCCGCCCCACGCCCGCGGCCGGGCCGGCTGCCGGCGGACGGCCGGTCCCGGCTGCCAGTGGACGGCCGGGCCGGCTGCCCGTGGACGGCCGGGCCGGCTGCCGGGCCGGCTCCCCGGGACCGGCCGACGGGTCAGGGCCGGCTCGCGTGCCGCAGCAACCGGAGTTGGCCGATCTCGGCGACGTTCTTCATCAGCTCGGCGTTCACCCAGGCGATCATGTGGGCGACGGTGTACGCGGGGTCGTCCCGCCACGGGAACGACGCGGTCGCATCGAGGTCGGCGTCGCCGAGCTGGTCGAACACCGCCAACCAGGTGGTACGCAGGTCACCCAGCCACGCCACCGTCCGGTCCCGGTCACCCGGCCAGCCGATCTCGGTACGCTCCCGGGGCCTGTGCCCCCGCGCGTGGTCGGCCGCGACCGTCCACCACCAACCGATGTGCCAGGTGATCCAGCCGACCGTCGGGACGGGGACCGGGTCGGGCTCGACCTCCGCCCAGTCCGGCACCCACCCGCCGTCGGCGGCCGGACGCATCGTCCAGCAGTGCGACGCGGGTTCCCAGAGCAGGTCCGCCGGCTCCAGGCGCTCCAGGTGGTACTCGAACAGGGACCAGGTCAGCTCGAACTGCGACCGCAACAGGTCACGACGGGATGCCGGCACCGGGTGACCCTGCCACACCGGCGGGCCCCGATCGACCGGAATTCGGTGTCGGCGCGGAAGTGGGTCGGGTGGGATGTCGCCGCCGGGTGCGTAGTTTCCGTCCGGTGTGGGTAGTGATCGATCACCACAGCACTCATGTTCCCGACCACGGAGGACGTCATGGCCGACACCCACGCACCCGCCCGCCCGCGCACCAACGCCGCCCGCATCTGCACCATCCTGGCGTTCGTCTTCGCCGTCGTCGCGTTGCTGATCGCCCCGGTCATCTTCGGTGTCATCGGCCTGGTGCTCGGCATCGTCGGCGCGGTGCTCGGCGACAAGCCGCTGGGCTGGTACGCCGCCGCCGCGAACGTGGTGGCCATCATCCTCAGCCTGGTGATCGTCAGCGCCATGATGAACAGCTGACTGACGCCTTCCCGCGAACGGGCCCGCCGGCATCCCGGCGGGCCCGTCGCACGTCCACGGTCCATCGCACGTCCACGGTCCATCGCACGTCCACGGTCCATCGCACGGCGACGGTCCATCGCACGTCCACGAACCGTCGCACGCTCACGCTCACGGTCCGTTGCGGACCCGACCGGTGGGACCGTCGCACCGACCGGCCCCGCCCGGGTCAGTCCACGTCGCCGCGCAGGCCGTCGAGGACCTCTTCCAGCTCGTCCGGCTTGACCAGCACGTCGCGGGCCTTGGAGCCCTCGGACGGGCCGACCACTCCCCGGGTCTCCATCAGGTCCATCAACCGGCCCGCCTTGGCGAACCCGACCCGCAGCTTGCGCTGGAGCATCGAGGTCGAGCCGAACTGCGAGGTCACCACCAGCTCCACCGCCTGCACCAGCAGGTCAAGGTCGTCGCCGATGTCCTCGTCGATCTTCTTCTTGTTGTCCTGCGCCGGGGCCAGCACGTCGGAGCGGAACTCCGGCTCCCGCTGGTCCTTGCAGAACTTCACCACGTCGGCGATCTCACGCTCGGTCACCCAGGCGCCCTGGATGCGGACCGGCTTCGACGCGCCCATCGGCAGGAACAGCCCGTCACCCCGGCCGAGCAGCTTCTCCGCGCCCGGCTGGTCGAGGATGACCCGGGAGTCGGCGAGCGACGAGGTGGCGAACGCCAACCGGGACGGCACGTTCGCCTTGATCAGGCCGGTCACCACGTCGACGCTCGGCCGCTGGGTGGCCAGCACCAGGTGGATGCCGGCGGCGCGGGCGAGCTGGGTGATCCGGACGACCGAGTCCTCCACGTCGCGCGGGGCGACCATCATCAGGTCGGCCAACTCGTCCACGATCACCAGCAGGTACGGGTACGGCCGCATCTCCCGCTCGCTGCCCGGCGGGGCCTTGATCTCGCCGTTGCGCACCTTGCGGTTGAAGTCGTCGATGTGCCGGACCCCGTTGGCGGCGAGGTCGTCGTAACGCATGTCCATCTCGCGGACGACCCAGTCCAGCGAGTCGGCGGCCTTCTTGGCGTTGGTCACGATCGGGGTGACCAGGTGCGGGATGCCCTCGTACCCGGTCATCTCGACCCGCTTCGGGTCGATCAGCAGCAGCCGCACCTCGTCCGGCGTGGCCCGGGTCAGGATGGACACCAGCAGGGTGTTGAGGCAGCTCGACTTGCCCGCGCCGGTGGCCCCGGCGATCAGGATGTGCGGCATCTTCGCGAGGTTGGCCACCACGAAGCCGCCCTCGATGTCCTTGCCGAGGGCCACCACCATCGGATGGTGGTCGCTGGTGGCGGCCCGGGACCGCAGCACGTCACCGAGGGCCACGTTCTCCGGGTCGGTGTTGGGGATCTCCACCCCGACCGCGCTCTTGCCCGGGATGGGGCTGAGGATCCGCACGTCGGGCGACTTCACCGCGTACGCGATGTTGCGGGAAAGCTGGGTGATCCGCTCGACCTTGACCCCGTGGCCCAGCTCGACCTCGTAACGGGTGACGGTCGGGCCCCGGGTGAAGCCGGTGACCTCGGCGTCCACCCCGAACTGGTCGAAGACGCCGGTCAGCGCGGCGATCACCTCGTCGTTGGCCTTGCTGCGGGTCTTCGGGGCCGCGCCACCGGTGAGCATGTTGGCCGGCGGCAGCACGTAGTCGCCGGCCAACCCGGTCAGCGCGAGCTGCTCGGCCCGGGTGGGCGGGGCGGAGTGCTCCGGCGGCTCCACCGGCTTGCGACTGGCCGGCACCCGGCTCGCCGGCCGGCGGGGCAGCACGATCGTCTCCTGGAGGTCCACCTCCGGGCCGACGTCGGCGAAGTCGTCCGGGTCGACCGGCGGTGGGGCGGCCTTGCGGGCCGGCCGGCGGCGGGCCGGCTTCGGGGCGACCGCCACCTCCTGTTCCTCGTCCTCCGCCGGGGCGTCGGGCGGGGCGACCAGCGTGCCGGCGAGCAGACCGAGCCGCTCCGGGATCTTGTTGATCGGGGTGGCGGTGACCACCAGCAGGCCGAAGACGAGCAGCAGGATCAGCAGCGGCATGGCCACCCACGCGGTGACCCCCCGCTCCAGCAGGTCCCCGATCCCGGCGCCGACCAGGCCACCGGCGTAGTCGCGCTGCACCGGGTCCACCGGATTCTGTCCGATGTGCAGCATCGCCGCCGTGGCCACCAGCATGGAACCCCAGCCGATCAGGCCACGCCCCCGGTGCTCCGGGTCCACCGGGGTCCGCATCAGCCGCCACGCGCCGATCATCAGCAGCACCGGCACCACCACCGCGATCGCGCCCAGGAACAGGCGCACGGTGTCGGCCAGGCGCGCACCGAACGGGCCGGCACCGGAGAACCAGATCGCCACCGCGCTGAGGATGGCCAGGCCGAACAGCAGCAGCCCGGCACCGTCACGGCGGTGCTCCGGGTCCAACTCCCGGGCCGAGGCCGCCTGCCGACCGGCGGCCCGGAACCCCCACCCGACCCCGTGCGCCAGACCCATCCACAGTGCCCCGACGGCACGACCCACGTAGGCCGCCGGAGCGGGCCGGGGGGCCGGGCGCCGTCGCGCCGTCGCCCGGGTGGTCTTCTTCGCCGGCTGACGGGCACGACTGTTCGTGGTACCGCGCGGCGACGCGCCGCGTCGCCGGCTCGCCTGAGAGGTACGGCCCGCCATAGAGTCACCGTAACGGCGTTACCCGGCAGACCGCCGCTTTTCCGGGTCGTGTCCGCGCGTCGCAGCGCGTACCACGCCCGCAGACGTGTTATTCGCCTCAGAAGGGATGCCCGATGGCGTCGCCTGCTTTCGCGGACCGTCCGGACCCGCTGGCGGGTCACCCGCAGGCCCTGCGTCCGCTGACCGCCGACCTGGTCGCCGCCGTGCTGGCCCACCGGGGGTACGCCGTGGTCACCGACGACGACGGGGAGCTGGTGGGCCGCTGGGACGACAGCCTGATCTGGTTCCTGCGCCGGGGCACCCTCGACGAGCTGCTCCAGATCCGCACCGTGACGGCACCCACGTTCGGCATCGACCACGTGCCGGCGCTCTACGCGTTCTGCAACACGTGGAACCACGACCAGCTCTGGCCCAAGGCGTTCGTGCACGTCGGCGACGACGGCCGGGCCCAGGTCTGCGGTGAGGTGGTCACCGACCTGGAACGGGGGGTCACCCCGCACCAGCTCGACCAGTTGCTCGACTGCGGCATCACCGCCGGCTGCCGGCTCGCCGCCGCCGTCGGCCTGCTGCCCGGGGGGACGCCCGGATGACCGCCGGGTTCCGCCCCGGGGCGGGCCGGCCACCCGCCCGCCGCGATCCCGCCCTGGCGTCCGCGCTCGCCGGGGCCGCGGATCTGCCCGACGGCGAGGCCCGGCTGGCCGAACTCGACCGGATCGCCGCCCGCGCCGACGCGCTCGGCGACCCGCACTCCGCCCTGGACGCCCGGTTCGCGCTGGTGGCGGCGTACCTGCGGTACGGCGGGCGGTGGCGGATCATCGAGCCGGTACGCCGCCTGCTGGCCGCCGTCGACGGCTCCCCCGACCTGCTCGACGGCCGGCCCGGCGACGCGGAGCTGCTGCGGCGGCACCTGCGGCAGGCGGTGGAAGCGGCGATCGGCACCCCCCGGATCGGGCTGGACCTGGCGCAGTCGTTCCTCGACGCGCTGGCCCGGCGGGTCGGCGAGGACGCGGGTGTGGTCGCCCAGCTGCGCTGCCGGCTCGCCGACCACCGCGGCGACGAGCCGACCGCCCGCCAGTGGTACGAGCGGTGGACGGCCGCCGAGGCGGACCCGGAGGCCGGCTGCCCCGGCTGCCTGCTGGTACGCCGCGCCGACCTGCTCGCCGGTTGGGGCGACGACCGGGCCGCACTGGACACGCTGCGCCCCGCGCTCGACGGTGGGGTCGACTGCACCGACCAGCCGGAACGGGCCCTCGCGGTGGGGCTGCTGCCGTGGCTGCGCACCGGGGCGACCGCACGGGCCGCGACGGCGCACCTGCGGGCGTACCGGCGGCACCGGCGGGAGCGGGCGGCGTTGCCGTACCTGGCCGCGCAGTTGCGGTTCTGCGCGTTGGCCGGGCACCCGGACCGGGCCCTGGACATCCTCGCCGAGCAGCTGCCCCGGCTGGACCACCCCTACGACGACCTGTCGGCGATGGAGTTCGCCGCCGCCGGGGCGCTGGTCTGCGCGCTCGCCGTCGAGGCCGGCCGGGACGGTCGACGGGTACGCCGTCCCGGCCACGGCGACCGGCCCGCCGCCGAGCTGGACGTGGCGACCCTCGGCACCGACCTGTCCGCCGAGGCGACCCGGTTGGCGGGCAGCTTCGACGCGCGCAACGGCACCGGCCACCACGCCGGCCGGATCGCCGCCTGGCTGGCCGGACGACCGACCGGTGACCCGGTGCCCCTGCCCGAGCCGGACGGCGTCGACGAGCCCGACGACGAACCGTTCCTGCCCTCGGCCGAGGAGCCCGCCCCGCTGAGCCTGACGCAGCTCACCGCCGTGCTCGACGTCCGGGGCGACGTGTACGCGGTGGACGCCGCAGGCGTGGTGGTGGGTCGCTGGGACGAGGCGGTCGTGCAGTTCCGCCTGTTGGGCGGGCACGGGGAGATCCTGCACGCCCGGGTGGTGGCGGCCCGGCGGCTGGCGGCGGGACGGCTCGCCGAGGCGTACGAGTTCTGCAACGCCTGGAACCACGACCGGCTGCTGCCGAAGGCGTACGTGCACGAGCTGCCCGGCGGTGAGCTGGTGCTGGCCGGCGACGTCACCACCGACCTGGCGCACGGGGTGGCCCCGACACAGCTCGGCATCCTGGTCGACGCGGCGGTGAGCACCGGCGTCGCGTACGCCAGGGCCGTCGCCGCCCTGCCCTGACCCGCCCGGCGCCGAACAGCCCAGCCCCCGAACAGCCCAGCGCCGTGCCGCCGCCCCGGGCGGCCCGGACGCGGCGCGACCCCCGACCACCGGGCGGTGGGGGTCGGGGGTCGCGGTACCGGAGGCCCCGGCGCAGCCTGCCGACAGCGGCAGGGGGGCGGGGCGCGGCGGGTGGTGCGGTCAGCGCACCGACCCGGCGGTCCGCGCCCGCATCCGGGTGGTGGTCTGCGGCTGCGCGTCCTGCCGGCCGTCGGCGGTCACCAGGGTCAGGTTGTTGCGTTCCAGGATCTCGTTGACCGGCTGGAAGAAGGTGACCCCGCCGACGGTGCAGTCACCGGAACCGCCGGAGGTGACACCCTGCGCCTGGTCGCCGGAGATCCACGAACCGCCGGAGTCACCCGGTTCGGCGCACACGTCGGTGCGGGTCAGCCCGGTGACCGTCCCCTCCGGATAGTTCACGGTGGCGTTACGGGCCTGGACGACACCGCAGCGGGCCCCCGTGGTGGAGCCGGAACGGCAGATCGACGCCCCCACCGGCATCTCGGTGGAACCGTTGACCGGCACCACGCCGCCGTTGAAGTCGTTCACCACCCCCTGCGGGGTCCACTGGCCGTTCGTGCGCACGACCGCCCAGTCGTCCCCGGGGAACGACGACGCCGCGAAGACGCCCTGCTGGGTCTGGTTGAAGCCGGTCGTCCGGTCGCCGACCCGCCCACAGTGCCCGGCGGTGACGAACCCGCCCACCACCGAGAAGCCGATCGAGCATCGGCCCACGTCGTTGATGAAGAACGGGTCCCCGCCGACCAGGTCGAACAGTGGACGCGGCTGCTCCCGTGAGGTGGTGATCCGGACCGCCCCGGCCGGGGCCCCGCTGCCCGCCGCCCACCGGCGGGCCCGCGACTCGGCACCCGGCTGGGCGAGCACCACCACGGAGTTGGTGGCGACGTCGACGTACCAGCCGGTGATCGCCGGGGACGCCTGCCGACCCACCGAGTCGAGCCGGCTCTTGGCCGCGTCCAGCTCGGTGACCGCGCGGTCCACCGGCTTGGGCACCGCACCGGCGGCCCGGACCCGCTGCGCCTGCGCCGGGTCGGCGACCGCCACGTTGAGGGTGGAGCCGTCGTCGCTGAGCCACGCCCCGCCGTAGTCGTTGCCGAGGGCGGCCCGCAGCCGGGCCAACCGCCCGGTGGCCTGCTTCTCGGCGGTCAACCGCCGAACCGCCTGGTCCCGGCTGATCCGCAGGTCACGGCTGAGCGCGTCCACCACCTCCGGAGCCACCCCGCCGGTGGCCTTCGGGCCGGTCCCACCGGCGTTCGGCGTGCCCTGGTCCCCGGCGAACGACGGCAGGGTGACCGCCGCCGTCAGTCCCGCTGCCGCCAGCACGACGCCGATCGCTGTCATCCGTCTGCGGTCCATCCGTCATGCTCCTCCCGGCCGACGCGGGGTACGCCCGCCGCGGTGGGGTACGGAAACGGGTACCGCCCGGATGAGCCGATCCACACTTATCGACGGAACGTGTCCATCCCGTCACGCAGCCGGGCGTCCTGGCTACCCCTGACAGGGTGTGGTTGGCCGGGTGGCCGCCACCAATACTGGGAGTCATGCAGGCATCAGGACAGCTCGGCGAGTTCCTCCGCTCGCGCCGCTCCCGGCTCAGCCCCGGGGAAGCCGGGGTGGTCACCTACGGCGGACGGCGACGGGTGCCGGGGCTGCGTCGGGAGGAGCTCGCCCTGCTGGCCGGGGTCAGCGCCTCCTACTACGCCCGGTTGGAGCAGGGCCTGGCCACCAACGCCTCCCCCGAGGTGCTGGACGCGCTCAGCCGGGCCCTGCGCCTCGACGACGCCGAACGCCGCCACCTGTCCGGGCTGGCCGCCGGTGGTCGCCGCCCGGTCACCCGCCGGCCGCCGCCGGAGCGGGTCGATCCGACCGTGCGGCAACTGGTCGCCGCACTCGGCGACGTACCCGTGCTGGTGCTCGGCCGTCGCCTCGACGTGCTGGCCTGGAACGTCGCCGGGCACGCCCTCTTCGCCGGGCACCTGGAGCCGGCGGCGGTGGACCGACCGGACCGGCGGCCGAACATGGCGCGGCTGATCTTCCTCGACGCGCACACCCGTGACCTGTACGTCGACTGGCCGGCCAAGGCACGAGCCGTGGTGGCGACCCTGCGGGCGACCTCCGGGCAGCACCCGGCGGACCCGTTGCTCGCCGCGCTGGTCGGCGAACTGGCGGTACGCAGCCCCGAGTTCGCCGCCGCGTGGGCCGACCACCGGGTCAAGGCCGGCGGCCACGCCGGCTACGAGATGCGACACCCGGTGGTCGGGGTGCTGGCCGTCACCCAGCAGACCCTGCGGACCGAGGACGACCAGGTGCTGGTCGTCGCCACCACCGCGCCGGGTTCCCCGTCCCAGGCGGCGATGACGCTGCTCGTGCACACGGCGGTCACCGGCCGGGCCGCCGACCGGCAGCCGTTGCCCGCATCCGGCTGACCCCGCGCCCCACCCGGGCAGCAGAGCGGCTCTGCTGCCCCACCCGCACCGGCGGGCCGGCGTGAGCCGGCCGGTCGACGCTGCGCCGACACCGCGAGACGAGGGCACCTGACCGGGTGCCGGACCGTCCGCGCCCGAAACCGGGCCCACTCCCGGGCCCCTCACCAGAAGGACGAACCATGCGCAGAAGAATCCTCACCCTCGCGGTGGCCGCTGCGGCGGCCGGCGCCCTGGCCGTACCGTCGGCGGTCCCGGCGTCGGCGGGCGTCCCGGCCTCCGCCGTCGCCCCGGCCCGGTCGGCCCCGGCGGCACGGATCGCGGTCCACTTCGACCTGACGCGGGGGCAACTGCCGGAGAACATCACCCTGGGCCCCGACGGCACGGCCTACCTCACGTTCGCGGCGGCCCGGCAGGTCGCCGCCGTCGACCCGGCCGGCCGGACCCGGGTGCTGGCCACCCTGGCCGCGCCGGCCGACGGCGGCGTCGCCACCCCCGTGCTCGGTTTCGCCCTGACCAGCGGCATCGTCCGCACCGACGACGGCACGATCTATGTCCTGTACGCCAGCGGCGACGCCGCCAGCACGGGTCTGTACCGGATTTCGCCGGGTCAGAAGCCCCGGCGGATCGCCGCGCTACCGGCCGACGGGCTGCCGAACGGGCTGGCGCTCGACCCGACGAGCCGGACGTTCTACGTCACCGACTCGGTGCGCGGCACCATCTCGACCGTCCCGCTGGCCGGTGGTCCCGCCCGGGTCTGGTCGTCGGTGTCCGCGCTCGCCCCGACCGGTTTCCTCGGCGTCAACGGCGTCAAGGTCCGGGGTGGCGCGGTCTGGGCGACCAACCTGGACCAGGGCACCCTGCTGCGGATTCCGCTGCGGGCGGGCCGGCCGGGTGCCATCGAGGTCAGGGCGACCGGGCTGGTCGGCATCGACGACTTCGCCTTCGCCCCCGACGGCCGGGTCGTCGCCGCCCTCAACGGGCCCAACACGGTGGTCGACATCGACCCCGACGGGCGGACCCGGACCCTGCTGACCGGTGCCGACGGGCTCCAGAACCCGACCTCGGTGGCCGTACGCGGGCACACGGTCCTGGTGGCCAGCGCCGCCTACGTCACCGCGACCGACCCCAACCTGATCGTGGCCACCCTGCACCACCGCTGAGCCGACCACACAACGGGCCGGCCACCGTCGTCACGACGGTGGCCGGCCCACGGTGTCCGGGTGGGAGGACCCGCTCAGACCTCGACCACGGTCGGGACGATCATCGGACGGCGGCGGTACGCGTCGTTGACCCAGCGCCCCACGGTGCGTCGGACGATCTGCTGGAGCTGGTGCGGATCGGTGATGCCGTCCGCGGCGGCCCGGTTCAGCGCCTCGGTGACCAGCGGGATCACCGGGTTGAACGCGGCCGGGTCCTCGGAGAAGCCCTTCGCCGACAGGGTCGGGCCGGCGACCACCTTGCCGGTGACCGAGTCGACCACCACCGTGGTGGCGATGAAACCGCCGTCGCCGAGGATCCGCCGCTCGGTGAGCAGCGACTCGCTGACGTCGCCCACGGCCAGACCGTCGACGTAGACGTAACGGCTCTTCACGTGCCCGACCACACTGGCCCGACCCTCGACCAGGTCGACGACGTCGCCGTCCTCGCAGATCACCACCCGGTCCGGGGCGACGCCGGACTCGATGCCGAGCCGCGCGTGCGCCCGCAGGTGCCGCCACTCGCCGTGCACCGGCATCAGGTTGCTCGGCCGCACCACGTTGAGCAGGTAGAGCAGTTCACCGGCGGGGGCGTGCCCGGAGACGTGCACCTTGGCGACGTCCTTGTGCACCACCACCGCGCCGGCCCGGGCCAGCCGGTTGATCACCCGGTAGACCGAGGTCTCGTTGCCGGGGACCAGCGACGAGGCGAGCACGACGGTGTCGCCGGGGGCGATGGTGATGTGCCGGTGGTCGCCGCTGGCCATCCGGCCCAGGGCGCTCATCGGCTCACCCTGCGAACCGGTGGACATCAGCACGATCTGGTCGGGCGGCAGCGTGGTGGCCTCCTCGATCCCGATCACCAGGCCGGCCGGGATGTTGAGCAGGCCGAGGTCGCGGGCGATGCCCATGTTGCGGACCATCGACCGGCCGATCAGCGCCACCTTGCGGCCGTGCTCCAGCGCCGAGTCGAAGACCTGCTGCACCCGGTGCACGTGCGAGGCGAACGAGGCGACGATGATCCGCCCCTTCGCCTTCGCGAAGATCGAGTCGAGCACCGGCCCGATCTCCCGTTCCGGGGTGACGAAACCGGGGATCTCGGCGTTGGTGGAGTCCGACAGGAGCAGGTCGACACCCTCCGCACCGAGCCGGGCGAAGCCGGCCAGGTCGGTGATCCGGCCGTCCAGCGGGAGCTGGTCCATCTTGAAGTCACCGGTGTGCAGCACCAGGCCCGCCGGGGTACGCACGGCCACCGCGAGCGCGTCCGGGATCGAGTGGTTGACCGCGAAGAATTCGCACTCGAACGGGCCCAGCCGCTCCCGGCCGCCCTCCCGGACGGTGAGCGTGTAGGGCTGGATCCGCCGCTCGGCCAGCTTCGCCTCGACCAGGGCGAGGGTGAACTGGGAGCCGACCAGGGGGATGTCCGGCTTGTGGGCGAGCAGGTACGGCACCGCGCCGATGTGGTCCTCGTGGCCATGGGTCAGCACGATCGCCTGCACGTCGGCCAGCCGGTCCAGGATCGGCCCGAAGTCGGGCAGGATCAGGTCCACGCCGGGCTGCTCGACGTCGGGGAAGAGCACCCCACAGTCGACGATGAGCAGCTTGCCGTCGTACTCGAAGACGGTCATGTTCCGACCGATGGCACCGAGTCCGCCGAGCGGGATGATCCGCAGCCCGCCCTCGGGCAGCGGCGGGGGCAGTTCACCCTCGAATTGCGCCTCGGTCACGCGTCCACCTCATTCTGCGACGCCGTAACCCGGCGTCCGTCGTGTCGTTCGGTCATTCGGGCAGGTCCAGGCCCGCCGCCGCGCAGTCCGCGCGCAGCAGGGCCAGTTCGTCGTCGGTGGCGTCCGCCAGCGGCGGACGCACCGGCCCGGCGGGCAGGCCCGACACGTTCAGGCCCGCCTTCACCAGGATGGTGCCCGGGCTGCGGAAGATCCCGGTGAGCAGCGGCATCAGCCGCCGGTGCAGGGTCAGTGCCGTGCCGGAGTCGCCCGCGTCGTACGCCTCGATCATCTGCTTGACGAGCGCGCCGGTGAAGTGGGTCGAGGTGCCGACCAGGCCGACCCCGCCGATCGCCAGGGTAGGCAGGGTGAGCGAGTCCTCGCCGCTGTAGAAGGCGAGGTCGGTGCGGCTGGTCACCCAACTGGTGGCGGTCAGGTCACCCTTGGCGTCCTTGACCGCGACGATCCGTTCGTGTTCGGCCAGCCGCACCAGCGTCTCGGTCTCGACGGCCAACCCGGTGCGGTGTGGCACGTCGTAGAGCATGATCGGCAGGCTGGTGCCGTCGGCGACCGCGGTGAAGTGCCGCAGCAGGCCCCGCTGCGGCGGCTTGTTGTAGTACGGCGTCACCACCAGCAGGCCGTGCGCGCCGGCCTTCTCCGCCGCGGCGGCCAGCTCCATGGTGTGCCGGGTGTCGTTGGTGCCGACGCCGGCCACCACCTGGGCCCGGTCGCCGACCGCCTCCACCACCGCCCGGAGCAGGGCGTCCTTCTCCGCGTCCGTGGTGGTCGGTGACTCGCCGGTGGTGCCGTTGATCACCAGCGCGTCGTTGCCCTGCTCGTCGACGAGGTACGTCGCCAGCTGGACGGCGCCGTCGAGATGCAGGGAGCCATCGGCGGTGAACGGGGTCACCATCGCGGTGAGCAGTCGCCCGAACGGGCGCGACAGCCCCCGGTCGGGGGTGGCAGGGTGGTCGTGCGTCATGCTCACAACCTAGCGGACGAGCACCGGACGTCCGGTGGGGAAGGGCTCAGGACAGCTGTGCGTGCGGGCTCGTCGCCACCTCGGTGCCGTCGGGCAGGGTGGTGACGGCGAAGTCGGCGAACACGTTCGGGGCCACCCGCTGGAGCTGCCGCAGGCACTCCACGGCCAGCTCACGGATCTCCACGTCGGCGTGTTCGGTGGCCCGCATCCCGATGAAGTGCCGCCAGGCGCGGTAGTTGCCGGTGACCACGATCCGGGTCTCGGTGGCGTTGGGCAGCACCGCCCGGGCCGCCTGCCGGGCCTGCTTGCGGCGCAGCGTCGGGTTGGGTTCGTCGGCGAACCGCTGCTCCAGCCCCTCCAGCAGCTCGGTGTACGCCCGGACGCTCGCCTCGGCGGCCTCGACGAACCGCTTGTGCAGCTCCGGGTCGTCGGCGATCACCGCCGGCTCGACCATCGCCGCGTCCCGCTCCGGGACGTAGCGCTGGGAGAGCTGGGAGTAGGAGAAGTGCCGGTGCCGGATCAGCTCATGGGTGAACGAGCGGGACACCCCGGTGAAGTAGAAGGTCACGCTGCCGTGCTCCAGCACCGACAGGTGCCCGACCTCCAGGATGTGCGCCAGGTAGCCGGCGTTGGTGGCGGTCGCCGGGTTCGGCTTCTTCCAGCTCTGGTAGCAGGCCCGGCCGGCGAACTCGGCGAGCGCCTGGCCGCCCTCGGCCTCGGTCGACCACGGCACGTCGTCGGGGGCCTGGAACTGGGTCCACGCGATCAGCTGCACCTGGGGCTGCACCATCTCCGGCATTCCTGCGACTGTAGCGGCCGGGTGGGCTGCGGGGAAACCCGGGCCGCCGCCCCTGACCAGCGCGATCACCGACGGTGCGGGTTCCGGGCGGCCGGCGGGTGGCCAAGGTCTCGCACCGGGGCCACCGGGTGACGTCGTCGCAGCCGACCGCCCGTCCCGGTGGGTCACGGTCGGGCCGGCGACGGGGGCTGCCCGGCGCGGCCGGGTCAGACGTAGAGGGCGGTGAACGGGGGCCAGGGCAGGTTGCGCAGCACCGAGAAGGCCAGCCAGACGGCGAGGAACCCGCCGATCACCGGGGAGCTGAGCCGCAGCTCGGGCAGCCGCCACCCGAACGCCTGCTTACCGGCCCAGGCGACGAAGAGGTAGGCCAGGAAGGGCACCGCGAAGACGAAGACGACGTGGTGCCGGGCGGCGGCGGGCAGGTCGGCGTGCAGGAGGTACCACAGCGCGCGGGTGCCCCCGCAACCCGGACAGTCCAGCCCGGTGGTCAGCTTGAGCAGGCAGCTCGGCGGGGCGTCCGGGTCACTGGTGGTCGGGTCACTGACCAGCGCGTACGCCATCCCTGCGCCGACGCAGCCGAGGGCGGCCAGCGGGGCCGCCCAGCGCGGCGAACGGGCGTGCAGCCGGAGCACGAAGCGGGTGAACCGGTCCGGCTCGGGCTGCTGCCACGCCACCGGCGGCCCCGCCGACCAGGAGCCGGGGGGCAGCCCTTCGGCGTTCCCGCCCACCCCCGGGTGCGGGTGCCCGTGGACGGCGGCCGGGTCGGTCGGCGTGCCGACGGGGTACGGACCGGTCGGCGTGCCCACGGGGTACGGGTCGCTCAGCGTGTGGGTGGTGCCGGCCGGCGCGGAACCGGTCGACGTCGGATCGGTGCCCTGCCCCGACCGGCTCGGCCCGGTCGGCCCGTCAACGCTCGTCACGGCCTCACGGTACACCGGTGAGGCTGCGCAACGCGGCGGCCAGCGGGGCGGCCAGGTCACCCGCCGCAGGTGGGGCGACCGCGTCCAGGCCGAGCCAACCGGCGAGCCGACGCAGCTCGGCGGCGAGCGCGACGGCGGTCTCCCCCGGGTCGACGCCGGGCTCCTGCCAGGCCGCCGGCACCAGCAGCACCCCGGCCTTGCGGTCGGCCTTGAGGTCGACCCGGGCGGTGAACCGCTCCCCCTGCAGGAACGGCAGCACGTAGTAGCCGTGCACCCGCTGCGCGGCCGGCACGTAGATCTCGATCCGGTAGGCGAAGCCGAACAGCCGTTCGGTGCGGGCCCGCTCCCAGACCAGCGGGTCGAACGGGCTGACCAGGGTGTTGCCCCGGACCCAGCGGGGCAGCCGGGCGTCGACGTGCCGCCAGGCCGGCTGCCGCCACCCCTGTACCGTCACCGGCACCAGCTCACCGGCCTCGACCAGCTCGGCGACGGCCTGCCGGGCACCGGCCAGTGGGAGCCGGAAGTAGTCCCGCAGCTCCGGCTCGGCGGCCACCCCCAGCGACCGGGCGGCCACCGCGACCAGGGTCCGGTACGCCTCGGCGTCGGTCGGCGTGGGCGCGTCGAGCACGGCCGCCGGCAGCACCCGTTCGGGCAGGTCGTAGCGGCGGGCGAAGGAGGGCGTCCGGTCGGCGGCGGTGACCTCGCCGGCCCAGAAGAGGAACTCCAACGCCCGCTTCACCGCCGACCAGTTCCAGCCCCAGTGGCCGGTCTCCCGGGGCGCGTCGTGCTCGATCTCGGCGGCGGTCAGCGGCCCCCGCGCGGCGACCTCGTCACGGACCCAGGCGACCAGGTCGGGCTGCTCCTCGGCGATCCGCCGCATCCCGCCCCAGGCGTCGTCGCGGGCCTTGGCCATCCGCCAGCGCAACACGGGGTGCAACCCCACCGGCACCAGGGACGCCTCGTGCCCCCAGTATTCGAACAGCTCCCGGGGGCGGCGGTAGGCGGCGGTGTCGAGCAGGGCGGTCGGATAGGGCCCGAGCCGGCTGTAGAGCGGCAGGTAGTGCGCGCGTTGCAGCACGTTGACCGAATCCATCTGGATCAACCCGACCCGGTCGAGCACCCGGCGCAGGTGCCGGCGGGTGGGTGCCCCGGTGGGCGTCGGGTCGGCGAACCCCTGGGCGGCGAGCGTCAGCCGCCGGGCCTGGGCGAGCGAGAGCGATTCCGGTGCGACCATCGCCGACGACCCTAGACCAACCGTACGACACCGGAGCGGACGCTGGACCGACCGCCCGTCGAGGCATAGAACGGACACATGCTCACCATCCGTCGCGAGGAGCCGGACGACGCCGAGGCGATCGCCCGGGTGCACATCCACGGCTGGCAGGCCGGTTACGCCGGCATCATGCCGGCCGAGGTGCTGGTCCGGCTCAACCCGGTGGCCTGGGCGCAGCGCCGACGGGACGTGGGCACCGCCGACCCGGAGCACCCGTTCACCACCCTGCTCGCCGAGGTCGACGGGGTGCCGTCCGGGTTCACCACCTTCGGCCCGTACCGCAACAACCAGGACCGGGGCGACCTGGACCCGACGTACGGCGAGGTGCTGGCGATCTACGTGGAGCCGGCGCGCTGGGGTGACGGCACCGCGCAGGCGCTGTTCGCCGCCGCCCGGGACGGGCTGGCGGCCAACGGCTGGCGGGAGTACCGGGTGTGGGTGCTGGCCGACAACGTCCGCGCCCGCCGGTTCTACGAGCGGGCCGGCCTGTCAGCCGACGGTGAGCGGTCCCGCTACCGGGTGCCGCTGGCCGGCGGCGGACCCCCGGTCCACCTCGACGAACTGCGTTACACCGGCCGGCTCCCCGGCTGACCCGGCCGGCCGGGGAGCCGCACCGGGCGGGCCGGCGGGCCGGGTCGTCCCGTCCCGGCCGGTGGGCCCCGACGGGCCGCCCGGCCGGCCGCCGACCGGGGCGGCCCAGGTGCGGATCGGCAGCAGCGCCAGCAGCGCGAGGCTGATCCAGACGTAGGTGTTGCTGCCCAGGAAGCCGGTGACCCCGGTGAAGTCCTTCTCCCAGGCCCAGACGATCCGGCTGCACAGCAGCACGTAGCAGACCACCGCGAGGGCCAGCAGCGCCCGCCGTCGCAGGCCGCCGGCAGGCGCGGCGACGGCGTTGTCGACCAGCAGGATCAGCGCGGGGATCAACCAGACCAGGTGGTGCACCCAGGTGACCGGGCTGACCAGGCACATCAGCGCGCCGGTCAACGCCAGCCCGGTGGCCTCGTCGCCGACGGCCACGGCGGCCCGGCAGCGCCAGGCCCAGACGGCCAGGGTGACCAGCACCAGCGCCAGCCAGGCCAGGGTGCTCGGATGCTCCGGGTTCAGCCGGGCCACCACCCCGCGCAGCGACTGGTTGGACACGAACGCCAACTCGCCCACCCGGTCGGTGTTCCACAGCGCCGACGTCCAGAACTCCCGGGTGGCGTCGGGGAACAGGGCGGCAGCGAGCAGCGTGGCGGCGGCCGAGGCGGCGACGGCGGTGGCGGCGGCCCGGAAGCGCCTGGTGACCAGCAGGTAGACGATGAAGACGCCCGGGGTCAGCTTGATCGCGGTGGCCAGCCCGATGCCCACCCCGGCCCACCGGTTGCCGGCCGGCAGCAGCCGCAGCAGGTCCACCGCCACCAGGAACAGCAGCAGCATGTTGACCTGGCCGAAGTTGATCGTCTCGCGCATCGGCTCGAACGCGGCGGCCAGACAGAGCGCCACCGCCAGGACGAACCAGCGGGTCCAGCCGGCCCGCCTGGCGACCGGGTCGAGCAGCCACCAGACCAGCACCGCGCTGACCACCACCGTGGCGGCCACGCTGACGGTGATCGCCGCCGGCCACGGCAGGTACGCCATCGGCAGCATCACCAGCGCGGCGAACGGCGGGTAGGTGAAGCCGTACTGGGTGCCGGGCTTGAGGTAGTCGTAGATCTCGCCGTGGTCGTGCACCCAGAAGGTCAGCGCGCCGTAGTAGACCTTCAGGTCGAAGAATCCGTGCCGGACGGCCGCCACGGAGAGGAAGGCGGCCACCGCGACGGCGAGCACCACCACCGCGACGACCTGCCCGGTCGTCCGCCTGGCCCCCTGCGCCACCGTCGTCTCCCTCGCTGTGGCCTAGGCTTTCGTGCCATGGCTCTGGGGTTCGTCCGCCCGGCGCGTCCGGAGGACGCCGCCGAGATCGCCCGTGTGCAGCTCGCGACCTGGCGGGTCGCGTACCGTCGGCTGCTGCCCCGGCACGTGCTCGACAACCTGGACGAGGCGTGGCTCGCCCGGCGGTGGAGCGCGGCGGTGCAGGAGCCGCCCTCGGCCGCGCACCGGGTGCTCGTCGCCGTGGAACAGGCCGAGCAATCCTATCTGGTGGGGTTCGCGGCTTCCGGGCCGGCGGACGCCGAAGCGCTCGCCCCGGGCGAGCCGGCCACGGCGCTGGGCGCCGGGGTGGTCGCGGTGACCGACCTGCTGGTCGAGCCGCGCTGGGGGCGGCGTGGGCACGGCAGCAGGCTGCTCTCCGCCGCCGTGGACGGCTGGCGGGCCGACGGGTTCACCCACGCGGTGGCCTGGGCGTTCGACGGCGACGAGGCGACCCGTAAGTTCCTCACCAGCACCGGGTGGGAGCCGGACGGCGCCGCCCGCGCGCTGGACGTCGACGACATGCTCGTCCCCCAGGTACGGCTGCACGTCGCGGTCCCCACCGAACCGGACGACACACCCGCGCCGGAGCCGACCGACACGCCCTGAACCGGCCGAAACTGTCGGCCCGCCCTGGTAGACCGGAGGCGGCGGGGTGCCACCGACGGTGAGGGAGACGGGCATGTTCCGGGACACGAAGGCGTTCAGCGGGTTCTCGGCCGACGACACCGACCGGGCCCGGGAGTTCTACGCCGGCACCCTCGACCTGCGGGTGTCGCAGCTCGGCGGCCCCGGTGGGCTGCTGATGCTGCACCTGGCCGGGGACCGGGACGTGGTGGTATATCCCAAGGCCGACCACGTGCCGGCGACGTTCACGGTGCTCAACTTCCCGGTGGCCGACGTCGACCGGGCGGTTGACGAGCTGACCGCCCGGGGGGTGCGGTTCGCGCGCTACCCGGGGTTGCCGCAGGACGACCGGGGGATCATGCGGGACAACGGGCCGACGATCGCCTGGTTCACCGACCCGGCCGGCAACATCCTGTCGGTGATCGAGCAGGAGTGACGCCGCCGGGGTCAGCGGCTCAGCTCGGCGACCAGTTCGTCGTCCTCCATCACGCCGGTGGGGGCGAAACCCAGCGAGGTGTAGAGCCCGGCGGCAGCCGTGTTGTCCGGGTGGTACGACAACCGGACGGGGTGGGTGGCGTCCGGCCCGGCCAGCCAGTCGGCAAGGGTGCGCACGGCGGCCCGGCCCACCCCCCGGCCCTGCTCGGCGGCGTCGACCACCATCCCACCGATCCACCGCGACCCGTCGTCGTCCACGCCCCACATGACGTGACCGGCCACGGCGTCGTCGGCGTACACGGCCAACGACGTCCAGACGTCGGAACGCATGGTCAGCAGCAGGTACCGGGCCGCCAGCGCCGGCACCCAGTCGCGTTGGTCGTCACGGGGGGCCAGGTCGGCCACCGCCCGCCAGTTGTCGTCGTCCACCGGGCGCAGGGTGACCCGCCGCCCGGTCCGATCGGTGAATCCGGAATCCAGCACCGGGGCAGCCTAGGGCCGGCCCGGCGCACCACCAAACGAATTGGCCGACACCACCCACGGCACCCGGCTCCGCCCGCGGTCCGTGTCCCCACCCGGCGTGCCCCGCCGCGCCACGTCAGGCCCGGACACGCCGGCCGAGACGCGGGCTGAGCTACGCGGCGCGCGGCTGAGCTACGCGGGCTGGGCTGGGCTGAGCTGGGCTGGGCAGTGAGTGAGGTGAGGCTAGTCGAGCAGGGCGTCCAGGCCGACGGTCAGCCCCGGCCGCTGCCGGACCGCCCGCACGGCCAGCAGCACCCCGGGCATGAACGACACCCGGTCGTACGAGTCGTGCCGGATGGTCAGCGTCTCGCCGAGGGTGCCGAACAGCACCTCCTGGTGGGCGAGCAGGCCGGTGGCGCGGACCGCGTGCACACGTACCCCGTCTATGTCGGCGCCCCGCGCCCCCGGCACCTCGTCCTTGGTGGCGTCCGGCATCGGGCCGAGACCGGCCTCGGCGCGGGCCTGCGCGACCAGCCGGGCGGTGTGGGTGGCGGTGCCGCTCGGCGCGTCGAGCTTGCGCGGATGGTGCTGCTCGATGATCTCCACGGACTCGAAGTGCCGGGCCGCGCGGGCGGCGAACTGCATCATCAGGACCGCGCCGATGCCGAAGTTGGGGGCGATCACCACCCCGACGTCGGGCCGGTCGGCCAGCCAGCCGCGCACCTGCTCCAGCCGCGCCCGGGTGAAGCCGGTGGTGCCGACCACCGCGTGCACACCCCGGTCGACGCACCAGCGCAGGTTGTCCATGACCACGTCCGGGGTGGTGAAGTCGACGACCACCTCGGCGGCCTCGGCCCCGGCCAACTCGTCGCCTTGGTCGACCGCCGCCACCAGCGTCAGGTCGTCGGCCCCGTCGACCGCCCGGCACACCTCGGCGCCCATCCGGCCCCGGGCACCCAGCACACCGACCCGGATCGACCCGTCGCGGCCCTGCTCCTGCTCGTCAGTCACGCGGCACAACCTATCCCAATCGGGACGTGGGCCACCGTCGGACCACCACCGTCCCACCGGCCGGTCCGGGCCCGGACTCCGGATCCGACCGCGAGCCGACGCCCACCGGGACGCCGGCCGGTCGGGCCGACGCCGGGACGGCAGTGCGCGGCCGGGAACGGCACCACCGACCGTGCGGCGGGCTCAGCCGGCGAAGTCGTGCTCCCCGAACGGGCCGACCACGGCCAGCGACATCGGCCGGCTCAGCAGCTCGGCGGCCAGGGTGTTCACGTCGGCCACGGTCACCGCGTCGACCCGGGCCAGCAGCTCGTCCACCGGCATCAGGTCGCCGTAGAGCAGCTCGCCCTTGGCCAGCCGGCTCATCCGGGAACCGGTGTCCTCCAGGCCCAGCACGAACGAGCCCTTGCTCATCCCCTTGCCCCGGGCCACCTCCGCCTCGGTGAGCCCGTCGGCGGCCACCCGGGCCAGCTCGGCGCGGGTCAGCTGGAGCACCTCGTCGACCTTGCCCGGCGCGCAGCCGGCGTAGACGGCGAACAGGCCGCTGTCGGCGTACTGGCTGGCGTAGGAGTAGACCGAGTAGGCCAGGCCACGGCGTTCGCGGATCTCCTGGAACAGCCGGCTGGACATCCCACCGCCGAGGACGTTGTTGAGCACCCCGAGGGCGAACCGCCGCTCGTCGACCCGGTCGATGCCGGGGCAGCCGAGGATGACGTGCGCCTGCTCGGTCTCCTTCGGCTCGACCAGGACGGCGGCCGGCTTCGTGCGTACCGTCGGGGTGGTCGGCCGGGGGGTGCCCGGCGCGGCCGGGTCGGTGTCCAGCGGGGTGCCGTGCAGCGCCTGGCGGACCAGCCGGACCACGGCGGCGTGGTCGAGGTTGCCGGCGGCGGCGATCACGATCTGCGGCGCGGTGTAGCGGCGGCGGTAGAAGCTCTGGATCTGCCTGCGGGTCATCGGGGTGACCGTCTCCTCGGTGCCGGAGATCAACCGGCCGAGGGGGTGGTCGCCGTAGACGGCGCGGGCGAACAGGTCGTGCACCTCGTCGCCGGGCTCGTCATCGTGCATGGCGATCTCTTCGAGGATGACCCCGCGTTCGGTCTCCACGTCGGCCGGTTCCAGCAGCGAGTCGGCGACCGCGTCGCACATCACGTCGATGGCCAGCGGCAGGTCCTCGTCGAGGACCCGCGCGTAGTAGCAGGTGTATTCCTTGGTGGTGAAGGCGTTGGTCTCGCCACCCACCGCCTCGATCTCGGAGGAGATCTCCAGGGCGGTGCGCTTGTGGGTGCCCTTGAACAGCAGGTGCTCCAGGAAGTGCGCCGCGCCGGCCTGTGGACCGGTCTCGTCCCGCGAACCGACGGTGACCCAGATGCCGAACGAGACGCTGCGCATCGTCGGGATCGCCTCGGTGAGCACCCGCAGCCCGCTCGGTAGGACGGTCCGCCGCACCGTGCCACCCAACGGGTCGTCACTGATCGTGCGGGTGACCGCCCGGGACGCCGTACCGGCGCGGCCGGGCTGGCCGGTGGTGGCGTGCCGGCGGACGTCGGGCGGGGCCACCGGCCGTCGAGCCGGGGGGAACGGCGAACGGCTCACGCAAACCTGCTCTCCGTGCGACGAGGGGTGGAGGGAGACACACCGGCCGGGTGACGACATCGCGTCGTCACCCGGCCGGTCACTGCTCAGCTGTGCCGGGTACGCCGACGCGGACGCTCGCCGCCGTCGCCACCCTCGCCGCCACCCGGGCCGCGCTCGCCACGCTCCGGGGCACGACCGCCCCGGTCGCCACCACGGTCACCACGGTCACGCGGACCCCGGTCACCGCCCCGACCGGCCGGCCGGTCGCCACCGGCGGCCTCGCCGGCCTCACCGGCGGCCGGCGCCTCGGCGCCCTCCGGCCGGACCTTGTCCAGGTAGATCTTGCCGCGGGCGTCGATGTCCGCGATCTCCACCTCGACCTTGTCACCGACGTTGAGGAAGTCCTCGACCCGCTCGACCCGCTTGCCGTCGCCCACCTTGGAGATGTGCAGCAGGCCGTCGCGGCCGGGCAGCAGCGAGATGAACGCGCCGAACGCGGCGGTCTTGACCACCGTGCCGAGGAACCGCTCGCCGGCCTTGGGCAGGGTCGGGTTGGCGATCCCGTTGATCCGGTCCACGGCGGCCTGCGCCGACGGGCCGTTGGTCGCGCCGACGTAGATCGTGCCGTCGTCCTCGATGGAGATCTCGGCGCCGGTCTCGTCCTGGATGGCGTTGATGGTCTGCCCCTTCGGGCCGATCACCATGCCGATCTTGTCCACCGGGATCTTGACGGTGGTGACCCGCGGCGCGTAGTCCGACATCTCGGCCGGGGCCTCGATCGCCGCCTGCATCACGCCGAGGATGGTCTGCCGGGCCTCGTTCGCCTGCTGGAGCGCGGCGGCGAGCACGTCCGACGGGATGCCGTTGAGCTTGGTGTCGAGCTGGAGCGCGGTGACGAACTCCGGCGTGCCGGCGACCTTGAAGTCCATGTCACCGAACGCGTCCTCGGCACCGAGGATGTCGGTCAGCGTCACGTACTGGGTCTTGCCGTCGACCTCGTCGGAGATGAGGCCCATCGCGATGCCGGCCACCGGCGCCTTGAGCGGCACACCGGCCGACAGCAGCGCCAGCGTCGAGGCGCAGACCGAACCCATCGACGTCGAGCCGTTGGAGCCGAGGGCCTCGGACACCTGCCGGATCGCGTACGGGAACTCCTCGCGCGACGGCAGCACCGGCAGCAGGGCCCGCTCGGCCAGCGCGCCGTGGCCGATCTCCCGCCGCTTCGGCGAGCCGACCCGGCCGGTCTCCCCGGTCGAGTACGGCGGGAAGTTGTAGTTGTGCATGTAACGCTTGCGGTTCTCCGGGGAGAGGGTGTCCACCATCTGCTCCATGCGGAGCATGTTCAGCGTGGTGACCCCGAGGATCTGGGTCTCGCCCCGCTCGAACAGCGCGGAGCCGTGCACCCGGGGCAGCACGCCGACCTCGGCGGTGAGCGCCCGGATGTCACGCGGACCCCGGCCGTCGATGCGGACCTGCTCGCGCAGCACCCGGTTGCGGACCTCGGACTTGGTCAGCGACCGGAACGCCGCGGACAGCTCCTTCTCCCGGCCCTCGAACCGGCTGCCCAGCTCCTCGGCGACCTTGGCCTTGATCCGGTCCAGGGCCTCCTCGCGGTCGGCCTTGCCGGCGATCTGGAGCGCCTCGGCCACCTCGGCGCGGACCAGCTCGGCCACCGCCTGGTAGATGTCGTCCTGGTAGTCCAGGAAGACCGGGAACTCGGTGACCGGCTTGGCGGCGACCTCGGCCAGCTCGCTCTGCGCCCGGCACAGCTCGCGGATCGCCGGCTTGGCGGCCTCCAGGCCGCTGGCGACGATCTCCTCGGTCGGGGCGGTCGCGCCGCCCGCGATGAGGGCGACGGCGTTCGGCGTCGCCTCGGCCTCGACCATCATGATCGCGACGTCGCCGTCGTCGAGCGTGCGGCCGGCCACCACCATGTCGAACGTGGCGCGGGCCAGCTCCTCCAGGGTCGGGAAGGCCACCCACTGGCCGTCGACGTGCGCGACCCGGGTCGCCCCGATCGGGCCGGAGAACGGCAGGCCGGACAGCTTCGTCGACATCGAGGCCGCGTTGATGGCCACCACGTCGTACGGGTGCTGCGGGTCGAGCGCGAGGACGGTCTCGACGACCTGGACCTCGTTGCGCAGGCCCTTGACGAACGACGGGCGCAGCGGCCGGTCGATCAGCCGGCAGGTGAGGATCGCGTCCTCGCTGGGCCGACCCTCACGGCGGAAGAACGAGCCGGGGATGCGGCCCGCGGCGTACATCCGCTCCTCGACGTCGACGGTCAGCGGGAAGAAGTCGAACTGCTCCTTCGGGTGCTTACCGGCGGTGGTGGCGGAGAGGACGACCGTCTCGCCCAGCTGGGCGATGACGGAACCGGCGGCCTGGCGGGCCAGCCGACCGGTGGAGAAAGTGATCTCGCGGGTACCGAAGGACCCGTTGTCGATCACGGCGGTGCGGGATTCGGTGCCGAGGTTGGTCTCGGTCATGTGCGGCGGTACTCCTTCGCGTCGTGGGCGCACGACACCGGAGCTGCTCAGACGGCCGGTCTTCGATCGAAGCGCCCGGGTGGCCGGCATGATGCCGGGATGCCCGGGGGCCACTACCGGAGACCGGTACGCTGACCGGCTCCCTCTCGGGTGGTCGCGCGGCCCTCTTCTTCTGGTGGTGCCGAGCGGGGGAGCGGCCCGGTGGCCACTCCCCCGTCACGTCATCGGCGCAGGCCGAGCCGCTCGATCAGCGACCGGTAGCGACCGATGTCCTTCTTCTGGACGTAGTTGAGCAGCCGACGGCGCCGACCGACCAGCAGCAGCAGCCCCCGGCGGCTGTGGTGGTCGTGCTTGTGCACCTTCAGGTGCTCGGTCAGCTCCGCGATCCGCTTGGTGAGGACCGCGACCTGGACCTCCGGCGAACCGGTGTCGCCCTCGGCGGTCGCGTACTCCGTGCGGATCTTGGCCTTGGCTTCCTGGTCGAGCGCCATGTTCTCCCTGTTTCGGTGGGTTGACAACTGATGTCCGTCGTTCGGGTCCGAACGGACCGGGACGGACGAACCTCGCACCCGCGGCGTCGTGCAGGCACGCGAGGCCCCGCGTCGGTCATCCGACGTCACCGCCACACTACCAGCCCGTCGGGGAAGCGCCCGGTCAAGGCCCACGCGGCGGGAGTCGGCGGCCCGCCCACCCCGCCCGCCGGGCCGGTCAGGCGACCGCCAGCCGGGTCCGCGCGACGTCCTCGGCCATCTGCACGAGCAGCGGTTCGATCGCGTCGTACCGGATCTGGCCGCGCAGGTGGGCGGCGAAGTCGAGGGCGACCCGCTCGCCGTACAGGTCGCCTGCGAAGTCCAGCACGTGCGCCTCGACCCGGCGCTCCCGGCCGGCGAACGTCGGGTTGGTACCGATCGAGATGGCCGCCGGCAGCCGTTCGGTCCCCCGGCGCACCAGCCAGCCGGCGTAGACCCCGTCGGCGGGCACCGCCGTGTTCGGTGGGCAGAGCAGGTTGGCGGTGGGGAAGCCCAGCTCCCGGCCACGCTGGTCACCCAGCACCACGACCCCTTCGAGCCGGTGCGGCCGGCCGAGCACGGCCGCCGCCGCCGCCACGTCCCCGGCCTCGATCCGGGCCCGGATGTACGTCGAGGAGAAGACCGTGCCGTCGGCGGTGACCAGCGGGGCGTTCTCCACCCCGAAGCCGAAGGTCCCGCCGAGCTGTTCGAGCAGCGCCACGTTCCCGGCGGCCCGGTGCCCGAAGCGGAAGTTGTCCCCCACCACGACCAGCATGGCGTGCAGGTGTTCGACCAGGATGTCGTGCACGAACGCCTCGGCGGGCAGCCGGGACAGCTCGGCGGTGAACGGCACCACACAGAGCACGTCGACCCCGAGCGCCTCGATCAGCTCCGCCTTGCGGGTGGGCTCGGTGAGCACGGCCGGATGCGACCCGGGTCGGACCACCTCGGCCGGGTGCGGGTCGAAGGTCACCACCACCGACCGCACGCCCAGCTCCCGGGCCCGCGCCACGGCGTGTCCGATGGTCGCCTGGTGTCCCTGGTGCACGCCGTCGAAGACGCCGATGGTGACGACCGACCGCCCCCAGTCACCGGGTGCCGCCTCGTACCCCCGCCACCGCTGCATGCCGCTCCTTCCCTGCTCCGCCACTGACCGGCTCCCACCCGTACCCACCCGCCGGTCGTCCCGGCCGTCGTTGTCGCGCCCGCTCCCGCCGCACCGTCCGACCGGACCGGCCGGCGGCCCGGTCAGGCCGGGGCGAGCACGATCTCCGCGCGGGCCCGGCCGTCCCGCTCGCTGACGATAGCGATCAGGCCACCGTCCGGTCCGAAGACGGCGTACGGTCCGGCGATGCCGACCGGGTCGAGCGGCCCACCGTGGGAGAGCACCTTCGCCTCGTCGGCGGTGGCCTCCCGACGGGAGAAGTACCTGTCGGCGGCGGTGTCGAGGGGCAGGTTGACCACCTCGGGCGCGCGCTGTTCCAGGGTCTCGAGGGTGGCCGACTCGGCGAGGGTGAAACTGCCCACAGCGGTGCGCCGCAGCGCGGTGAGGTGCCCGCCGACGCCGAGTGACCGGCCGGCGTCGCGGGCCAGCGCCCGGATGTACGTCCCGGACGAGCAGTCGACGTCGACGTCGACGTCGACCACGTCCGGGGTGTCCCGCCGGATCGCCGACACGTCCAGCCGGGAGACGGTGACCCGGCGGGCGGGCAGTTCGACGCTCTCGCCGTCCCGGACCCGCTTGTACGCCCGCTCCCCGTTGATCTTAATGGCGCTGACCGCGCTGGGCACCTGGTCGATCTCACCGGTCAACGGCCCGAACACGGCCCGGATCGCGGCGTCGGTCAGCTCCCCGGCGGGCGTGGCGGTGAGCACGTCGCCCTCGGCGTCGTCGGTGACGGTGGCCTGGCCGAGCCGGACCGTCGCGGTGTAGCTCTTGCCCGCCCCGATCACGTACGTCAGCAGCCGGGTGGCCCGACCCACCCCGATCACCAGCACCCCGGTGGCCATCGGGTCGAGGGTGCCGCCGTGCCCGACCCGGCGGGTGCGGGCCAACCGGCGGATGCGTGCCACCACGTCGTGCGACGTCATGCCGCCGGGCTTGTCGACCACGATCAGACCGTCACCGTTCACGACCGCCAAGCCTGCCAGACGGGTCCACCCCGCCCGCCACCGCACGGCACAATGCCGGACGGCCAGCCGGCCGTGGCGGCTCAGCGCACCGCGCCGACCACCGCCCACCGGCCGGAACGCAGCCGCAGCAGGACCCCGACGAGCCGGATGATCACGAACAGGGTGAGGCCGGCCCAGATGCCCCCCAACCCGAGGTCGAACGCGAAGGAGAACCAGATCGACGGCAGGAAACCGCCGAGCGCCGCGACGACGGTCAGGTCGCGCAGGTAGCGGACGTCGCCGGCACCGATCAGCACGCCGTCGAGGGCGAACACCACCCCGGCGAACGGCTGCATCGCCGCGAACCACGGCCAGGCCACCATCGCCTGGCCGCGTACCTGGGGATCGGAACTGAACAGCGACGGCACGACGCCGGCCCCGGCCGCGATGAGCACCGCGAAGCCCACCCCGCACACCCCGCCGAGCAGCGCGAACCGCCGGGCCAGGGCGCGCGCCCCGGCGGCGTCGCCCGCGCCCAGGGCGGCACCGATCAACGCCTGCGCGGCGATCGCCAACGCGTCGAGCAGCAGGGCGGTGAAGAACCACAGTTGCAGGGCGATCTGGTGGGCACCCACGGCGGCGGCGCCGAACCTGGCGGCGACCGCGGTGGCGGACAGGAAGCTGGCCTGGAAGGCGACCCCCCGGATGAGCAGGTCCCGGCTGAGCACCAGCTGCTGGCGGATCAGGGCCGGGCGGGGCCGCAGGTCGGCCCGCTCCCGCAGCAGCGCGCCGACGAAGAGGCCACCCGAGACGGTCTGGGCGATCACGTTGGCCACCGCCGAACCGGGCAGGCCCAGCCCGGCGGGGTAGACCAGCAGCGGGCAGAGCAGCGCCGAGAGCAGGTTGGGCCCGAGCACGAACAGCAGCGGCCGCCGGATGTCCTGGATGCCGCGCAGCCAGCCGTTGCCGGCGGCGGCCAGCAGCAGGCCGGGTGCGCCGAGGGCCGCGATCCGCAGCCACTGCCCGGCGGCGTCGGCCACCTCGCCACCACCACCGGCGAGGGTACGCGCCAGCGCGTCCCCGCCGAATTGCATGCCGACGGCCAGTAGGACGCCCACCCCGAGCGCCAGCCAGGAAGCCTGGACGCCCTCGGCAAGCGCCGCGGCCCGGTCACCGGAACCGAACCGTCGGGCCACCCGCCCGGTGATGCCGTACGCCAGCACGGTGCCGAGCCAGGCGGTGAGGGTCAGCACCGTGCCGCCGACGGCGAGCGCGGCCAGCGGAACCCGACCCAGGTGCCCCACCACGGCGGTGTCGACCAGCACGTAGAGCGGCTCGGCCGCGAGCACCACCAGGGCGGGCAGGGCGAGGGTGGCGATCCGGCGCGGTGAGGCGAGCGCGGTGGCGGTAGGAGTGGACTGGCTCATCGCCGCCGATCCTGACACGCCACCGGTAAGGAACGCAATCCCCGCCAACACTTACCGAAGGCTGGCCGGCGGAGGTGGTCCGGCACCCGTCCGCTCGGACCCGCCCGGCGGACACCCCGGGCACCGCGCCGGGCGGGCCCGGGCAACGGACGGCGGTGCCACTCGACCGGGCGGACCCGGGCGGGCGAAGAGTCCGCCCGGCGGTGGGGTCACCGCCGGGGCGGCAGCGTCACTGACGGGTGTCCATCGAGGTCTGCAGCGCGCGGCGCATCTGCTCGCGGGCCTCGTCGGTGGTCTCGGTCTTGGGCTTGGTCGCCATGGCGGTGTCCTTCCAGGGTGCGGACCACCGGAACAGGTGGCCCTACGGGCGGTCCTGCTGAGCGCCGGGAAGGCGGCCCGGGATCACCGGAGCGGCTCGCCTGGCAGCGTTGAGCCCGGGTCGGTCAGACCCTGGAGGGAGGCGGCACCGGGTGTGGCACCACCGCCCACGACCTGCGTCGCGACGCGACGTCGGCCTTTCCCAAGTTAACGTTTACTTTCCACATGGTGTCCACTCTTCCCGTCATCTGGACGCCACGGCAGCCACCCCGGGCGGCCGGAAACGGACGGCCACCGCGCGCGGACAGGAACGCACGTCGCGGGCGCAGGGGCGCGCGACATGCCGGTGCCCGGCGGGAGACCCATCGACAGATGTGCGGACGGCGGGCGGGTGGCGGACGGTGGTGCTCAGCGGGCCAGGAAGTGCCAGCCCAGCCACCACCAGAATCCGAACAACCCGATCCGGCCGACCGGCACCGGGCCCACCTCGTACCGCATCACGTAGGCGCAGACGTCGCCCAGGGACGGAATCCGGGAGCCCTCCCGGCGGGAGGCCCACTCGACCACCGCGAAGAGCACCAGGGAGGTCAGGAAGCCACTGATGGCGAGGGTACGCATCACCGGCGCACCAGCCCCCAGAAGGCGGCCAGCCAGGCGAACCAGGCCGCCGAGCGGACCAGTTCGTCCTCCAACAGCGGGTCGGCCAGCCGGGACAGGGTGGGGAACTCGTCCCCGACCGCCATGACGAAGGTGGCGCCTTCCAGCACCCCGAACAGCGCCGCCGGGAGCAGCCACCAGGCGGTGCCCCGACCCAACCGGCGTGGTGCCGGCCGGCGCTGCACCCGGTTGCCGAGGCCGAGCCAGATCAGCGCGCCGCCGGTGCCCAACGTCCAGAGGTTGGCCTGGGCGGAGAACGACGGGAACTGCCCGCCGACCAGGGAGAGGCAGGCCAGCACCGGCACGGTGACCACCGGCCGGTCCCAGGTGCGGGAGACGTCCACGGCGATCTCGTGCGGCTGCTCCATCGTCCGATTCTCCCCGGGCTCACCCTGTGCGGGAAGACCGACACCCGTCGGCGTCGCCGTGACCTGCGGTCAACGCCCCGCCCAACTCCGCCCTGATCAGGGCGATGACCTGGTCGACGTCGCCCTTCCCGGTGAATCCGGCGGCGAACCGGTGACCTCCGCCACCCAGCGCCACCGCCACCGCGCTGACGTCGACCGCACCCTTGCTGCGCATCGACACCGCCCACGCGTGCGGCCCGACCTGCTTGAGCACACACGCGACGTCCGCCTCGGCGGTGCAGCGCACCGAGTCGATCAGCGACTCCAGCACGTACGGCCGCTGGTCGTGGCGGTCCAGGTCGTCGAGGGTGGCGTGGGCCCAGACCAGACCGTGCCCGGCGGCGGCCTCCGGTTCGAGCCGGGACCGGCCCAGCACCTCACCGAAGAGCCGCACCGCGCCGAACGGCCGGGTGTCGAAGACCTCGCGGGAGATGTCACCGGGGCGCAGGCCGGTGGCGAGCAGCCGGGCGGCGAGCCGGTGCACCTCCGGCGTCGTCGCCGCGTACCGGAACGAGCCGGTGTCGGTGGTCAACGCGACGTAGAGGCCGGCCGCGATCTCCGCGTCCAACGGCACGTCGAGCCGGGTGAGCAACTGCTCGGCCACGACCGAGGTGGCCGCAGCCGTCGGGTCCACCAGGTGCACCGCACCGAAGCCGGTGTTCGAGGCGTGATGGTCGAGGACCACCGAGGTGCCGGCGGTGTCGAGCCGGTCCACCAGGTCACCGAGCCGCGACTCACTCGCGGCGTCGAAACAGACCACCAGATCCGGATCCGGGTACGCCTCGGCGGCCGGCACCAGCAGGTCGATCCCGGGCAGCCAGCGGAACGGCTCCGGCACCTCGGGCGGCCCCGGGAAGGTGGCCTGCAACCGGTGTACGCCGAGCCGGCGCAGACCCAGCCCGAAGCCGAGCATGCTGCCCAGCGCGTCGCCGTCCGGGTTGACGTGACAGATCAGCAGCACCCGGGCGTCGGCCGGCAGGCCGCGTACCGCAGCGACGGCGGCAGCCCAGTCGTCCTCGCCGGGGCCGGCGGACGGCGACCCGACGCGGAGCTCACCGGCCGTGTCCGGGGCGGCCGTCACCGCCGGTCCGTCGTCGAGGCGTCGGCGTCGGCGGCTTCGTCGTCGACGTCATCGTCCTCGTCGTCGACCCGGTAGGGCTGGGCGTCACCGGCATACTTCGCCTGGGCGGCCAACCGCTGCACCTCGGCGTCGGCGTGCCGGGCCTGGGCGAGCAGGTCGTCGATCTGCTTGACCTGGTCCTGCACGTCGTCGAGGACGAAGGTCAGCGAGGGCGAGTGACGCAGCCCCAGGGCCTTCCCGACGGTGCTGCGCAACATCCCCTTCGCGCTCTCCAGCGCGGCGGCGGTGCTGGCCTGGGCCGTCGCGTCACCGAGCACGGTGTAGAAGACGGTGGCGTCGCGCAGGTCCGCGGTGATCCGGGCGTCGGTGATGGTGATCATCCCGAGCCGGGGGTCCTTGATCTGGCTCCGCACCACCGAAGCGACCAGCTCGCGAATCCGCTCGGCGTGCCGGCGAACCTTGGCCGGATCAGACATGTCCCCCACCTCCAGGGCGTTCCCACCGCAGCCGGAACGGCGACGCCGAAGCCCACCGAACCCAACCACCCCAACATCTCGAACACTACCCGCGCCCCACCCCCACCCGCCCGCCCCACCCCGCCCGCCCCCTCTCCCCACCCCGTCCCCGCCCCACCCCCACCCGTCCCCGCCCCGGTGATCAAGAGGTTTGCGTCAGCTTTGATCTCCAGGCTGACGCAAACCTCTTGATCACCGGGGGCAGGCGGAGCTGGAGGGAGCCCGGGCGGGGGTGGGGAGCCCGGGCGGGGGTGGGGCGGGAGGGAGGGGTGGGTCAGTCTTCGGGGGTGTGGAGGGTGCGGCGGACGGAGAGGAGGTCCAGTTCGGGGCGGGCGGCGACGAGGCGTTCACAGGAATCGAGCACCTCGCGGACGTGGGCCGCCTCGGCAGCCACCACGGCCACCCCGATCTCGGCCCGACCGTGCAGGTCGAGCGCGCCCACCTCGGCCGCCGACACGTCGAAGCGGCGCAGCGCGGCCACGATGGGCCGGACGTAGGAGCGCTTGGCCTTGAGCGAACGGGAGTCGCCGGGCAGGAGCAGGTCGAAGAGTGCGGTTCCGGTATACATCGCCCAGGACGTTACGGAAGCCCCCTGGACATGCTCAAGGGGTTTACGCCGGGTGGCGTAAACCCCTTGAGCACTGTTGTCAGCCTCGGATCAGGCGCGCGGCTTCTCCCGCATCTCGAAGGTTTCGATGGTGTCGCCGACCTGGACGTTGTTGAAACCGGCCAGCGTCAGACCACACTCGAAGCCCTCGCGGACCTCCGTCGCGTCGTCCTTGAACCGCTTGAGCGAGCTGATCGTGAGGTTGTCCGCCACGACCGCCCCGTCCCGCAGCAGCCGCGCCTTGGCGTTGCGGCGGATGATGCCGGACCGGACGATACAACCGGAGATGTTGCCGATCTTGGACGAACGGAAGACGTCGCGGATCTCCGCGCTGCCCAGCTCGACCTCTTCGTACTCCGGCTTGAGCAGCCCCTTGAGCGCGGCGTCGATCTCCTCGATGGCCTGGTAGATGACCGTGTAGTACCGGATCTCCACGCCTTCGCGGTCGGCGATCTCACGGACCTTGTTGGCGGCCCGCACGTTGAAGCCGATGATCGTGACCGCCTCGGACGAGGCGCTCGCGAGCATGACGTCGCTCTCGGTGATCGCACCCACACCCCGGTGGATGATCCTGAGCTGGACCTCCTCGGGGATGTCGAGGTTGAACAGCGCGTCCTCGAGGGCCTCCACGGAACCGGAGACGTCGCCCTTGAGCACCAGGTTGAGCGAGGTCTTCTCGCCCTCCTTGAGCTGCTCCATGAGCGTCTCGAGGGTGGCCCGGCCGCGGGAGTTGGCGAAGGACGCCGCCCGCCGTCGTGCCTGCCGCTGCTCGGCGATCTGCCGCACCGTGCGGTCGTCCTCGGCGGCCAGGAAGGTGTCACCCGCACCCGGCACCGCGGTCAGACCGAGCACCAGGACCGGACGGGCCGGACCGGCCTCGGCGACCTGGTTGCCGTTCTCGTCGAGCATGGCGCGGACCCGGCCGTGGGCCCCACCGGCGACGATCGAGTCGCCCGCCCGCAGGGTGCCCTTCTGCACCAGCACCGTCGCCACCGCACCGCGACCCTTGTCCAGGTGCGCCTCGATGGCCACACCCTGCGCCGGTCCGTCGATCGGAGCGGTCAGCTCCAGCGACGCGTCGGCGGTCAGCAGGACCGCCTCCAGCAGCTCGTCGATGCCGATGCCCGGCTTGGCCGCCACGTTGACGAACATGGTGTCGCCGCCGTATTCCTCGGCGACGAGACCGTATTCGGTCAGCTGCTGGCGGACCTTGTCCGGGTTGGCCTCCGGCTTGTCGACCTTGTTGACCGCGACCACGATCGGCACGTCGGCCGCCTTGGCGTGGTTGAGCGCCTCGATCGTCTGCGGCATGACGCCGTCGTCGGCCGCCACCACCAGCACCACGATGTCGGTGACCTGGGCACCACGGGCACGCATGGCGGTGAACGCCTCGTGGCCCGGGGTGTCGATGAAGGTCACCGCGCGGTCGATGCCCTCGTGCGGAACGTGGACCTGGTATGCGCCGATGTGCTGGGTGATGCCACCCGCCTCGCCGGCCACCACGTTCGCCTTGCGGATCGCGTCGAGCAGCTTGGTCTTACCGTGGTCGACGTGACCCATGACGGTCACCACCGGCGCACGGCTGACCAGCCGGTCCTCCGCGACCTCGGCGTCGAGGTCGATGTTGAACTGCGCGAGCAGCTCGCGGTCCTCGTCCTCCGGGCTGACGATCTGCACGTCGAAGCCGAGGTGCTCACCGATCAGCAACAGGGTCTCGTCCGAGCAGGACTGGGTCGCGGTGACCATCTCGCCCAGGTTGAACATCTCCTGGACCAGCGAACCCGGGTTGGCGTTGATCTTGTCGGCGAAGTCCGACAGCGAGGCGCCACGGGAGAGCCGGACGACCTGACCCTGACCCCGGGGGGCACCCGAGCTCATGGTCGGAGCCGACAGGTTGTCGAACTCCTGTCTGCGCTGCTTCTTGGACTTGCGACCACGGGTCGGCCGACCACCGGGACGCCCGAAGGCACCCGCGGCGCCGCCGCCACGGCCACGACCGCCACCACCGGGACGACCACCGCCACCGGCCGGGGCACCCGGGCGGAAACCGCCACCGGGAGCACCACCGCCGCCACCGGGGCCACCACGGTAGCCACCGCCGCCGGCACCAGCGCCGCCACCGGGACCGCCACGGAAGCCGCCACCGCCGCCACCGCCACCGGGGCGGAAGCCACCGCCACCGCCACCGGGACGACCGGCGCCGCCGCCGGGGCCACCACGACCGCCACCGGGGCCGCCGGGGCGACCCGTGGTGGGCCGCTGGCTCGGCATCGAGGCCGGGCTGGGACGCGGCGGCATCGAGGCCGGGCTCGGACGCGGCGGCATGCCGGCCGGACTCGGCCGGGGACCGCCACCACCGGCGGCCGGGGGCCGCTGCTGCTGGCCACCCTGGATGCCGAACGGGTTGTTACCGGCACCGCGCGCCGGCGGACGACCGCCGGGACGGGCACCCGGGCCGGCCGGAGGGCCACCCGGACGACCGGCGGCCGGGGTACCCGGACGCGGCGGTACGGCGTTCGGACCGGGACGCGGACCCGGACGGGGACCACCCTCGGTCGGGGGCTCCCGTCGGACGTTGTCCCGCTGCTGCTGCCGGGCGGCCTGGGCGGCCTTGACCGCCGCCTCCTGCTCGGCCTTCAGCGCGGCGGCGCGCGCTTCGGCGGCCGCCACCTCGATGTCGTGTGCGCTCGCCGGCTTGGCGACCGGAGTCACCGGCTGCGGCGGGCCGGGGACCGGGCCCTTGGGCTTCGGTCCAGGGGTCGGCGCGGTCGGCCGCCGGGGCGGCATCGGCCGGGCCGAGACCCGGGGGGCGCCCGGGGTCGGGGACGGCGTCGGGGTCGGTGCCGGGCTCGGGGCCGCCGCCGGAGCGGACGGTGCCGACGAACCACCGGCGGACGCGACGAATGCGCCACGCAGACGTCGGGCGACGGGCGCCTCGACGGTGCTGGACGCGGACTTCACGAACTCGCCCATTTCCTTCAGCTTGGCGAGCACTGTCTTGCTTTCGACCCCGAGCTCCTTAGCAAGCTCGTGTACGCGGGCCTTACCTGCCACTGCACTCCTCACTCCGAGGTCGTGCGGGCAGCACCCGCAGCGACCTCACTCGTGCACTTGAAGCCTGGTCATTTCAGGGACTTCATCGTGTGCTCATGTCGGTCGTCCTACCTTGCTAGCGACCCTCGCCCGGTCGGGTTGACCGGACGTAGTGGTTGACGCATCGACGTGCTCCGCGACGGCACCGTGGTCAGGGACCTCGGTGAGTCGCAGCGCCCGCCCGAAGACGCGACGCCGCACCGCCAGCGCGAAGCAGGCCGGATCCGGGTGCATGTTCGCTCCCCGACCCGGCAGACTGCGGCTCGGATCAGGTCGGAGACTGTGACCATCCTCGTCACCGACCGCGACGATCCGCAGCAGTTCGCTGGCCGGCGCACGTTTCCGGCAACCCACACAGGTGCGTTCCGGATGCGCGCGTCGTACCACTGGTAGAAGTCTACCCCTAGCCGCCCGAGATCGCTCCGCCCGGCTCCGAGACGGACTCGGCACCGCCCCGGCCGCCGGGCCCCGCCTGCTCCGCGTCCGACCGGATGTCGATCCGCCAACCGGTCAAACGCGCAGCAAGCCGGGCGTTCTGCCCCTCCCGCCCGATGGCGAGGGAGAGCTGGAAGTCCGGGACGGTCACCCGGGCCGTCCGGGTGGCCAGGTCGACCACCTCGACCCGCAGCGCCTTGGCCGGCGAGAGCGCGTTGCCGACGAACGCCGCCGGGTCGTCCGACCAGTCGATGATGTCGATCTTTTCGCCGTGCAGCTCGCTCATCACGGCGCGGACCCGCTGGCCCATCGGGCCGATGCAGGCGCCCTTGGCGTTCACGCCCTGCACGGTGGAGCGCACGGCGATCTTGGTGCGGTGACCTGCCTCACGGGCGATCGCCCCGATCTCCACCGTGCCGTCGGCGATCTCCGGCACCTCCAGCGCGAAGAGCTTCTTCACCAGCGCCGGATGGGACCGCGACAGGGTGATCTGCGGCCCACGCATCCCCTTGGTCACGTGCACCACCACGCAGCGGATCCGCTCGCCGTGGTGGTAACGCTCGCCGGGCACCTGCTCGGACTGCGGCAGCACACCCTCCAGCTTGCCGAGGTCGACGCTGACGATGCCCTTCTCGCTGCGCGCCTCGTGCGCCTGCACCACGCCGGTGACCAGGTCACCGTCGCGGCCGACGTACTCACCGAAGTGCACCTCGTCGGTGGCCTCCCGCAACCGCTGGAGGATCACCTGCTTGGCGGTCATCGCCGCGATCCGGCCGAAGTCGTGCGGGGTGTCGTCCCACTCCCGCACCACACTGCCGTCGTCGTCCAGCTCCTGGGCGTAGACCTGGGCGGCCCCGTTCTTACGGTCGATCTCCACCCGGGCGTGCGACTCGGCGCCGTCGGTGTGCCGGTAGGCGGTCAGCAACGCGGTCTCGATCGCCGCGAGGATCGTGTCGAACGGGATCTCCCGCTCGCGCTCCAGTGCGCGCAGCGCCGCGAGGTCGATGTTCACCTCTCCTCGTCCTCCACATCATCGTCGTCATCGTCGGCGGCGTGTTCGTCGTCGCCGATCTCGTCGTCTTCGTCGGCGCCGTCGAACTCGTCCGCCTCGTCGATCTCGTCGAGGCGGTTGAACTCGACCTGCACCCGGCCGGGGCCGAGCTCGGCGTAGCGGTGTTCCACCCGGCCGGCTTCGGTCTCCAGCACCACACGCTCGTCGTCGGCCGCCACCACCCGGCCGGTGACCTGACGGTCCACCGTGGGCTGCGCGTCGGGCCGCTCGACCCGGACGGTCACCTTCACCAGCCGGCCGGCGTTGCGTCGCCAGTGCCGGGGCAGGGTCAACGGGCGGTCCACCCCGGGGGAGCTGACCTCCAGCTGGTACTCCCCCGCCACGATGTCCCCGCCGGACTCCTCGGCCGCGTCCAGCGCCGCCGAGACCACCCGGGAGACGTCCGCGACGGCGTCCAGGTTGATCCCGCCGTCGGCGTCCACGATCACCCGGACCACGTGCCGCCGGCCGGCCCGGGACACGGAGACGTCCTCCAGGTCGTAGCCCGCCTCCGTGACCACCGGGGCGATCACGTCGCGCAATCTGGTACGCCGGGCGGCCAGGTCGCCCCGGGATGCGCCCGCACGGTCCCCGCCCCGGGCGCCGTCGGTGCGACGGGATCGTCCCGCCGGCGCCGTCGGCCGGGTGGCACGGCCACGCTGCGTCATCTGGGCACCCTCCTGCTGGTCGGCTGCGGTCGTCGGACCGGCACGCCGGGACGCCACCGGGGCGGCAGCGCCGGTGGCTGCGCAGAGCGTAACGCGCCGCCGGGACGGCGGCCCCGGCGGCGCACCGACGGCGGTCGCCCGGCGGTCGGCGCGGATGGTGTTGACTTGTCCGGTGGCCACGGGCAGAACGACGACACACCCCGACGGAACGGGGCAATCCCGACGTACGGTGCTGCGCTCCGGCGCACTTCTGGCGGTCGGTGCCGCCACGGTGCCGCTGACCGGTTGTGCGCTGTTCGACCGGGACGAGCCCAGCCCGCCGCCCGACCCGCTGGAACCCCTGGCGGACGAGGCCCGGGCACTGGCCGCCCGGCACCGGGCCGCGATCGCCGCCGACCCGGGGCTCGCCGACCGGCTCACCCCGATCGCCGAGGCGCACACGGCGCACGCCGACGAGCTGCGCCGGCTGATCGGCCGCCCCGGGCCGTCCGGTCCGGCGACACCGGCTCCGAGCGCCGGGGAAGGCACCCGCAGCGCCCTCCTGGCCGGGTTGCGGACCGCCGAGCAGAGCGGCCGGGACAACGCGGCCAAGGCGTGCGCCGCCGCGCCGGGTGACCGGGCCGCACTGCTCGGTTCGATCGCCGCCGCCCGGGCCACCCACCTGGAGGCACTGAAGTGAACCGCCGCACCGCCCCCGCCACCCCCGGCGACGCGCTCGCCGGGGCGTTGGCCGCCGAGTACGCCGCGATCTACGCCTACGGTCCGATCGGGGTACGACTCACCGACGCCGACCGGCGGGCGGCCCGCACCGCCGAGGCGGCCCACCGGTCCCGACGCGACGCGCTGGTGCTCCAGCTCAGCGCCACCGGCGGCACCGTCCCCCCCGACCAGGCCGGCTACGCCCTGCCGTTCCCGGTCACCGACCGGGCCGCCGCGTTGCGGCTGGCGGTGCAGGTGGAGGAGCGCACCGCGGCGTTCTGGCGGGCGGCGCTGCCGGTCACCACCGGCGCGGACCGCACCCGGGCGCTCAACGCGCTGACCGACTGCGCGGTACGGGCCACCCGCTGGCGGCGCAGCGCGGGCCTCACCCCACTGACCGTCCCGTTCCCCGGCAGTCCCACCTGACCCACCGCCCGTACCCTGCGGTTGCGGTCCGCATACGGGGTATGCATACTCCGTCGCATGTCCATCCGTCACGGCCTGCTCGCCCTGCTGGAGCGCGGCCAGATGTACGGCTACCAGCTCCGGGCCGCGTTCGAGGAGTCGACCGGCTCGACCTGGCCGCTGAACATCGGTCAGGTCTACACCACCCTCAACCGGCTGGAACGCGACGGCCTGGTCCGCTCGCTGCCCGAGCACGAGGGCGGGCAGCGGCCGTACGAGATCACCGACGCCGGGCGGGCGGACCTGGCGCTGTGGTTCGTCACCCCGATCAGCCGCAACGACCGCCCCCGCGACGAGCTGTCCATCAAGCTGGCCCTGGCGTTGACCACCCCCGGGGTGGACGTGCGGGCGGTGGTGCAGACCCAGCGTGGCGCGACCATGCGCACGTTGCAGGAGCTGACCCGGCTCAAGTACACCAGCGACCGGCCGGAGGACCTGCCCTGGCGACTGGTGCTGGACGCGATGATGTTCCAGGCCGAGGCGGAGATCCGCTGGCTCGACCACTGCGAGACCAGCCTGGTCCGGCACCAGCCGGCGGCCCCCACAGCCCGCAGCGGGTCACCGCCGGAGGTGGTGGAGCGGGCCGACGAGGAGGCACACCGGTGACCGGCCCGGACGACGGCGCGGTGCTCGAACTGCGCGACGTCCACCGCACCCACGGGGGCGGGGAGGCCGCCGTGCACGCGCTGCGCGGGGTGAGCCTCACGGTACGACCGGGCGAGCTGGTGGCCGTGATGGGTCCCTCCGGCTCGGGCAAGTCGACCCTGCTCACCCTGGCCGGTGGGCTCGACCGGCCGACCGGCGGGGAGGTACTGGTCGAGGGGGAGGCCCTCGGCACGCTCGACGGGCGGGGGCTGGCCCGGTTGCGCCGTCGTCGGATCGGCTACGTCTTCCAGGATCTGAACCTGCTCGGCAGCCTCACCGCCGCGGAGAACGTGGCCCTCCCGTTGGAACTCGACGGGGTCGGCGTACGGCAGGCCCGGCGGGCGGCCCTGGCGGCGCTGGAGGAGGTCGGCCTGGGCGGGCTCGGTGCGCGCTTCCCCGACCAGATGTCCGGGGGGCAGCAGCAGCGGGTGGCGATCGCGCGGGCGCTGGTCGGTGAGCGGCGGTTGGTGCTGGCCGACGAGCCGACCGGGGCGCTGGACTCGCAGACCGGGGAGGCCGTGCTGCACCTGCTGCGCCGCCGGGTCGACGCGGGGGCGGCCGGGGTGTTGGTGACCCACGAGGCTCGGCACGCGGGCTGGGCCGACCGGGTGGTCTTCCTCCGCGACGGTGTCATGGTCGACTCCACCGCGCCGTTGGCCGGGGTCGAGCACCTGCTCTCCGGAATCGGCCGGTGAGCGCCCCGCCCCACCCGGAGGGACCCTCCGGCCCCGACGGTCTGTCCGCCCGCACCCCACCGGCCCGCCCCGACGACCCGGCCCGCCCCACTCACCCGACCCGGCCCGACAACCCGGCCGGCCCCACTCACCCGGCCGGGCCCGACAACCCGGCCGGGCCCGCTCACCCCGAGAACCCGGCCCGACCGGCACGAGCCGGCAGCGCGACCCGGCCGGCCCGCCCCGACGCGGGGGGCCCGGTGGGACTGCCCGGTCGGCTCGCCGGGACGCTCGGGTCCTGGCGGGCCGCGCTGCGGATCGCCCGGCGGGAGGCCTGGCGGGCGCGGGGGCGCACCGCGCTGGTGCTGACGATGATCGCGCTGCCGGTACTGGTGCTGAGCTTCGTCGCGGTCACCTACGACATGGCCGACCTCACCCCGGAGGAGAGTTTCGTCCAGCGGGTCGGTGCCGCCGACGTCGAGCTGCACTGGGTGGCGGAGAACCCACTCCACCAGGACTCCCGGGGGGACACGAACTGGGCCCGCACGGGTGAGCTGGTGACCCGGGAACGGCCGGTGGGTCGGGCGGAGGTCGAGGCGCTCCTGCCGGCCGGCAGCCGGACCAGCCGGGTCACCTGGTGGGTGCCGTTCGAGGTGCGGATCGGCGACCGGACCAGGACCATCGACGGTCGGGCGTTGGACCTGACGGACCCGCTGGCCCGCTCGATGGTGCGCCTGCGGTCCGGGCGGGTCCCCACCGCACCCGACGAGGTCGCGGTCAGCGCGCAGGCCGCCGCCCGGATGGGCGTACGGGTGGGCGGGTCGGTCGACGCGGCCGACGGCACCCGCCGGTGGCGGGTGGTCGGTGTGGTGGAGTTCCCCGACCAGCTCGGGGAGATCGCCGCCCTGACGCCGACCGGGTCGTCCCGGGACGGGCGGAGCTACGACGAGAGCTGGCTGGTCGACCTTCCCGGCCCGTTGGACGCCGCGCTGGTGGACCGGCTCAATGCGCACGGCATCCTGGTCAGCGCCCGGGACCCGGTGCCGGGTGCCCGGTCCCCCGACGGGTCGGCGCTCAACCTGCCCGATCCGGTGCTGGCGAGCAACACGGTGCTGGTCGGCGGTCTCGGTCTGCTGGAGGTCGTCCTGCTTGTCGGCCCGGCCTTCGCGGTGGGGGTCCGGCGGCGGCGGCGGGACCTGGCGCTGGTCGCGGTGGCCGGCGGTGATCCGGTGCACCTACGGCGGATCGTGCTCGCCGACGGGGTGGTCCTCGGTGGGCTCGGGGCGGCGTGCGGGCTGCTGCTCGGGGTAACCGCCGCGCTCGCCGGTCGGTCGCTGGTCGAGGAGCACCTGCTGGGGGCGCGCAGCGGGGGCTACCGGGTCTTCCCGGCGGCACTCGTCGCGATCGCGGCGGTCGCGGTGCTGGCCGGGGTGTTGGCCGCGCTCGCCCCGGCGCTGGCCGCGGCCCGACAGGACGTGGCGGCCGGGTTGGCCGGTCGCCGGACCGCACCCCCGCACCGCCGCCGCTGGCTGCTCCTCGGGGTGGCGCTGACCGCGCTGGGCAGCGGGGCCGCCGCCCTGGGTGCCACGAGGGGCGACACCCCGGTGATCCTCGCCGGGTTGGTCCTGGGTGAGCTGGGCCTGGTCTTCTGCACGCCCACCCTGATCGGTCTGCTGGCCCGGCTCGGTCCGCTGCTGCCGCCCGCGCCCCGTATCGCGCTGCGCGACGCCAGCCGCAACCGCTCGTCGGCCGCCCCGGCCATCTCCGCGGTGATGGCCGCCGTCGCCGGCAGCGTCGCCCTGGGCGTATACGTGGCCAGCAACGACGCCCGCGACCGGGCCGACTGGCAACCGGGGATGCCGCCGGGCCAGGTGCTGCTGCTGCGCGCCGACCGGGACGGCACCGGCCCGCTGCCCCCGTTACCGCTGATCACCGAGCGGGTCCGGGCCGAGTTGGGCACCGACGCGGTGCTGCCGGTGGCGGTGCCCAGCTGCGTCGAGCCGCAGCGCCCGGAGGACTACTGCACGGTCACGCCGGTGCTGCCCGAGGACCGGGCCTGCCCGTACGACGCGGAGTCCTACGGTACGGCCGAGGTCCGCCGTGCGGCGCTGGCCGACCCGCGCTGCGTCCCGCCGGTCCGCATCGTCAGCGGCTTCTACCTGCCCGCCATGGTGGACGACGGCGCCGTCCTGGGGGTGCTCAGCGGTGCGCCGGCGGCCGAGGTGGCGGCGGCGGCCGTCGTGCTGCGCGCCGGTGGCGTGGTGGTGACCGATCCCCGTTACCTGGTCGACGGTCAGGTGACGATCCGGGTCGAACGGTGGGTCGGCGGCTCCCGCCCGTCGGTGGCGACCAGCGTCACCCTCCCCGGTCACCTGCTGCGCGACGGGCTGCCGGTCGACCGGATGGTGCTCTCCCCCGCCGCCGCCGCCCGGGTCGGCCTGCGCACGGAGCCGGCCGGTTTCGCCGTCGACACCCGGACCACGCCGACCACCGCACAGCTCGACCGGGTGGTCACCGCCCTGCGGCCGTTGCTGCCGGTGTCGGTGCAGATCGAACAGGGTCCGCCCCGCTCGCAGCAGCGGCCGGTGCTGCTGTTGCTGGCCGCCGGCGCCGGGCTGATCACCCTGGGCGCGGCCGGGGTGGCAACCGGTCTCGCCGCGGCGGAGGGCCGCCGGGACCTGTCCACGCTCGCCGCGGTGGGGGCCAGTCCCCGGGTACGCCGGGTGCTGTCGCTCTGCCAGGCCGGGGTGATCGCCGTGGTCGGCTCGGTGCTCGGCATCGCGGCCGGGCTCGGCTCCGCCCTGATCATCCTGACCTCGATGAACCGCCAGTATGCGCAGACCTGGCCGGCCCAGTCGCCGTACCCGGTGGTGGTGCCCTGGCAGACCCTCGGTGTGCTGGTGGTGGTGCCGCTGGTGGCGATGCTCGGTGCCGGTCTGTTCACCCGGTCCCGCCTCGCGGTCGAACGCCGCTTGGACTGAGCGGCCCGCCGGGAGCCGGTGGCCGGGTCGGTGGGTGCGGACACCGCGTCGACCAGGCAGACTGTCCGGGTGCCCGTCATCGGAACCCTCACCCGCCGGCTCGGTCACCACGAGTGGTTCGGTGCCACCATGCGCCTCCTGGTCCCCGTCGACCGGATGGTCGGGCGGCTCACCCGGGGTCGGGTGGTCGCGCTGGGCCTGGTCCCTTCGCTGATCATCACGACCACCGGGCACCGCTCCGGCCTGCCGCGCAGCAACCCCCTGCTGTACGTGCCGGACGGCGAGGGTTTCGTGGTGATCGGTTCCAACTGGGGCCAGCCGCGCCAGCCGGGCTGGGTGCTCAACCTGCGTGCCCGGCCCCGGGCGGAGGTGGCCGTCAAGGGCCGTCGGCTCACCGTGCGGGCCGATCTGGCCACCGGGGCCGAGCGGGAGCGGCTCTGGCAGTTGCTGGTCACCGAGTGGCCGGCGTACCGCACGTACGTGCAGCGGGCCGGTGGCCGGGAGATCCACATCTTCCGGCTGGTCCCGACCGGTGCCGACCTGCCGTGACCGGGCCGGAGCCGGCGGCCGGGGTGGACCTGGACGATCCGCGCTGGCAGGTCGCCGGGCGGACGGCCGACGCGGCGCGGCGACGCTTCCCGGCGGACGTCCTCGCGGTGGCCGTACACGGGCCGTTGGCGCACGGCGACGACGACGGTGGTGGGGACGCCGAGGTCGGGCTGCTGCTGGTCACCTACCGGGTGGGCGGTGGGCCGCCGACGTCGACCCGACGGATCGACGGGGTGCTTGTCGAGTTGACCGTCACCGACGCCGACGAGCACCTGCGGCGGGCCCGGACGCTGACCCCGGCCTGGCCGCTGACCGCCGACCGCTACGTCACCACCGTCGCGCTGTACGACCCGACCGGCTGGCTGCGCACCCTGCGCGACGAGCACCTGGGCCGGTTGGCGCGGGCCCGGCCGGCGGAGTTCAGCACCGCCGCCCGGGACGCCTGGTTCCGGGGTTGGGCGGCGCACGCCCGGGCGGCCCGGCTCGCCGAGTGGTACGAGACCGATCAGGCGCTGGTGATGCTGGGCGAGGCCCGGTTGGCGGCGGCCACGGTCAGCGGCCTGCTCAGCCGCACCTACTTCCGGGACCCGGGTGACGCGGTGCGGCGTACCGGGTTGGCCGGCGCGGACATGACCGAGGTGGGTCGGGTGCTCACCGGGCAGGCCGAGGAGTTGGCCGCCCGGGGCCGTCCGGTCGACGGCACGGTGGACGACCTGCTCACCCGCTGAGCCGGGCACCAGGCACCAGGCCGGGCACCGGGCACCGGGCACCGGGCACCGGCGGATCAACGGGCCGGCCGCGACGAACGACCCTGCCGGCGGCGACGGTCTAGCCGAGACCGCCCTGGACCCCGATGAGCATCCCGATCAGGTAGGTCGCGCCGGCCGCCGCCACGCCCAGCAGCAGCTGCCGCAGCCCACCCGCCCACCACGGGCGGTGGGTGAACCGGGCCACGACCGCACCGGCCACGAAGAGCCCCACCCCGCCGACGGCGAGCGCCAACGCCAGGCTGGTGGAGCCGAGCAGGTAGCTCAGCAGCGGGATCAGCGCACCGACGGAGAAGCAGAGGAACGACGAGATCGCCGCCGCCCAGGGGCTGGGTTGTTCGTCGGGGTCGACGCCCAACTCCTCCCGGACGTGCACCCGCAGCGCCTCCTCCGGGTTGCGGCGTACCGCCTCGGCGACCTGGTTGGCCAGGTCGCGGGGCAGGCCCCGGGCCACCCAGGCGTCGGACAGCTCGCGGGCCTCCGCCTCCGGGTGGCGTTCCAGCTCGCGGCGCTCCTTGGCCACCTCGGCGGCGACCTGCTCGTTGGCCGAGCGGACACTGGTGTATTCGCCCAGGCCCATCGAGATGGCACCGGCGACCAGGCCGGCGGTGCCGGTGAGCACGATGCTGTGCGCGGACACCCCGCCGCCGCCGACGCCGGCGATCAGCGCGATGTTGGTGACCAGCCCGTCCATCGCGCCGAAGACGGCAGGCCGCAGCCAACCGCCGGACACGTCCGCGTGGTGGGCCTCCCGCAGGGCGGCCGGGGTGTCGGTCACGGCAGGGTGAGGATCTCGTGACCGTCGTCGGTGACGACGATGGTGTGTTCGAACTGGGCCGTCCACTTCCGGTCCTTGGTGACGACCGTCCACCCGTCGTCCCACATGTCGTACTGGTAGGTGCCGAGGGTGATCATCGGCTCGACGGTGAAGGTCATCCCCGGCTCCATGATGTCGGTGGGCCGGGGGCTGTCGTAGTGCGGCACGTAGAGGCCGCTGTGGAATGCCTCGCCGATGCCGTGGCCGGTGAAGTCGCGCACCACCCCGTAACCGAACCGCTTGGCGTACGACTCGATGACCCGGCCGATCACGTTGATCTGCCGGCCGGGGCGGACCGCCCGGATGCCCCGCATCATCGCCTCGTGGGTGCGTTCGACAAGCAGCCGGGCCTCCTCGCTGACCTCGCCGACGCAGAAGGTGGCGTCGGTGTCGCCGTGCACCCCGTCGAGGTAGGCGGTGACGTCGACGTTGACGATGTCGCCGTCGGCGAGCACGGTGGAGTCGGGGATGCCGTGGCAGATGACCTCGTTGACGCTGGTGCAGCAGGACTTGGGGAAGCCCTTGTAGCCCAGCGTCGAGGGGTAGGCGTCGTGGTCGACGAGGAACTCGTGCACCACCCGGTCGATCTCGTCGGTGGTCACCCCCGGCTTGCAGTGTTCACCGGCGAGCTGGGTGGCCTGCGCCGCCAACCGGCCGGCGACCCGCATCTTCTCGATGGTCTGCGGGGTCTGCACGTGCGAGCCGCGCCACTGCTGGGGTTGCTTCTTGCCCACGTACTCCGGTCGGGCGATGTGGCCAGGCACCGCTCGCCAGGGGGAGAGCGTGCCTGGGGTGAGCGGGGCACGAACGGTCATGACGACAGCCTATCTCCGGGCGGTCGGCGGGCCGTGGCGTGGCCGACCCGTCGGTTGTTGCCGTGCCCACCGGGCTGTGCCATTGTGGCTTCGTGGATCTAGGGGGCGTACCTCCCGTTTTCTCCGCGAGCGCGGAGCTGGCAGGTGACCACGTCCACGTCACGGTGACCGGTGAGGTCGACATGGCCACCGCCGACACCATGGTGCAGACCGCACTGCGGGAGCCGGCCCGGCAGGTCACCCTGGATCTGCGCGCGGTGACCTTCTTCGACTCCGCCGCCATCCACGCGGTGGTCCAGCTCGCCCGCCGGTTTCCCGGCGCCCTGACGGTGTTCCCGTCCCGGCAGGTCAACCGGGTGTTGGAGATCTCCGGCCTCGGCCACCAGGAGTGGCTGCGCCCGGTCTGACCCGGGGCCGCGCCGGGCCGGCTCAGTCGGCCAGCCGGCGGCGCAGCGACACCTCGGTCCCCTCCGCGGTACGACGTACCGTCAGCTCGCCCAGCGCCTCGATCAACGCGAGGCCCCGGCCCCGGAACCCGGCCCCGGTCGACTCGCGCCAGCGACCGCTGTCCCGCACCGTCGCCACCACCGTGTGGTCGACGATCGACACCTCGACCCCGATCGTCGGCTCCACCGGCGCGACCGGGTGCTCGATGGCGTTGGCGGCGGCCTCGGAGACGGCGACGATCAGGTCGAACAGGTCGTTCTCCCCCACCCCGTGCGCCACCAGGAAGTCCTCCAGCCGCTTGCGCAGCACGCTGAGCCGGGTCGGGTCGGCGGGCAGCCGCAGGGTGAAGCGGTTCAGCTCGGCGGCTTCCAGCGCCAGCACCGCCACGTCGTCGTGCCGGTTGCGCCCGTCGACCCGTTGCACCACCGCGTCCACCAGGTCGGTGACGTGCTCACCGCCGGTGCCGGCGTCCGCCCGCAGCTGGGCCAGCGCCGCGTCGATGCCGGCATGCCGGTCCTCGATCAGCCCGTCGGTGTAGAGCAACAGCCGACCGCCGGGGGCGAGTTCACCCTCGACGGTACGGAAGTCGGTGCCGGCGATCGCACCGATCGGCGGCCCCAGGGCCCGCTCGTGCAGAAATGCCACGTCGTCTCCTCGGATCAGCAGGGGGGACGGATGACCGGCGCTGGCGTACCGCAGCCGGCCGGTGCGGGGAGAGAAGGAGAGGCAGAACACGGTGGCGAACGACTGCCGTTCGGTCGAGCCGACCAGCCGGTTGAGCCGGGTCAACGACTGCCCCGGGTCGTAACCCTCCAGCAGGTACGCCCGCAGGCCGTTGCGCAGCTGACCCATCGCCGCGGCGGCCCCGACCCCCTTGCCGACCACGTCGCCGATGACCAGCACCACCTCGTCGTCGCCGATGCCGATCACGTCGTACCAGTCGCCGCCGACCTCGACGTCGGTGCTGCCGGGCAGGTAGCGGCTGGCCACCACCGCTCCGGGCAGTTGGGGCAGCGACCGGGGCAGCAGGCTGTGCTGCAGGGTGGTGGCGATCCGGTGTTCGGCCTCGTAGAGCTGGGCGTTCTCCAGTCGTACCCCGACCAGCCGGGCCAGTTCCGCGACGGCCGCCTGGTCGGTGCCGTCGCCCTCGCGACGCCAGACCCGCAGCTCGCCGAGCTGCCCACCGGTGGTGCCGGTCAACGGCAGTACCTGGGACGGCTGGTCGGGCGCCCTGCCGCCGCCGTCGGCCTCGTGCCGCGCGCCGGTGACCGTGGTGACCGACACCCGGGCCGCCTCCGCCAGGCGCAGGGCGTGCCGGGCGGCGACCTGGACCACCTCGGCGGTCGACTTCGCGGTGTTGACCGCCACGGCGGCGTCGGCGAGCGCCCGCAGCCGGCGGATGATCTGCCCCCGCAGCTGACCCAGCTGGACGTTGGCCCGGACCCGGGCGATCAGCTCCGCCCCGGAGAACGGCTTGGTGAGGTAGTCGTCGGCCCCGACCGACAGGCCGGCGACCGCTTCGGCGGACCCGGCCCGCGCGGAGAGCAGCACGATCGGCACGTGCCGGGTGCGCGGGTCGGCCCGCAACGCGGTGACCAGGCCGAAACCGTCCAGCCGGGGCATCATCACGTCGGTGAGCACCAGGTCGAACGGGCTCCCGGTGGCCTCCTGGAGGGCCACCACGCCGTCCGGTACGGCCACCACCTCGTACTCGGGGCTGAGCAGCCGGGTGACGTGTTCGCGCAGGTCGGCGTTGTCGTCGGCGAGCAGGACCCGGCCCGCCCGGCCCGGGTCGCCGGTGACCGGAGCGGACCGCCCGTCGCCGGCCGGGTCGGACCCGTCGGTCCACAGGGCGGTCTCCGCGACGTAGAGCGACGCCTGTGACGACTCGGTGGTGGGTAGCGGCGCGGCGGAGGCGACCCGGTCGGGCGGCAGGTGCGCCGAACCGAACGGGACGGTCACGGTGAAGGTGGTGCCGTGGTCGACCCGGCTGGTGGCGGCCACCGCGCCGCCGTGCATGTCGACCAGTTCACGCACCAGGGCCAGGCCGATCCCGGTGCCCTCGTGGGTACGCGAGCGCACCCCCGGCACCCGGTGGAACCGCTCGAAGACGTGCGGGACCTCCCCGGCGGCGATGCCGACCCCGGTGTCGGTCACCTCCAGCCGCGCCGCGCCGGCGACGGCGACCACCCGGACCCGGATCTCGCCGTCGAAGGTGAACTTCAGCGCGTTGGAGAGCAGGTTGAAGACGATCTTTTCCCACATGTCCCGGTCCAGGAAGACCGGCGCGGGCAGCGGCGGGCAGTCGACCACGAGCCGCAGCCCGGCCCGCTGGGTCGCGGAGCGGAAGGTGCTGGCCAGCCGGGAGGTGTATTCGGCGAGGTCGGTGGGCTGGTAGTGGGCGGCCAGCCGGCCGGACTCCAGCCGGGAGAAGTCGAGCACCGTGTTGACCAGCTTGAGCAGGCGCAGCGCGTTGCGGTGCATGACGGTCAGCCGGTCGAGGTGCGCCGTGGGCAGCGTCGGATCGGCCAGCATGTCCTCCAGCGGGCCGAGGACCAGGGTCAGCGGGGTACGGAACTCGTGGCTGACGTTGGCGAAGAAGTTGGTCTTGGCACGGTCCAGCGCGGCCAGTTCGGCGGCGCGCGCCCGCTCCTGCTCGTACGCCCGCTGCTGGCCGACCACCCGGGACACCTGCGCGGCGATCAGGCCGACGAAGTCGCGGTACTCGTCGTTACACGGCAGGCGGGAGCAACGGCCGACGACCAGTGCCCCGGCGGGCTCGCTGGTGGCCGTCAGCGGCAGCACCAGGGCCCGCTCGGCGACGCCGTCCGGTACCGCACCGAACAGGTCGGCCACCTCGATCTCGGTGCCGGCCCCACCGGCGGCGACCCGGGACAGCACCGCCGGCAACTCGGCCGGCACCTGGTCCGGGTCGACGCCGCTGACCCCGGCCGGCACCGGCCGACCGGTCTCGTCGGTGAGATAGATCAGGGCGAACGGAACGTCGGCCCGGTGCCCGTCGAGCACGGCGGCGGTGGCCTGCCCCAGCTCGGTCATGCTGCGCGCCGCGCCGAGCCGGGAGCCGAGTTCGGCCAGGGCCCGCAGCCGGCGTTCCCCGATGACCCGCCCGGTGGTCTCGTTGACGAAGCAGAAGACACCGTTGACGCTGCCGTCGTCGTCCCGGATCGGGTCGTAGGAGATGTCGAAGTAGACCTGCTCGACGAAGCCGTGCCGGTCGAGCAGGAACGGGTGGTTCTCCCCCCGGTAGGACTCGCCGGTACGGCGTACCCCGTCGAGCAGGGGGCCGAGCACGTCCCAGGTCTCCGCCCAGTGCTCCCGGGCCGGCCGGCCGAGCGCCTGCGGGTGCTTGTCGCCGATGGTGGGCCGGTAGGTGTCGTTGTAGAAGGCCAGCTGGTCGGGGCCCCAGAACAGCACGATCTGGGCCCGCGAGGAGAGCATCATGCCGATGGCGTGGCTCAGCGCCGCCGGCCAGGTGTCCGGGGGGCCGAGCGGGTTGTCCGACCAGTCGTGCCCGCGCAGCCGGCGACCCATCTCGCCGCCCGCCGTGAACGCCCCGGCCAGCCAGGGCGGGAGTGTGCGATCGGCGGACAGGGCGGACAGCCCTCGTCCGTCCTCGCCCCCACGGGCCGAGCTCATCCGCGCCCCCTGCTTCGGCCGGTCGTGCCCCCCAGAACGCCTCGGCTGACGCCGGTCGCGTCCGTCTTCTACCCCGACGGATCAGGAACGTAACGCACGGGTTCGGACGGACGCTGGTAACTCGTGCCTCATCCTGCCGTCATCTGCCCGACAGCGCACGGTGAGGGGGTGGGCTCAGAAGACCGGGAGTCCGTCGATGCTGGCTGCGTTCTTGGTCGCGCGGTAGGTGACCAGATCCTCGGCGGTCCGTCGGGAGTGTGACGTGAGCAACAGGTCGCGGTCGCCGCGATAGTCCATCAGGGGCACCGCGTAGCCGCAGGAGTCGCTGACCCGTTGCACCGTGACCCCGATCACCGCGCGGACGGCGTGCACGTCGGGCGGCTCGGGGAAGTCGGCCAGCAGGGCCGCGAAGCCGGGGTCGGTGACCGGGGTGGCGACGCCCCGCCCGTGCAGTCGGACGATCTTCGGTGGGCCGTCGAAGGCGCAGAACATCAGCGTGATCCGGCCGTTGTCCCGCAGGTGAGCGATCGTCTCCGCGCCGCTGCCGTGGTAGTCGAGCCAGGCCACCCGGTGCGGGCCGAGCACGACGAAGGTGCCCCGCATGCCCTTGGGGGAGAGGTTGACGTGCCCGTCGCCGCCGGTGGGCGCGGTGGCGACGAAGAACATCGGCTGCGCCTCGACGAACTCCCGCAGTCGCCCGTCCAGCGCCGGATACACGGTCCCCATGCGGCCATCCTCCCGCTGCCGACCGCATTTCGAGACAGCTTTCCCACCTGGCAGGAAGCGTCAGCGGTCCCGGGCCACCCTCACCAGGGCGGTCACCGGGCGCGGGTCGTCGTCGTTCTCCGGATGCCACTGCACCCCGAGCAGGAACCGTCGCGCCGGGTCCTCCACCGCCTCCACCACCTCGTCGTCGGCCCAGCCGGTGACCGTGAGCCGCCCCGGATCGGCCACCGCCTGGTGGTGGTACGAGTTGACCCGGTCCACCCCGGCCAGCACCGACGCCGTCCGGGTCCCCGACGCGAACCGCACCGGATGCGCCCCGTACACCCCCGGGGCGGGGCGGTGCCGGTCGTGACCCACCACGTCCGGCAGGTGCTGGTGCAACGACCCGCCGTACGCGACGGCCAGCAACTGCATCCCCCGGCACACCCCCAGCACCGGCAGGTCCACGGCGAGGGCGGCAGCCAGCAGGGCCGACTCCCCGGCGTCCCGGTCGGGGCGGGGCTCGGTACGCGGGTCCACCGGCTGGCCGTAGCGCTGCGGGCCGACGTCCGCGCCGCCGGCCAGCAGCAACCCGTCGAGCACGTCCACCACGTCGGCGTCCAGGTCGTCCGGGGGCAGCACCACGGCCCGGCCCCCGGCGGCGGTCACCGAGCGGACGTACGCCTGCGGGATCAGCGACGCCGGCACGTCCCGCCAGACCGCCCAGCTCGCCGGCTCGACGTACCCGGTGATGCCGATCAGCGGACGCGCCCGCCGGCCGGTCCCCGCAGGCCGGAGTGCGCGGGCCGGCGGGTGGCCGGGGTGGTCGCCGACCGGGCCGGGCCGGGCGGAACCGGTCACAGCGGGGTGACGTACGCGCCGGTGATGCCGCCGTCGACCACGAACTGCGCGGCGGTCATGAACGACGCGTCGTCGCTGGCCAGGAACGCCACCGCGGCGGCGATCTCCTCCGGTGCGCCGAACCGGCCCATCGGCACGTGCACCAGCCGACGGGCGGCCCGCTCCGGGTCGGCGGCGAACAACTCCATCAGCAGCGGGGTCGCGACCGGGCCGGGGCAGAGCGCGTTGACCCGGATGCCCTCCCGGGCGAACTGCACGCCCAGCTCCCGGGTCATCGCCAGCACCCCGCCCTTGCTCGCGGTGTACGCGATCTGCGAGGTGGCCGCCCCCATCAGCGCCACGAACGAGGCGGTGTTGATGATCGAACCCTTGCCCTGCCGGCGCATGTGCGGAATCGCGTACTTGCAGCACAGGTAGACGCTGGTGGTGTTGACCCGCAGCACCCGTTCCCAGGCGTCCAGCCCGGTGTCGAGGATCGAGTCGTCGTCGGGTGGGGAGATGCCGGCGTTGTTGAACGCCACGTCGACCCGGCCGTGCCGCTGCACGACCCCGTCGAAGAGGTCCCGCACGGCCGCCTCGTCGGCGACGTCGGTGTGCACGTACTCGCCGCCGACCTCCTCGGCGGCCCGTCCACCGGCCTCGTCGTCGATGTCGACGCAGACCACCCGGGCCCCCTCGGCGGCGAACCGCCGCACGGTGGCCAACCCGATCCCGCTGCCCGCCCCGGTCACCACGGCGACCCGGTCCTGTAGCCGACCCTGCACGCGCCTCACTCCTCTGTGCTGATGAAGACGTTCTTGACGTCGGTGAAGGCGTGCAGCGCGTCCGGTCCCAGCTCACGGCCGAGCCCGGAACGCTTCATCCCACCGAACGGGGTCCAGTAGCGCACCGAGGAGTGCGAGTTGACGCTCAGGTTGCCGGCCTGCACCGCGCGGGCCAGCCGCAGCGCCCGCCCGACGTCCCGGGTCCAGATCGAGCCGGACAGGCCGTACTCGGTGTCGTTGGCGAGCCGGACCGCGTCGGCCTCGTCGTCGAAGGGGAGCACCGAGACGACCGGCCCGAAGATCTCCTCCCGCCAGTGCCGGTCGGCCGGGGAGTCGGCGAGCAGCACCGTCGGGGCGTGCCAGAAGCCGGGGCCGTCGGGGCGGGTGCCGGTAAACGCGACAGTCGCGCCGTCGACGTAGCCGGCGACCCGGTCCCGGTGGGCTGCGGAGATCAGCGGGCCCATCTCGGCGGTCTCGGCGGCCGGGTCCTCCACCCGCAGCGCCTGCACCGCCGGTTCGAGCAACTCCAGGAACCGGTCGTAGACCGGGCGCTGGACCAGGATCCGGGAGCGGGCGCAGCAGTCCTGCCCGGCGTTGTCGAACACGGCGTACGGCGCGGTGGCCGCCGCCTTCTCCAGGTCGGCGTCGGCGAAGACCAGGTTGGCGCTCTTGCCGCCCAACTCCAGGGTGACCCGCTTCACCTGGGCGGCACAGCCGGCCATGATCCGGGTGCCCACCTCGGTCGAGCCGGTGAAGCAGACCTTCCGCACGGCCGGGTGGGTGACGAACCGTTCGCCGACCACGTCGCCCCGGCCGGGCAGCACGGTGAACACCCCCTCCGGCAGGCCGGCTTCGCGCCCCAACTCCGCCAGGCGCAGCGCGGTCAGCGGGGTCAACTCGGCCGGTTTGAGCACGACCGTGTTGCCAGCGGCCAGCGCCGGGGCGAAACCCCAGGCGGCGATCGGCATCGGGAAGTTCCACGGCACGATCACCCCGACCACGCCGAGCGGTTCGTGGAAGGTGACGTCCCACCCGCCCGGCACCGGGATCTGCTGCCCGGTCAGCCGCTCCGGCGCCCCCGCGTAGTAGTCGAGCACGTCACGGACGTTGCCCGCCTCCCACCGCGCATTACCGATGGTGTGCCCCGCGTTACGCACCTCCAGCTGGGCCAACTCCTCCAGGTGCGCGTCCACCAGCCCGGCGAACCGCCGCAGAACCCGCCCCCGCTCCCCCGGCGCAACCTGACACCACCCCTCGAACGCACCAGCCGCCCGAGAGATAGCCGCATCCACCTCCCCCGCCCCGGTGGCCCCCACCTCCGCCACCACATCCCCGCTGGCCGGATCGACCACCCGCGTCACGCCCCACCCCTTTCCCCGTCGATCATGGAGTTGTGGTGGCCCGCATAGACCACATACCGCCACACATCGTCCACCACAACTCCAAGATCGACGCAGACGGGGGGTGGGGGTCAGAGGCGTTCGAAGCCACGGGTCAGTTCCCAGTCGGTTACCGCGGCGTCGAAGGCGGCCAGCTCGACCTTTGCCTGGTTGGCGTAGTGGGCGTGGACCTCTTCGCCGAAGGCCGACCGGGCGATGTCGGAGTTCTGCCAGAGGGTCAGGGCGTCGCGGAGGGTGGGTGGGACGCGCTCGGCGGCCGGGTCGTCGTAGGCGTTGCCGGTGCACTCGTCGGCCAGCTCCAGCTCCTGCTCGATGCCGTGCACCGCCCCGGCGACCAGGGCGGCGATGGCCAGGTACGGGTTGACGTCCGCGCCGGGCACCCGGTTCTCCACCCGCATCCCCTGCCCGTGGCCGACCAGCCGCAGCGCGCAGGTGCGGTTGTCGGTGCCCCAGCGTAGCGCGGTCGGCGCGAACGAGCCGGGCTGGTAGCGCTTGTAGGAGTTGATGTTCGGGGCGAACAACACGCTCATCTCGCGCATGGTGGCGAGCAGCCCGGCCAGCACCCGCTGCCCGGTGACGCTGAGCTGCGCCGGCCCGTCGCCGAGCATCGCCGAGCGGCCGTCGACGTCCCGCAGCGAGAAGTGGATGTGGCAGGAGTTGCCCTCCCGCGCGTTGGGCTTGGCCATGAACGTGATCGACACGCCCTCCTGGGCGGCGATCTCCTTCGCCCCGTTCTTGTAGATCACGTGGTGGTCGGCGCAGGCCACCGCCTCGTCGTAACGGAACGCGATCTCGTGCTGGCCGAGGTTGCACTCGCCCTTGGCGCTCTCCGGGGTCAGCCCCGCGCCGGCCATCTCGGTGCGGATCCGCCGCAACAGCGGCTCCACCCGGGCGGTGCCCAGCAGCGAGTAGTCCACGTTGTACTGGTTGGCCGGGGTGAGGTCGCGGTAACCGCGCCGCCACGCCTCCTCGTACGAGTCGCGGTAGAGGACGAACTCCAGCTCGGTGCCGGCGTACGCGGTCAGCCCGTGGTCGGCCAGCCGGTCGAGCTGCCGGCGCAGGATCTGCCGGGGCGAGGCGACCACCGGGCCGGAACCGTCGAGCCACTCCAGGTCGGCCAGGAGCAGCACGCTGCCCGGCTGCCACGGCATCCGGCGCAGGGTGGACAGGTCGGGGCGCATGGCGAAGTCGCCGTAGCCGCGTTCCCAGCTCGACATGGCGTACCCGTCGACGGTGTTCATGTCGACGTCCACCGCGAGCAGATAGTTGCAGCCCTCGCTGCCGTTGGCGACCACCTGGTCGAGGAAGAACGGGGCGTGGAACCGTTTGCCCTGCAGGCGGCCCTGCATGTCGGTCAGGGCGAGCACCACCGTGTCGATCTCGCCATCGGCGACGGCGACCCGGAGCTGTTCCAGCGTGAGCGGGGCTTTCCTCATCCGTGCGCCTCCATCACCAAGGTCTACCGGGCCTAGCGGATCACCGTCAATGCCCCGTTCGGGCGGCCCGGCAAACCCCGCCCCGGGGTCCGCCGACCGGTCCGGGCCCGGTCGTCGGCCACACCCGGCGGGTGGCGGGGGCGCACCCGGACGCGCCGGTCCGGCGAGGGCGTTCCTGCCGGCCCTCGTGCTCCCCGCCGCATCCCGACGCCAGGCGACCCGGACGGGAATTGCAGCAGCACGCCACCCCGGAAACAGTTCTTGCACGCGCGGGAAAGAACTGCGGCGACACGCCGTTCATCCGTTCGGACAAACCATCGACACAACTATCCGTAATCACACAGTGACCTTGCGGGAGAGTCGCCGCGTTGCCAGAATCTGACCAATCGGGTGCGACGCTCGACACTTTCCCGAATGGCCAGCCCGTCTTTTCCGTCGACCACCTGCGCGGGTGCGCGCGATGCGCAGGTGCGTTCGTCGGGAAAACGGCTGGTCGGCGCACCGGTGACACCCGACGGTATTTCCGCACCGCCCGAACTGCTCCATCACGACGCACAAAGGACGCGTAATGACGAGAGTACGTCTGCGTGGCACGCCCCGCTCCTTCGCCGCCCTGGTGGCGATCGCCCTGTCCACCGTAGTGCTCGCGGTGGCCGCCCCGGCCCAGGCAGCACCCGCCTCCGGTGCCGAGTCGACCGGACACCTGATTCCCCTTTCCAGCGGAGCCGCCGGCCGGTCGGCGAATTCCTACGGCACGCTCGCCTCGACCTCGATAACGGGAACCGTCGGTTCCATAACTGTCACCTGCACGCTGACGCCGAGCACCCCGTTCATCTACTACGGCGGCCTGTACGGTGGCGGCGAGGAGGGCCTCGCGACGGTCCGGTGCACCTACCCCGTCTACGCGGCCCAGGTCGAGGTCGCCCTGTTCCGCTACGGCACCCAGATCACGTACGGCACCCACACGAACTACAGCACCACCACCACGACCGCCGACACCGAATACCCTCGGTCCAGCGGCGAGTACAAGACGGGCGCGGACGCCTACATCACCTGGACCTACGGCGGGCCGACCAGCTTCATTCCGCTCACCTTCAGCAACAGCATCAACCTCTGACCTGCCCCGCACCGGCGGAAACGCCCGCAGGCGACCGGGCAGCCCCGGGCCGGACCCTCCTTCCGGAGGTCCCCGCCCGGGGCTGCCCACCGTGAGACCCGGACAGTCGCGGTCAGGCCGGCCCGTCGACCCGCGCGGCGTCCACCGCCGCAGGCGACCCCGGCCCGGGTACGTCGACGGTGCGGCGCGGGCCGGTGAACCACGTGCGGGCCGAGGCGTACCACCAGATGCCGACCCCGAGCAGCACCCCGCCGACGGCCAGCGGCGCGTAGTTCACCGCCGACCAGCTGAACTCCGGGTTGCCGGGCACCCCGGCCGGCACGATCGGCAGCACGAAGTAGACCGAGATGATCACGATCTCGACCACCGCGATCCAGCCGAACACCTTGTACTTGCGCCCGAGCGTCCACGGCCCCGGCTCGAACCGGTCGCCGAGGCGCAGCCGCAGCGCGATCGGGATGACGAAGGACAGGTAGAGGCCGATCACCGCCACCGACACCACCGCGTAGAAGGCGACCGGGACGCCGTCGCGCTGGTAGAGCGCCGGCAGGGTGAGCACCAGGCCGGCCAGCGTCGCCCCGATGATCGCGTTGGCCGGGGTGCCGTTGCGGTCGACCTTCGACCACAGCCGCCAGCCGGGCACCGCGCGGTCGCGGCTGAAGGCGTACGTCATCCGGCTCATCGAGGTCACACAGCTCATCCCGCAGAAGAACTGCCCGATGGTGGAGATGATGATGACCGTCTTGAAGAAGAACGGGGTCAACGCGGATTCGAAGATCGCCCCGGAGAACCCGTTGGCCGCGTTGATCGCGTCCACGTCGGTGGCGGCGAACAGGAACGCCAGCAGCAGGATCCACCCGCCCACCGCCGAATAGAAGATCGACCGCCACAGCCCCTTGGCGGCGGCCTGCGACGCGCCCCGGGTCTCCTCGGACACGTGCGCGCAGGCGTCGAATCCGGTGATCGTGTACTGGGTGAGCAGGAATCCCAGCGGCAGCACATAGAACCAGAACGTCAACCCGCCGGTGTCGCCGTCACCGAACCCGGAGTTGTTGAACCGCTCGGTGAAGACGAACTGGAAGCTCTGGTGCCGGTCGGGCACCAGCAGCAGGATGGCCACCACGGCGGCGGCGCCGGCCACGTGCCACCAGACCGACACGTTCTGGAGTACGTCGATGATCCGGTGCCCGAAGATGTTGATCAGCGCGTGCAGGGCCAGGATGATCACGAACAGGACGAACGCCTGCCGCAGCGTCCCCGCCCACCCGTCGAAGAGCGCCGACAGGGTCAGGTTGAGGAAGGTGGCGCAGCCGTAGTCCACCGACGCGGTGACCGCGACCAGGCCGATCAGGTTGAGCCAGCCGGTGAACCAGCCGTGCACCGGCTTGCCCATCTTCGCCGCCCACCAGTAGATCCCCCCGGCGGTCGGGTACGCCGACACCAGCTCGGCCAGGCAGAACCCGATGATCAGGATGAACAGCGAGATCAGTGGCCAGCCCCAGGAGATGGCGACCGGCCCGCCGTTGTTCCACGCCTGCCCGAAGGTGGTGAAACAGCCGGCCAGGATCGAGATGATCGAGAACGAGATGGCGAAGTTGGAGAAGCCGCTCCACGTGCGGTGCAACTCCTGCTGGTAGCCGAGTTCGGCGAGTCGTCGGGCGTCGTCGTCCGGCGCGTGCGGTTGCCCGACGGTCGGCGGTTGCCCGTTCCCGGCGGTCGGCGGTTGCCCGGTGGTCGGCGGGGGCGTTGTGGCCACAGCACACCTCCCTGAGGTGGTACCCGGTACTGCCCGGGTGATCCCGGTGCGAGTGCGCCCGAGTCTCGTCCCGCCGATCACGACGGTCAATCCGTTCCCGGTACCGAACCCGTTACATCATGTCACCCCGGGCGGCGGTGGTCGGGTCCCCGGCGGGCGGTAATCGGGTTGCCCCGGGGCCGGCACCGACGGATGCTTGAGCCCGTGACCAGGCCCGATCGCGACGGGCCGACGCCGGGCGCTCGGCAGGAGCCCGGCACCACGGCGGCGCGGGGCGTCCACCTCTCTCTCACGTACGGCGTCGTGCCGTACCCGACGGGCGTCCCGCTCCGCCACCCACTCCCGCCCCGATCCACCCGCCTGGGTCGATGTTGCGGAATCCGCCGGGCACGGACAGCACCACTTCGGCCCAGGCGAGTCGCTCTTGCCGCCGACCGCCCCTGGTAAATCCCTCAGCCCCGGGCCCTGGCCCAGGACAGGAAGCGTTCGGTCATGCCGGTGGGCGGGTGGGCCGGGTGGAGTTGGGTGAGCTGGTTGGTGGCCTCGTGCATCAGGGTGCCGAGATAGATCAGCAGGGACATCCGGTCGTGCCGGTACTCGGTGAGCAGCGCGAGCTTGGCCGGCTGGCAGGGCCACTGCCGGCCGCAGTTGCGGCAGCGCCACAGCGGACGCATCGCGACGTGCGGGACGGGCGTACGGACCACCACCATCACCGCCCCCACAGCGCAGCGGCCTGCGCCTCATCGCCGATCAGGTCAGGCGACCGCAGGAACCGCTTGACGCTCCCGAGCACCCGGCGGGGCTGCGTCCTCATGATCCTCCACCACATGACCGAACCCTTCATGTCGACCTCCTCGCGTGCCTGGGAAGGGGCCGCTCCCACTGGCCAGAAAGGGAGCGGCCCCCGCGAAGTCGGCCCCGACACCGTCCCGTCAGAGCCGACCCACCTGAGGAAACCTTGCCCAGAGCGACGGGATCAGTACACGACGTTAATCTATGCTCAGGGACGTTCGTGACATCCACTATGGAGGCGGGATGAACCACGCGCTTCAGGAGGCCATGGCCGAGGCCGGCGAGACAGCAGAGAGTCTTGCCGCTCAAACAGGGGTCGACCCCAAGACGGCAGCGCGGTGGATATCACCGGGACGTGTGCCGCAACCGCGCCGACGGGTGACCGTGGCCGCGATCCTCGGCCGGGACGTTGGTGACCTATGGCCCGATGTCCTCAAGCGCCGCGAGCCACAGTGGCTGAGAAAATGGGTCGACTGGGAGCGCGAAGCCTTGGCCCTGCGCTGGTTCGAACACTGCTGGATACCGGGCCTACTCCAAACCGAGGCGTACGCGCGAGCCACTCTGGCACACAACCTGCTGCCTGCGGATGAGATCGAGGAACGCGTGGCGTCCCGGCTTGAGCGCGGCTCCATTCTCACCAGCGGCAGACCCCCGCAACTCGTCGCCGTCATCGACATGGCGGCGTTACGTCGCCCGATGAAGAGTCACCCCGCCGCAATGAAGGAACAGCTCACCCACCTGGCCGATGTGGCTGAGCTACCGCACATACAGATCCTCGTGGTGAGTGAGGACACTGGGCTCTACCCTGGACTACAGGGCGGCTTCATTCTTGCCACCCTTGGTGACGGCTCAGTAGTGGCACATCTCGATCATCAAGTGCGAGCGCAGGTGGTGAATGAGGGCGATGACCTTGTTACCCTCCAGCAGACCTGGGAGATGATCAGAGGCGAAGCCTTCTCCCGCAGGCAGTCACTCAACCTCCTCAAGGAAGCGGCGAGCACATGGACCTGACCGGCGCACAATGGCGCAAGAGCACCAGGAGCGGCAGCAACGGCGGCTCGTGTGTCGAAGTGGCCGACAACCTGCCCGGCGTCGTCCTGGTGCGGGACACCAAGGACCGCGACGGCGGGACCCTGACCTTCGCGCCGGACACCTGGCGGGCGTTCGTCGACCTGGCCAAGCAGATCGACCCTGCTGCCTGACCCTCCCGCCTGGCCATCGCCGGCCCAACCCGTCTTGATCCACTCGCCTGGGCCGATGTTGTGCCGTCCCTGCGGCTGGACACTGCAACATCGGCCCAGGCGAGTCAATCTTGTCGGCCGTCCGTCGCCCCCATTGAGTCGATCATGGCGAGCGCCCCGGTGCGGCGGTCAGGTGAACAGGAGTCCGGCCACCCAGAGGGCGGCGACCACCAGGCCGGCCAGGAACTCCACCATCATCGACAGGCCGGCCGCTTTCAACGCCTGCACCGTGGCCGGCCAGGCGAGCTGGTTGCTGCCCAACCGCAGCCGCTCGGCCCCCCACACCCCGCCGACGAAGCCGATCACCAGGCCGATCACCGGGATGACGAAGAACCCGACCAGCCCGAGCAGGCCCCCGACGAGCAGCGACGACGTCGGCACCCCGGTGCGCTTGAGGTTGCGCCCCGGCCAGGCGTACTTGATCACGGCACCGGCGGCGGCGACCACGGTGGCCGCGCCGAGCACCGCCCAGCGGCCCGGCCCGGCGTCGCCGAAGATCGCCCAGAGCAGCACCCCGCCCCAGCACAGCGGCAGCGCCGGCAGACCGGGCACCACCACCCCGGCCAGTCCGGCCACGATCGCGATCGCCGCGACCACCGAGACCGCCGCCCCACCATCGGTCAGGCTCACCCCGCCACCTCTCCCCCGCCCGGTCCCGCCCCGGTCACCTCGTCACCATGCCAGAGCACCCGGCTCCCCGCCGGCCACCCGTATCCGACCGGCCGCTTCCGGCCGCCCCACCCCGAACGACCACGCCCCACCCCGGACGACCACGCTCCGCCGGGCACCACCGCGCCGCCGACGACGCCCCCGAACCGGCCGGGGAGCAGGTCACTCCGTCGTCGCCCCGCGCAGGCGGGCGGTGATCTGGTCCGCCGGGGCGGGTGGGCCGAACCAGCGGCCCTGCCCGGTGTCGCAGCGCAACGCCCGCAACCGTTCGGCCTGCTCCCCGGTCTCCACCGCCTCGGCGGTCACCCACAGCTCCAGCGCGTGCGCCAACCGGACCAGGGCGTCGACGATCCGTTCGTCGCGGTGGTCGGGCGGGGAGTCGTCGCCGCCCCGGATGCCCTCGACGAACGGGCCGGCCAGCTTCAGGCAGTGGATCGGCAGCCGCCGCAGGTAGACCAGGTTGGAGTAGCCGGTGCCGAAGTCGTCGATGGCCAGCCGTACGCCCAGGTCCGCCAGCCGGTGCAGCGACCGTAACGGCTCCCCGGCGGTGCCCATCACGGCGCTCTCCGTCAGCTCCAGCTGCAACAGCTCCGCCGGCAGGCCCGTGCGGCTCAGCGCGCTGGCGACGGTGTCCACGATGGCCGGGTCGTCGGCCTGCCGGGCGGCCAGGTTGACGCTGACCACCAGTTTCGCCTCGGGGAACTCGCGGTGCCAGGCGCGGGCGTCGCGGCACGCCTGGCGCAGCACCCACTCGCCGAGCCGGACGATCAGCCCGGTCTCCTCGGCCAGCCCGATAAAGCGGTCCGGGCCGACCAGGCCCAGCTCCGGATGGGCCCACCGGACCAGGGCCTCCACCGCGATCATCGAGCCGTCCAGCAGGGAGACGATCGGCTGGTAGTGGACCACGAACTCGCCCCGGTCCAGGGCCGCCGGCAGGCCGGCGGCCAGCGCGGACCGGGCGATGTCGGCGGCGCTGCGCTCCGGGTCGTACACCGCCCAGCGGCCCCGGCCCTCGGCCTTGGCCCAGTACAGCGTGGTGTCGGCGGCCTTCATCAGCTCGGAGACGCTGGTCTCGCTGGCCGGGCACTCGACCACCCCGATGCTGGCCGAGACGGCGAGCTGGTGGTCGCCGACGAGCACCGGGGCGGCCACCGCGGCCAGCGCCAACTCGGCGACGCCGACCGCGTCGTCGATGCCCTCGCCCTCGTTGACCAGGATGACGAACTCGTCGCCGCCCATCCGGGCCACCAGGTGCCCCTGACCGATGACACAGTCGGAGAGCCGCCGGGCGATGGTGATCAGCAGCCGGTCACCGAGGTCGTGGCCGAGGCTGTCGTTGACCGCCTTGAAGCCGTCGAGGTCGAGGAAACACACGCCGATCCGCTGCTCCGGCCCGGCGTCGGCGAAGACCTGACCGAGGGTCTCGAAGAACAACGTCCGGTTGGGCAGGCCGGTCAGCGGGTCGTGCAGCGCCTGGAAACGCAGCCGCTGCTGGAGTTCGTACCGCTGGGTGATGTCCTCGATCATCGCGACCGTGAACCGGGGGCGGCCGTCGTCGTGCCGGATCAGCGAGACGGCCAGGTCCGTCCACACGACGGTGCCGTCCTTGCGGTAGTAGCGCTTCTCCACCCGGACGGTGTCGTGCTTGCCCTCGATCAGCTCCTGGTACAGCTCCCACATGCCGGCCGCGTCCTCGGCGTGGAACAGCGACGACACGTTGGTCTGCCGCAGCTCCTCCCGGCTGTAACCGAGCATGTCGGCGAACGACTGGTTGACGTCGATGATCTGGCCGTCGATGCCGGCGATGCCGATGCCGATGGCCGCGCCGGTGAAGACCGCCCGGAACCGGGCCTCGCTGTCACGGAGCGCCCGCTCCACCGCGTCCCGGGCCTGCCAGGCCGACCGGGCGATCCGCTCCTGCTGACTGAAGGTACGGTCGCGCAGCGCCCGACCGAATCCGGCGGCCAACCCACCCTGCACCGCCGCCACCCGGGCAGGCAGATCGGGCGGCAGGTCCACCGGGGGCAGCACCCGCTGCGGCAGCTCGCCGAGCGCCCGCACCGACCAGTCGAGGATGCGCGGCTCGGTCAGGTGCGCCTCCACCAGCGCCCGGCCCACCTCCTCCGCCGGGGTGGCGGAGAACTCCTCGGCGAGCAGGGCCTGCGCCAGCCGTACGGTGTGCACGAGCAGCAGCCGCTCGGTCTCGTCCGCGCTCATCGGCACGAACCCGAGCCGGCGTACCGCCCGGGCCCAGTCGGCGGCGTAGCCCTGGGCACCCGGACGGGCCGCGTCGGTGCCGCCGGGGTCCGGAACGGCGGACATGGTCGACTCAGCCGGCTGTGCGGTCGTACCGGGCGACGCCGCCGAACGCCCCGAACCGCTCGGGGTGCTCGTCCACGTCGGACGGAGAGTCGGGCCGCCACAGCGGCATGTGCACCACGCCGGGCTCGAGCAGCGTCCAGTCCCCGAAGAAGCCGGTGATCTCGGCGCGGGACCGCAGCGTGATCTCGGTGTCGGTACGCGCCGAGAGGCGCTGCGCGTCGAGCATCTCCTGGGGCTGGTCCTCGAAGGTGGAGTGCGAGACGACCAGGAAGCTGCCAGGTGCGGCGGCGGCCCGGAGGGTGGCGAGAATGTCGGCCGGCCGGTCGGCGTCGGGGACGAAGTGCACGACCCCGGCGAGCAGGATGCCCAGGGGACGGTCGAAGTCGATCAGGCCGCTGGCGCGGGCCTCGTCCAGGATCAGCTTCGGTTCCCGCAGGTCGGCGTGCACGGCGACGGCCCGGTCGTTGCCGGCGAGCAGTTCCCGGCTGTGCGCCACGGCGACCGGGTCGATGTCGACGTAGACGATCCGGGCCTGCGGGTCGGCGGCCTGGGCGACCTCGTGGACGTTGCCCACGGTGGGGATGCCCGAGCCGATGTCGAGGAACTGGTCGATGCCGGCGTCGAGCAGCACCCGGACCGCGCGGCGCAGGAACTCCCGACCGGACCGCATGGTGTCGGCGAGGTTCGGGGTCATGCTGGCGATCTGCTCGGCGAGCCGCCGGTCGATCTCGAAGTTGTGCGCGCCGCCGAGGAAGTAGTCGTAGACCCGGGCGGCGCTGGGCCGGCTCAGGTCGATCTCGGCGGGAAGTCCGTCGGGCGTCTGCATCGCTGTCTGGCCCCCAGTTCGTCGCCGCGGTGCGGGAGGGCACCGGTGTCGACGGCGTGCGCGGGCACGCGGAGCCGCACCGGCCGACCCGCGGATCGTGTGGTGCTGACCACTCTAGGCCCGTCCGCCCAGGTACGGGAGATCAGCTGACCCCGATCTGTGGCCGGCCGGGCGGCGCGAACAACCCGGACGCCCCGCCGTCACCCTGGGCTGCCACCCGCACACCCGACGGTGACACCTCCATCTCGCGGCTCGACCGGCCGGGCACCCGGCGTCGCCCGGTCGGCCGGCCGGTCGGTCCCCGGGCATTCCCCACCGGCCGGTGGCCCGCTCGACGGGCGAGCCGACGCCGGTCGACCCGCCGGGCCCAGCCGACGCCGGTCGACCCGCCGGGCCCACTCGACGCCGGTCGACCCGCCGGGCTCAGTCCACGGATTCCAGCAGCAGCGAGATGCCCTGGCCGACCCCGACGCACATGGTCGCCAGGGCCCGCCGGCCACCCCGGCGACGCAGCTCCAGAGCGGCGGTCAACGCCAGTCGGGCCCCGCTGGCCCCCAGTGGATGCCCCAGGGCGATCGCGCCGCCGTTCGGGTTGACGTGCTCGGCGTCCTCCGGCAGGCCCAACTCGCGCAGCACCGCGATCCCCTGCGCGGCGAACGCCTCGTTCAGCTCGACCACGTCCACGTCGGCCAGGGCGACGCCGAGCCGGCCGAGCAGCCGACGGGTGGCCGGCACCGGACCGATCCCCATGATCCGGGGTGGTACGCCGGCCACCGCCGCGCCGCTGATCCGGGCGAGCGGGGTGAGGTCGTACCGGGCCACCGCCGCCTCGGACGCGACCAGCAGGGCCACCGCGCCATCGTTGAGGCCCGAGGAGTTGCCGGCGGTGACGGTGCCGCCGGACCGGAACGGGGTGGGCAGCGCGGCCAGCTTCGCAAGCGAGGTCTCCCGGGGGTGTTCGTCGACCTCGACCAGCTTCGTCTCCCGCCGGCCGGCGGGCACGGTCACCGGCACGATCTCCTCGGCGAACCGGCCGTCGGCCTGCGCCTTCGCGGCCCGCTGCTGGGAGCGCAGGGCGAACTCGTCCTGGGCCCGCCGGTCGACGCCGAACTCGGCGGCCACGTTCTCGGCGGTCTCCGGCATCGAGTCGGTGCCCCAGCCGGCCGCCATCAGCGGGTTGACCAGCCGCCAGCCGAGGGTGGTGTCGTACACCTCGGCGGCGCGGGAGTAGGGGGTGGTCGCTTTCGGCATGACGAACGGGGCCCGGCTCATGCTCTCCACGCCACCGGCGAGCACCAGGTCGGCCTCGCCGGCCACCACGGCGCGGGCGGCGATGGCCAGCGCGTCCAGGCCGGAGCCGCAGAGCCGGTTGACGGTGCTGCCCGGCACCTCCTGTGGCAGGCCGGCCAGCAGCGCCGCCATCCGGGCCACGTTGCGGTTGTCCTCACCGGCCTGGTTGGCGCAGCCCAACACCACGTCGTCGACCCGGGACCAGTCCACCGCCGGGTGCCGGGCGACCAGTTCGCGCAGCACGTGGGCGGCCAGGTCGTCGGGGCGTACCCCGGCGAGGGCGCCGGCGTACCGGCCGATCGGGGTACGGACTCCGGACACGAGGTAGGCCACGGTCATCGACGCACGTCCTTCGGGGGTGGGAAGGGGCTGGCGGTGCCGGCGTCGCCCGGATCACAGGGACACCGGCCGTCAGGATATCCACGCCCGTGCCGGACGGCCCCCGGCCGGGGGTTGCGCCGACCCTCCCGGGCCGGATGGCGGCCGGGGCGGCCCGTGACGCCGGCCCGGCGGGCGGACGCCGGATAGGTTGGCGTCATGACCCGGGCCCAGTTCAGTGCAGAGACCTCCGGTGGTGGGGCGTTCGTCCGCCAGCCCAACCGGTTCACCGGCCGGGTCACCCCGCACTCCACCTCGCCCGAGGGCGGTGGGCCGGACGACCAGGGGCGCTGGCCGTTGGAGGCCGGCCGGTACCGGCTGATCTGGTGCCGGGCCTGCCCCTGGGCGCACCGGGCCATGATCGTGCGCGGTCTGCTCGGCCTGGACGGGGTGATCTCGCTGGGCACGGTCGACCCGATCCGCGACGAGCGCGGCTGGCGGTTCACCCTCGACCCGGACGGCTTCGACCCGGCGTTGGGCATCGGCTTCCTGTCCGAGGCCTACCTCGCCACCGACCCGGACTACACGGGCCGGGTGACCGTGCCGGCACTGGTGGACACGCTCACCGGCCGGGTGGTCACCAACGACTATCCGCAGCTCACCCTCGACCTTTCCACCGAGTGGCGACGCCTGCACGCCCCGGACGCCCCCGACCTGTACCCGGTGACGCTGCGTCCCGAGCTGGACGCCCTGATGGCCGAGATCCACACCGACGTCAACAACGGCGTGTACCGGTGCGGCTTCGCCACCTCCCAGCAGGCGTACGACGAGGCGTACGCGGCGCTGTTCGCCCGGTTGGACGTGCTGTCGCGGCGGTTGGCCGACCGGCGTTACCTGATGGGTGACGCGGTCACCGAGGCGGACGTGCGGCTGTTCACCACCCTGGTCCGCTTCGACGTGGCCTACCACGGGCACTTCAAGTGCAACCGGCAGAAGCTGACCGAGATGCCGGTGCTCTGGGCGTACGCCCGGGATCTGTTCCAGACCCCGGGTTTCGGCGGGACGGTCGACTTCGACCACATCAAGCGGCACTACTACGCCACCCACCGCGAGATCAATCCCACCGGGGTGGTGCCGGCGGGCCCGGACACCTCCGGCTGGCTCAGCCCGCACGGCCGTGCCTGACGCCGCCCGCGCCGTCGCCGGCCGGCTCGCCGCCGGCTGCGTGCTGCTCGGCGCGGTCGCGGTGACCGTCGCCGTCGGAGCCGGCCCGGGTGGCCCGTGGCGCGGGTACGTCAGCGAGGCCGGTGTCAGCGACAGCGCCTTCGCCTCGACGTACCGGATGGGGGTGTTCGCCCTGGCGGCGGCGCTGTTGTCGCTGGCCGCGGCGCTGCCGGTGACGTTGCGGCTCGCGGCCGGCCTGCTGCTGGCCGGCGCGGCCGGCACGGTGGTCTCCGGCGCGGTGACGTGCAGCGCCGGGTGTCCGCTGCCGCCGTTCGAGGCGGCGACGCCGGCCGACCTGGTGCACGCCGGGGCGAGCATCGTGGCGGCCGGGGTGACGGTGCTCGCCATGCTGGTGGTCGGGTTCCTCCGGCCGGCGACGCCGGGGCTGCGCCGGGTGGCCCGGATCGCCGGGGTGGTGGCGTTGCCGGTGGCCGGGGTGGTCGCGCTGGGCCTGCTGACGGTGGGCCGGGGTGACCTGGTGGCCGGGCTGGAACGGGTGCTGCTGGTGGTCTGTGCCGGCTGGGGCCTGTGCACCGCTCTGCTGCTGGCCCGGCACCGGCCGGCCGCCCCCGGACCGGACGACCGGGCTGTGCCCGGCGCGCGGGAGCACGCCGTACGTGACGAACGGATCACCAGGTCGAGAACCTCCGTGTAAGGAGCCTCACGGGGATCGCTCCTTCCACCTGTCGGCCGGCCGGGAGTAGCGTCGACAGGCGATGACCAATGTCTGGCACCTCACCGTGCGCCTGTACGTCGACCTCCGACGCCAGGCCAGTGGAGTCTGTCCGGCGCAGCCGCGCTCCTGACGCGCCCGCCGACCGACCCCTACCGACCTTGGACTCATCCTGATGGCTTCCACCCTGCGCAAATTCCCCTTCTCCGCCCAGATCCTGCTCGGCCTCGTGCTCGGCGCGGCGCTGGGCTTCCTCGCCCGCGAGGGCGACCTGGCCTGGCTGGCCGGCACCCTCGACACCGTCGGCGGGCTCTTCGTCCAGTTGCTCAAGCTGGCCGTCCCACCGCTGGTCTTCACCGCGATCGTGGTCAGCGTGGTCAGCCTGCGCGGGGTGGCCAACGCCGCCCGGCTGGCGCTGAGGACGCTGCTCTGGTTCGGCGTCACCGCACTGATCGCGGTGAGCCTCGGCATCGGCATCGGTCTGCTCACCAACCCGGGCCGGGGGGTGAGCCTGGACGTCGGCGGCGCGACCGCCCCGAAGACCACCGGCTCGTGGACCGACTTCCTCACCGGCATCGTGCCGACCAACCCGGTGGGCGCGTTCGTCGAGGGCAACGTCCTCCAGATCGTCTTCCTCGCCCTGGTCGTCGGTGCCGCCGCGCTGCTGGTCGGTGCGGCTGCCGAACCGTTCGTCGAGCTCAACCGCGCGGTGCTGGCCATCGTGCAGAAGGCGCTGTGGTGGGTGATCCGGCTCGCCCCGATCGGCACCCTCGGGCTGATCGGCCACGCCGTCGCCGCGTACGGCTGGGACCTGCTGGCCCCACTGGCGAAGTTCACCACCGCCGTCTACGTCGGCTGCGCCATCGTCCTGTTCGTGGTCTACCCGTTGCTGCTGGTCACCGCCGGCCGGCTCAACCCGCTGCGGTTCTTCGCCGGTGCCTGGCCGGCGATCGAGTTGGCCTTCGTGTCCCGGTCCTCGGTGGGCACCATGCCGGTGACCCAGCGTTCCGTCGAGCGCCTCGGCGTCCCCCGCGAGTACGCCTCCTTCGCGGTGCCGTTCGGTGCCACCACCAAGATGGACGGCTGCGCCGCGATCTACCCGGCGCTCGCCGCGATCTTCGTGGCCCAGGTCTTCGGAGTGGACCTCGGCGTCGGCGACTACCTGCTGATCGCCTTCGTCTCGGTGGTCGGTTCGGCCGCCACCGCCGGCCTGACCGGTGCCATCGTCATGCTCACCCTGACCCTGAGCACGTTGGGCCTGCCGCTGGCCGGAGCCGGTCTGCTGCTGGCCATCGACCCGATCCTGGACATGATCCGCACCGCCACCAACGTGGCCGGGCAGGCGGTCGTGCCGACCATCGTGGCCGCCCGCGAGGGCATCCTGGACCGCGACGCCTACGCCAACGCCGGCCGGCGCGACCTGACCGACGCCGACCTGACCGACGCCGACGGGACCGCCGACCGGCCGGCCCGCCGCGACGACCTGACGCCGGCACCCGCCTGACCACGACGGCTGCGATCCCTCCCCCGTCCTGCACCGCCATCAGCCCCTACCGGAGGATCACTCGCATGAGTGCCCTGTTCACCCCGCTCGCCCTGCGCGGCGTCACCCTGCCCAACCGGATCGCCCTGGCCCCGATGTGCCAGTACAGCGCCGGCCCGGACGGCCTGCCCACCGACTGGCACCTGGTGCACCTCGGCTCCCGGGCCGTCGGCGGTGCCGGACTGATCGTCACCGAGGCCACCGCGGTCGTCCCCGAGGGGCGGATCAGCCCCCAGGACACCGGCATCTGGTCCGACGCGCACGTCGACGCGTGGCGTCCGGTCACCGCGTTCGTCGCCGGCCAGGGGGCGGTGCCCGCCGTGCAGCTCGCCCACGCCGGGTTCAAGGCCAGCACCTGGCGGCCGTGGGCGGCCGAACGCGGCGGGGTGCCCGACGCCGAGGGCGGTTGGACGCCGGTCGGGCCCGGGACCGAACCGTTCCTGCCCGACTACCGGCAGCCGACGGCGCTCGACGAGGCCGGGATCGCCGGGGTGGTGTCGGCCTTCGCCACCGCCGCCGGCCGGGCCGTCGACGCCGGCTTCGCCGTCGTGGAGATCCACGCCGCGCACGGCTACCTGCTGCACGAGTTCCTGTCCCCGCTGACCAACCACCGCACCGACGGGTACGGCGGCGACCGGGCCGCCCGGATGCGGCTCACCCTGGAGGTGGCCCGCGCGGTCCGCGCCACCGTCGGCGAACAGGTGCCGGTGCTCACCCGGATCTCCGCCACCGACTGGGTCGACGGCGGTTGGACGGCGGACGACAGCGTCGCGCTCGCCGCCGAGCTGGCCGCGACCGGGGTGGACCTGGTGGACGTCTCCTCCGGCGGGGCGTCGGCCCGGGCGGCCATCCCGGTCGGTCCCGGCTACCAGGTGCCGCTGGCCGCCCAGATCCGCCGCGAGGCGGGCGTGCCGACGGGGGCGGTCGGCCTCATCGTCGAGCCGGAGCAGGCCGAGGAGGTCGTCGCAGCCGGTGAGGCCGATCTGGTGCTGCTCGGTCGGGAACTGCTGCGCGACCCGTACTGGCCGCGCCGCGCCGCCGCGAAGCTCGGCGTCACCCCCGACTGGCCCGACCCGTACGCCCGCGCCTTCTGACCGGCTGCCGACCGGCCTGCGTCGACCGCTGCGGGGAGAGTTGTTGTCGCTCCAGCGACAACAACTCTCCCCGATCCCGGGTGGCGCGAGCGGGCGGGCGCGGGACGCAGGACGCGGGTGACCTGGTCAGCCGGCCAGGTGGCCCCAGTCGTCCTCCAGGTCACGCCACGGACCCTGGGCGACGGCCGTGCCGTCGATGAGCACCACCACGTGGTCGGCGCGGACCAGCGCCGCCCGTTTCGAGGTGGAGCCGACCACCGTCACCCCGTGCTCGCGCAGCGCCGCCCACAGGGCCAGCTCGGTGGTGACGTCCAGGGCGGACGACACGTCGTCGGCGACCAGCAGTTCGGTACGCGGGGCGAGCGCCCGGGCCAGCGCCAGCCGCTGCAACTGCCCGCCGGACAGCCGGGTGCCCTTGTGCCCGATGAGCAGCCCCAACCCACCCCCACCCGCCAGGTCGTGCTCCAGTTGGGCGGTGCTCACCGCCCCGGCCGCGTCCACATCGTGCCCGAGGGCGATGTTGTCGGCGACGGTGCCGGAGAGCACCCGGGGCAGCTGCCCGACGTAACCGACCTGCTGGGGGCGCAGGAACAGCTCCGGTTCGGTCACCGGGTCGCCGTTCCAACGCAGTTCACCGACGTGGTGCACGATCCCGGCCAGCGCCCGCAGCAGCGACGACTTGCCGGACCCGACCGGTCCGACCACCAGCACCAGCTGGCCCCGGTCGACGGTCAGGTCGACGTCCCGCACGGCGAGGGTGCCGTCGGAGTGCAGTGCCCCGTAGCCGGTCAGCTCCAGCCGGCGCAGTGGCCGGCGCGGCGGCGGCTCCGGCGCGGGGGCGGTGCCGGCGGCGATGTCCACCCCGGGCACCTCCGCCGAGTACGCTCCGATCCCGGTCATCGCCACCGTCCGCCGGGTCCACACCCGCGCCGACGGGTACTGCGAGACCAGGGACGCCGTGGTCCAGGCGAACCAGCGGGCCGCCCCGAGGGTGGAGACGGCGACCAGGGTGGCACCGGCGGAGAGCCCGCCGGTCAGGTAGAGCGCCCAGGCGGCGATCGGCAGCAGGCCACTGGCCACCGACGGGGTGGAGCGGGCCCACACCTGCGCGGCGATCTCCCGCCGCTGCCGGTCGCTGCGGACCAGGTCCAGGGCGGAGAGGTGGTCGAGCACCGGGCGGGTCGCACCGGCCAGTTTGACCGTACGGGCCGCCGACAGCGAGGAGACCAGCGCGGTGGCGAAGGCGGCACGGGCGGCCACGGTGTCCCGGGCGGAACGCTCCAACCGGGGGCCGAACAGGGTGGCGGCCAGCCCCGATACGGCCATCGTGCCGACGAAGAACAACGCCGGCACCAGGCTGCCCGTGACCAACGTCATGGTCACCAGGGTCACCAGGGCGATGAGCTGGTCCATCAGGTTGTCGGCGAGCTGCACGACCCGTTCGGTGTCGCCGCTCTGGGCCACCACCTCGGCCGGGGTGTGCCGGCTGGACCGGCGCGGGCCGGTCTGCCCGTGCACCAGCCGCAGGCTCATCCGCAGCATCTGCCGTACCCACCACTGGGGGAACCGCAGGTTGGTCCAGTAGGGCAGCGGCAGCACGATCACCAGCGCGGCGGCGATGCCGATCGCCGGCAGCCAGGGGTCGCCGCCGTCGACGACGTCCGCCCAGAGCCAGGGCAGCACGGTGCCGTCCAGGCCGAGCACGGTGATCACCATGAACAGCGCGACCGAGAGCAGGCCGAAGCGCGGGTCGTTCAGGCCGAGCCGCAGGATCTCCCGCATCGTCCGGGTGGGCGGCAGGGGTGGCAGCGGCGGCGGGTCCCCCTTGGGTACGGCCACCGCCGCCCGCCCGGACACCCCGGCCCCCTCGACACCGGCCCGCCCCGGCCCGTCGCCACCCGTCCCGGTGCCGTCCGCCGTGATGCCGCCATCCGGCCCGGTGGCCTCCGGCCCGGTGGCCTCCGTCGTGATGCCGTCCGGCCTGGTGGCGTCCGGCCTGGTGGCGTCCGCCGTGATGCCGTCCGTCTCGGCCCGGTTCGGCGCGGCCCGGTTCGGCGCGGCGGCGTCCGCCCAGGGGGTGTCGGGCCCGTCCGGGTACAGGTCGCCCGCCCGGCCGGCCTGCGGCCAGGCTGGGCCGGAGGCGTCGGCCTGCGGCCAGGCGGGGCCCGGGCCGTCGAGCAGGTCCACCCCGCCCCGGGCGGTGCCCGTCGGGGCCGCCCCCACCGGGGTGTACGCGGCGGCGCGGCTGCTGGCGAGCAGCTCGGCGAAGCGGGCCGAGGAGTGCAGCGGCCCCGCCTCCAGGACCGCCCCGTCGGCCATCACCACCACCTCGTCGCAGCGCCGCACGGAGGAGAGCCGGTGCGCGATGATGATGCCGATCCGGTCGGTGAGCAGGCGTTCGGTGGCCTCGCGTACCCGGATCTCGGTGACCGGGTCGAGTCGCGCGGTGGCCTCGTCGAGGACCACCACGTGCGGATCGCGGACCAGGATCCGGGCGAACGCCACCAACTGCTCCTGGCCGGCGGAGAGCACGTACCCGCCCTCACCCAGCCGGGTGCGGATGCCGTCGGGCAGCTCCGCTACCCAGCCGGTGAGCCCCAGCTCGGCCAGCGCCCGGGGGGCGGCGTCGAGCAGGTCCGGGTCGAACAGGGCGACGTTCTCGGCGAGGGTGCCGGCGAGGATCTCGGTACGCTGCGGCACCACCGCGATCCACCGACGCAGTTCCTCGACGTCCAGGTCACACAGATCGGTGTCGCCGAGCAGTACCGTGCCGCGCGGCACCTCGACCGCCCGGGTGAGTACCTTGGTCAGGGTCGACTTGCCCGAACCGGTCCGCCCGACCAGCGCGTACGACCGTCCCCGGACGAAGCTGAGCCGGACGTCGCGCAGCGCGGGTGCCCGCTCGTCCTCGCCGGTGGCCGGGTAGCGGAAGGTGAGCCCGCGCAGGGTCAGGTCGCCGTCGGTGGGGGTGACCCCGCCGGAGGGTTCCTGCGGGGCGTCGGAGAGCAGCAGCACCCGGGCCCAGGCGCCGAGGGCGTACTGCAGGTGCGGCACCCAGCGGGCGAGATGTTCGACGGTCGCGCCGAAGCTCAACGCGAGCAGCCAGATCGCGGTCAACCGGGCCCCGTCGACCCGGCCGGTGGTCAACGCCCACGCCCCGGCGAGCACCACCCCGGCGATCCCGACCCGGATGGCACCGGCGGCGACGGCGGTGACCCGCGCCGACATCAGGAAGACCCGGCGGCAGCGGTTCAGCACCTCGGCCGCCCGCCGGGCGTACAACCGCAGCACGTACGGCTGGGCGAGGCTGGTACGGACGTCGTCCTGGCCGTGCACCGCCTCCTCCATCACGGCGGCCAGGTCGGACCAGGCTTCCTCCTCGAACATCCGGGCCGGGGCGATGGCGGCGGTGGGACGGCGCAACAGCACGATGAGCAGCACGGTGAGCAGCAGCATCGCCACCCCGGCCGGCCACCAGACGAACAGCGCGCTGAGCGTGGCGAGCAGGCAGAGCACCAGACCCTGCACCAGCCGTACGCCGGTGTTGCGCAGCTCGGAGGCGACCTGGTAGACGTCGTTGTCGATCCGGTCGAGCAGCTCGCCGACCGGGGTGCCCTCCAGGGTCGGCAGGTCCTGCCCGAGGGCGACCCGGCAGAGCCGGCGACGCACGTCGGCGGACCAGTCGGCGGTGATGCCCGCCATCAGCAGCGCGATCACCAACTCGCCGAAGACTGCCACGACCAAAGCGACGACCAACGCGACGAACCAGCCGGCCGAGCGGTGCACCAGCACCGGGCCGGCGACCGCCGAGGCGGCGGCCTGACCGGCCGCCCCCAACACGACGAGCACGATCACGACCGTCATCCGACGTGGCGCGGACGCCCAGAGATCACGGAGCAGGCGCATGGAGATTCCCTCCGGAACTCGGGGTGGCGGTACCCCCCAGCCTGACCCCCCGCCCTCATCCCCTCAACGCATTTACCACCCACCCTCCCCTCCCGCCCCCTCCCGCCCCCTCCCGCCCTCTCCCCGCCCCACCCCGCCCCGCCCCACCCCGGCGATCAAGAGGTTTACGTCAAAGTTGATCTTCAAAATGACGTAAACCTCTTGATCAACTGACCTAAAGCTCTTGATCACCGGGACGAGCCGGTGAGCGGCGGGGGCGAGGGCGGAGCGGGCGCAGGGGGCTAGAGGGTTGGGGGTGGGGTGTTCGGGGAGGTGGGAGGGGTGGGGCGGTCAGAAGAGGATGGTGGCGAGGGTGCCTACGGGGCGGAAGCCGCAGTGTTGGTAGACCCGGCGCGCGGGGAGGTTGAAGTCGTTGACGTAGAGGCTGACCGTCGGGGCGACCCGGAGCAGCGCGTCGCGTACCACGGCGGCCATCGCGGCGGTGGCGATGCCACGGCCCCGCCACTGCGGTGCCACCCAGACCCCCTGGATCTGGGCGGTCCGGCGGGTCACCACCGCCAGCTCGGCCTTGAACACGACCTCCCCGTCGATCATGCGGGCGTACGCCCGACCGGCTCGGACCAGGTCCTCGACCCGCCGGCGGTAGGCCCGGCCGCCGTCGTCGGCCAGCGGTGACACGCCGACCTCCTCGGCGTACATGGCGACCGCCGCCGGGAAGAGGCGGGGCACCTCGTCGGGCCGGACCCGGCGCACCTCGGGGTCGGCCGGGATGCGGGGCGCGGTGTCGGTGGCCAGTAACGGCTGGTTGGGGCGTACGTCACGGGCGGGCCCCCAGTGGTCGGCGAGCCGGTCCCAGAGTCCGAGCACCGCGTCGGCCCGCCCGACGATGGACGAGCAGAGCCGCTCCTCGCCGGAGAGCTGCTCGGCGAAGGCGGCGACCGCCGACTCGGTGGCGAGGATCGGGGTGAGGTTGCCGCCGAGCCAGCAGATCGACTCCAGGTTGCGACGGGTGCCGTAGCCGAGGATGCGCCCCTCGGCCCGCCACCAGGCCAGCCCTCGGGCGGAGACCCGCTCGGCGACCTGCGCGCCCGCGAACGGGTCGAGGTCGAGCAACCGCTCGACCGCGCGGCGCTCCGATTCTCCCAGTTGGCGTACGGGCACCGTCAGCACGGTTCCAGCCTGCCAGATGCGGGTGGTGGTCCGCCGGGCGACCGGCGCAGCCGCACGACAGTCGACCGGAACCGGGCCTCATCGTGAACACTCTTGCCGACGACACGTTGGCGATATATCGTTGATGCATCAGCGACACTCCACGGAAGGAACGACACGATGGGATTCCACCGACGGATGCAGGCCCTGCAAGAGGCACGGCAACGCGGCTTCGGCTTCCCGCCCATGCCACCCGGCCCGCACGGGCACGGGGGTTGGGGCGGCGTCCGGGGTGGTCGCGGGCGCGGCCGGGGACGCCGGCCCAACGTCCGGGCCGCCGTCCTGGCCCTGCTCACCGAGCGGCCGATGCACGGCTACGAGATGATCCAGGAGATCGACTCCCGCACCGGCGGGGCCTGGCGGCCCAGCCCCGGGTCGATCTACCCGACCCTGCAACTGCTGGAGGACGAGGGCGTCATCGCCGCCAGCACCGACCCGGCCGGCGGCGGGCGTAAGCGGTTCGGCCTGACCGACGCCGGCCGGGACGAGGCCACCACGGCCGCGCAGACCCCGCCCTGGGCCGAGTTCGCCGAGGACACCGTCAACAGCTGGCACGACATCCGCGACGCGGGCGCGCAGGCCATGCACGCGCTGCGCCAGGTGATGATGACCGGCACCGACGACCAGCGGGAACGCGCCGCCCAGGTGCTCGACGAGACCCGACGCAAGCTGTACGCGATCCTCGCCGAATCCGAGTGACCGCCGGGCACGACCCGGCGACCCGGCCACCGGCCAAGAGCCACCGCCAACGGCCGACGGCCACCGGTCACCGGTCACCCGCGACGTCCGGGCCCGGCACGGCGAACCTCGCCGGCCGGCCCGGACCGCCACCATCACCCGGACCGCTACCACCAAGCCCGGCCCGGGTCACCACAACCCCGGGTCGGACCACCACAAAACAACCAGCCCGGACCGCCACAAACAACAGGCCCGGGTCACCACAGCCCAGCCCGGGTCACCACAACCCGGTGGCCGGACCATCCACAAAACAATCGGCCCAGCTCACCACGACCTCAGGCCGGACCACCACGACCCCAGGCCAGGTCACCGGGCATCCCGACGACGCTCGACCCCGTACCCGAAAAAGGCGGCCCTCCCGGTGGGAGGGCCGCCTTTTCGACGGTGGATCAGTGCACGGTGACGGTGGCGCCGGGGACGAGGTCGCGCAGCTCCTCGGGGATCTCCGCGCCCATCTCGTCGGCGATCCGCAGCGCCTCCTCGATCAGCGTCTCGACGATCTGCCCCTCGGGGACGGTCTTGACGACCTGCCCCTTGACGAAGATCTGCCCCTTGCCGTTGCCGGAGGCGACACCCAGGTCGGCCTCGCGTGCCTCGCCGGGCCCGTTCACCACACAGCCCATCACGGCGACCCGCAGCGGGACGGGCAGCCCCTCCAGGCCGGCGGTGACCTCCTCGGCGAGCTTGTAGACGTCCACCTGGGCCCGGCCGCAGGACGGGCAGGAGACGATCTCCAGGCCGCGTTCGCGCAGGCCCAGCGACTCCAGGATCTGGTTGCCGACCTTGATCTCCTCGACCGGCGGGGCGGACAACGACACCCGGATCGTGTCGCCGATGCCCTCGGCGAGCAGCGCGCCGAAGGCGACGGCCGACTTGATGGTGCCCTGGAACGCCGGGCCCGCCTCGGTCACCCCCAGGTGCAGCGGGTAGTCGCACTGCTCGGCGAGCTGCCGGTACGCCCGGATCATCACCACCGGGTCGTTGTGCTTGACCGAGATCTTGATGTCCCGGAAACCGTGCTCCTCGAACAGCGAACACTCCCACAGCGCCGACTCGACGAGCGCCTCGGCGGTGGCCTTGCCGTACTTCGCGAGCAGCCGCTTGTCGAGCGAGCCGGCGTTGACGCCGATCCGGATCGGCGTACCGGCGGCGGAGGCCGCTGCGGCGATCTCCTTGACCTTGTCGTCGAACTGGCGGATGTTGCCCGGGTTGACCCGGACGGCCGCGCAACCGGCGTCGATCGCGGCGAACACGTACTTCGGCTGGAAGTGGATGTCGGCGATCACCGGGATCTGCGACTTGCGGGCGATCGCCGGCAACGCCTCCACGTCATCCTGACTGGGTACGGCCACCCGGACGATCTGACAACCGGACGCGGTCAACTCCGCGATCTGCTGGAGCGTGGCGTTGACGTCGGAGGTGAGGGTCGTCGTCATCGACTGCACCGAGACGGGGGCACCCCCACCGACCGGCACCGAACCGACCATGATCTGGCGACTGACCCGGCGCGGGGCGAGCGGCGGGGGCGGTACGGCGGGCATACCGAGACTGACAGCGGTCACTTGGGCACTCACCTCGTGAAGAGCGTGATCGGGTTGACGATGTCCGCGGTGGCGGTGAGCAGCGTGAACGCCCCACCGATGAGGATCACCGCGTACGTGATGGGCATCAGCTTGAGGTAGTCGACCCGGCCCGGGTCGCGCCGGCCGATCCGGGCGTAGAGCCAGGAGCGGGCCCGTTCGAACCAGGCGATGGCGATGTGGCCGCCGTCCAGGGGCAGCAGCGGCAGCAGGTTGAACACGCCGACGAAGAAGTTCAGCGAGATGAACAGCAGGACCAGCAGTTGCCAGACGCCGTTCTCCAGCGCTTCGCCGCCGAGCCGGCTGGCCCCGACGACGCTGATCGGGGTGTCCTTGTCGCGTTCACCGCCGGTGACGGCGGTCCACAGGGCGGGGATCTTGTCGGGGATCCGCTTGAGCGCCTCGTAGGTGCCGACGGCCAGGTCCTTGGTGTAGCCGGCGGTGGCCGGGATGGCCTCGACCGGGCCGTAGGTGACGTTCGCCGGGACGCCGGGCGGGAGCATCGGGCCGGCGACGCCGAGGGCGGAGACGGTGACCGGGGCGCCGTTGGGGTCGTCGAGCGGCTTGCGTTGCACGGCGGCGAGATCGGCGCGGACCTCACCGGCCACGCCGTCGCGCTCGTACCTGATGGTCGCGGGCTGGCCCGGCGGGAGGTCGCGGACGGTCTTGACCAGCGCGGTGTAGTCGGCGACGGCGACCCCGTTCACCGCGACGATCTTGTCGTCGTCGCGCAGCCCGGCCAGTTTGGCGGGGCTGACCGGGTCACCGGGGGCGCACTCGCGGGCGGCGTCGGTGGTGATGACGCAGTCGACGACCTTGACGTGCGCCGGCAGCGGGTTGGGCAGGTCCTTGTTGGGCAGGCCCATGAACATGGCGGCCAGCCAGATCGCGATGATCGCCAGCGCGAAGTGGGTGACCGAGCCGGCGGACATCACGATCGTCCGCTTCCAGACCGGGTAACGCCACATGGCCCGCTTCTCGTCACCGGGTTCGACGTCGTCGTCCTGCGGCGTCATACCGACGATCTTGCAGAAGCCGCCGAGCGGGATGGCCTTGAGGCCGTACTCCGTCTCACCCCGGCGGAACGACCAGATGGTCGGCCCGAAGCCGACGAAGTAGCGGGTGACCTTCATGCCGAACGCCTTGGCGGTCAGCATGTGACCGGCCTCGTGCAGGCTCACCGAGATGAGGATCGCCAGGGCGATCACCACCACCCCGAGCAGATATAGCATCAGGCTTCCTTCCCCGACCCCGCGATGATCTCCTGCGCGTGCGCGCGCGCCCACGATTCGGCGGCGAGTACGTCCTCGACCGTACCCGGTTCACCGAAATCGGGGGCCTCCTCCAGCACCCGTTCCAGGGTGTCGACGATGCCGAGGAACGGTAACCGGCCGGCGACGAACGCCGCCACGCACTCCTCGTTGGCCGCGTTGTAGACCGCCGGTCGGCTGCGACCCGCCTCGCCGGCCGCCTTGGCCAGCGCCACCGCCGGGAACGCCTCGTCGTCGAGGGGGGCGAACTCCCAGGTGTGGGCGGTGGTCCAGTCCACTGCGGCGGTGGCGTCGGGCACCCGGTCGGGCCAGCCGATGCCGAGCGCGATGGGCAGCCGCATGTCCGGCGGGCTCGCCTGGGCCAGGGTGGAACCGTCGACGAACTCGACCATCGAGTGGATCACCGACTGCGGGTGCACCATCACGGTGATGTCGGCGTAGGGCACGTCGAACAGCTCGTGCGCCTCGATCACCTCCAGCGCCTTGTTGACCATGGTGGCCGAGTTGATCGTGACGACCGGGCCCATGTTCCACGTCGGGTGGGCGAGCGCCTGCTCCGGGGTGACAGCGGTCAGCTCGTCGCGCCGCCGCCCCCGGAACGGTCCGCCGCTGGCCGTGACGACCAGCCGCCGTACCTCGCCGCGGGTGCCGCCGCGCAGGCACTGGGCCAGCGCCGAATGCTCCGAGTCGACCGGCACGATCTGCCCCGGCCGGGTCACCGCGGCCTTCACCAGCGGGCCGCCGGCCACCAACGACTCCTTGTTGGCCAACGCGAGGGTACGACCACAGCGCAGCGCGGCCAGCGTCGGCGCGAGCCCGAGCGACCCGACCACCCCGTTGAGGACCACGTCGCCGGGCCACTGCGCCAGCTCGGTCATGGCGTCCGGACCGGCAATGATCTTCGGCAGCCTGAAGTCCCCGGTGGCCCAGCCGCGCCGACTCGCCTCGGCATAGAAGGCGAGCTGGAGATCCTGCGCGGCGGACGCCTTGGCCACCCCGACCGCGTCCACGCCCAACTCGAGGGCCTGGGTGGCGAGCAACTCGACGTTGCCGCCGCCGGCACCGAGCGCCACCACCCGGAACCGGTCCGGGTTGCGCCTGACGATGTCGATCGCCTGGGTGCCGATCGAGCCGGTGGAGCCGAGCAGTACGAGATCCCGGGGAGTTGTCACGCGGCCATTCTGCCCCGGCCCCGCTGTACTCCCGCTGGGAGCCTCACCGCTCGACGTCCCCCTCCCCGGCCGCCTCATCCCCGCCGATCGGCCCCACCTCCCCGCCGAGAGGTGCCGCTTCGTCCAGCAGCTCGGCCGGATCGAGAGAAAACGCGAATGGCCGTGTCATGACAAAAGTCGTCCCCGCTGCGGCTGCGGCCGTCGGTCGGTACTCCCCGTCGGCCAGCTCGTAGAGCGCCAGGGTGGGGACGCGGTTGCGCAGGTCGACCCGGAGGAAGAAGGGAACCCCGGCGGCGGCGTACTCCCGGGGTCGGTCGATCACGTCCTTGCGCCGGTTGCCGGGTGACACGATCTCCCCCAGCAGCACCGCCTGCCGAATGTCGATCGCCGCGCGCCCACCACCGGAGGAGCGCAGCACGGCGATATCCGGGATGTAAAGGTCCTTGCCCGAGATCAGATTGATCTCGGGGTACACCCAGTAGCCGGCTCGGCGTGCCGCACGGTGCAACAGATAAGGCAGTTCTCGCTCGACCGACTGGTGGTCGATTCCGGCATGTGGGGTCACGATCACGCTTCCGCTCAGGACTTCGACCTTGGGACCGTTGGTCTCCGGCAACAGGTCGAGGGCGAGCTGGGCGGTCCACGGCTCGTCGTGCCAGCGCAGCACATCGAACGACGGCCCGGTCGGCCGGTCGACCGACCCGGGCGACGGGGACGTCGGGTCGGGTGCCTGCGGTGCCGGCTCGGGCGCGAATGCGGCCTGGGCCATCCGGGCTCACCCCCTCAGCGGAACATCCTGCTGGTTCCAGCCTAATCGCCGCAGCCCTGCCACCGGGCCGTCGCACCACCGGTGCGTCTCGGTCAGCCCGTCCCCCACCCGGTCCCGCGCCCTGGTCGACACAACGGGGCCGACATGGGGGTGTCCGCGCCAGTCGACTACCCCCACATCGACCCCACTGAGTCATCGACCGTACTGAGTCGATCACCACGCCGGGAGCCAGCACGGCGGACAGGCTTGTCCCGATGACGCCGTGTCATGTTGAACGGCATCTCCGTGGTCAGCGGCGGGTGACCGCGACAAGCCCGCCCACGACACCACCACCCCGCGCCCGCGCTCCTGCGCCCACGCGCCTGCGCCTGCGCCCGCGCCACGCCACGCCACGCCACGCCACGATCGTGCTCGATCCATGTTGTAGTGGCCTCGTAGCGCAGGGATGCCACTACAACATGGAAGTAGCACGACCTTGGCAGGGGGCGCGGGCGCAGGGGCACGGGCGCAGGAGCGCGGGCACGACGCGATCACCGATGCGCTGCGGGTCGGCGCCGGCACGGTCGACCCCGGCCGCCTACTTCACCCGGTTTCTCGCGTGGACCCGCCACGACCGGCCATCGACCGGCTCCTCGGCCGCATCCGCCGACGCGGGTTGATCAACACAACGGGGCCGAGGTAGCGGTGTCCACGCCGACCGGACACCGCCACCTCGGCCCTACTGATCACCCTCCGGGCACGGCGATCACCACCAGGACGGCGATCACCCCCGGGACGGCGACCACCCTCCCGGAACAGCGACCACCCTCCGGGCACAGCGATCACCCTCCGGGGACGGCGATCAGCCCCCGGGACGGCGACCACCCCCGGGCACAGCGACCACCCTCCCGGGACAGCGACCACCCCCGGGGCGGCGATCACCGCCCCGGGCGGCGCGGGGGAACTGGTCAGGCGTAGGTCTCGAATTCGGCGACCTTCGGGGTGGCAGCAGAGCTGTTGATCCGGAAGGTGACCTTCTTGAGCGAGGTCCGAGCGAAGGTGATCACGCCGGCCCGGCTGCCGGAGGCCAGCACCGCGCCGGTGTCGCCGTTGAGGACCTGCCAGGAGGTGATGCTGCCGGCCGAGCCCGACGCCTCCCGGATGTTGATCGAGGAGATGCCGGTCGCCGAGCCCCACTTGATTGAGATGTCACCGGTCGACCCGGCCGGCGACCAGAAGGTGCCCATGTTGCCGTCGCGGACGTCGCCGTAGCTCGTACCGCTGGCCTTGCTGGAGCCGTCGGAGCCGGCGCCGATGCTGAGGTTGGTCCCGCCGGGGTTGCTGGTGGGCGGCGGGGTGGTCGGGGCGGGGGTGGTGGGGGCCGGCGTGGTCGGCGCGGGCGTGGTCGGTCCCGGGGTGGTCGGGGTCGGCGTGGTCGGCGAGCAGCTTCCGTTGGACTCCTTGAGGCCGGTGTTCGCGCCGGCCGTCTGCCGGACGATGTCCGGCACGCAGCTCGCCCCGTCCAGCCGGTAGGAGTACGGGATGCTGACGCTGGTGTTGGACGGCATACCCGGGCCGGCGGGGTTGGTCTCGCTGCCGGCGCTGGACCAGGTCACGCTGTCCAGGATGTTGCCGCTGGCCTGCCAGTAGCCGGCCTCGCTGGTGTAGAAGGTGCCCAGCACGTCCCGGGAGTTCTTGAAGTAGTTGTTCTCCACCTTGGCCCGCGCACCGGCCCGGGAGTTGATCCCCGATTCGTTGAGCTGCACGTACGAGTTGTTGTAGATGTGCGCGATCCCGCCCCGCAGCAGGGGCGTACGGGAGTCGATGTTCTGGTAGAGGTTGTGGTGGAAGGTGACGAAGCCGTTGCCCCGGTCGCTCTCGCTGGAGCCGATGAGGCCGCCCCGGCCGGAGTTGCGCAGGATGCTGTACGACAACGTCACGTACTGGACGTCGTCCTTCATGTCGAACAGCCCGTCGTAACCGGCCGACTCGCCGCCCGACGCCTCCAGCGTGGTGTGGTCGACCCAGACGTTGCGCACGCTGCTCTCCATGCCGATGGCGTCACCGCCGTTGGAGATGGGCGAGCCCGACTTCTTGACGTTCCGCACCGTCACGTTCTGGATGATGATGTTGCGGGAGTCGCGGATGTGGATGCCGAGCTGGTCGAAGACCGCCCCGTTGCCGACCCCGACGATGGTGACGTTGCTGATCTCCTTCAGCTCGATCTTGTCGGCTGCGGTGTTGCAGCTGTTGCCGGAGACCTTCGTGGTGTTGCCGTGGTTGATCGTGCCCTGCACCTCGATGACGATCGGGGTGCTGCTGCTGGCCCGGTTGCACAGGGCCGCGTGGATCGCGGTGCCCGTGCTGGCCCGGACGGTCTGGCCGCCCGCGCCGCCGGTGGTGCCGCCGTTCTGGGTGGCGTAGCCGCTGGCGCTGCCGGCCGCCGCCGACGCCTGGTGCACCGGCAGGGCCACGCAGATCGCGGCACCGACGGCGGCCGTGGCCAGCCCCGCCTGGACTCGTCGTGCAACTGGTCGTCTCATCCTCGCGTCACCTTTCTCAGTACCTGGTGGTGGTGCCGCTGCCGGGGGGTGTGGTGCCTGGTGTGGTGCCCGGCCGGGCGGCGGTGATGGTGGTGGTCCTGCGAACCTCTGCGCGCCGGGGACGGGCCGGGCCTTCGCGGCCGTCGGGCGGAGTCGCCGGTCGGCCAGGGTGGTTGCGCCGGGGTACCGGATCGACCCGCTCACCGTGCTGCCGCGCACGGCGAACTGGTGCCTCCGGCGGCAGCAGAACTCGCCGGGACACCCGCACTGAGCATCTGGAAAGCGCTTTCCACAAGCGAGAATAGGACGACGTCAATCAATACCGCAAGATGTCGTCCGGATTGCGGGCTAATGACCGCCTGAGGTGGCTATCGGCCACCTGGGGAGCCCGGGAGCGCCCGGCGCACGAAGGTCTCCAGTTCCTCACCGCCGTACCAGTCGGTGCGCCGACCCAGGTGGGTCATCCCGAGCCGGCGGGCCACCGCCATCGACGCCCCGTTGCCGGGGGCCACCACCGCGTACACCCGCCCGGTGCCGGTGGCGAGTTCCCGGTCGACCAGGACGCGGGCCGCCTCGGTGGCGTAGCCGTGGCCCCACGAGTCGGGGTGCAGGTGCCAACCCACCTCGATGTCGGCGGTGGGCACCTGCTCGTCCCGGCCGGGCAACGGCTTGAGCAGGATCGTGCCGACCACCAGGCCGGTGTCGCGCACCTGCACCGCCCAGGTGCCGTACCGGTCGCCATGGTCGGCGTGCCGGGCCCGCCAGAGCGCCAGCCGGTCGGCCGCCTGCGCCGGGTCGGTCAACGGCAGACCGGGGGCCGCGCCCAGCCAGCGCACCACCTCGTTGCGGGAGTAGATGTCGAAGATCCGGGCCAGGTCGGCCGGCGAGTCGGTCCAGTTCCGCAGGATCAGCCGGTCGGTGGTGAGCACGGTCATGTCGCGGGATCGTAATGCGTGCCGACGGACGTGAGGGGGAAGAACACCACGATGGGCGACGCATGGCAGCGTACGAAGCGGATCACCAGTGCCGCGTTCCGGCCGGTACGCGGGCGGGACCTCTCCCTGCACGCCGCCGCGATCACCTTCTACGGGGCGATCGCCGTGGTGCCGGTGGCCCTGCTGGCGATCTGGCTGACCTCGCTGCTGGCCGGCGCGGACCGGGTACGCCGGCTCACCGCGTACGCCGTGGAGACGCTGCCGGACGCGATCGGTGCGCCCGAGGCGGTGGACGCGCTGGTCAACGCCGGGGTGCAGTTGACCCCGCTGCTGGCGCTGGCCTCCCTGCTGCCGGCCTCGCTCTACGGTGAGGGGCTGCGCCGGGCGTTCGTCTCGGTGGCCGTCGCCCCCAACCCGGACGAGTCGCTGGTCGGCTGGCGGGGGCGGTTGCTGCTGCTGCCGCTGCTCGCCCCCGCCCCCGCCCTGCTGCTGTCGATCCTCATCGCGCTGCCCACCACCACCCGGCTGATCCGGCAGGGCGGCTGGGTCGCCGCCCTCGGCATCGTGCTGTCGTTCCTGGCGGTGTGGCTGGTGCTCACCCCGGTGCTGATGTGGGTGTTCCGGGTGGTCGGGCCGGCCTCACCGGACTGGTTGTCGACGCTGGCGGTCGGCTCGTTCACCGCCGCCAACCTCTCCGGCTTCCTGCACGGCTTCGTGCTGTTCTGTTCGCTCCCGCTGGACCTCGGTGTCCCGTTCGGCGGCTTCGACCCGGTGGGGGCCGGTGTCGCGGTGCTGCTGTGGCTCTACCTGTTCCACGTGATCGTGCTGGCCGGCTACTCGGCCACCCTCGCGTTGTCCCGCTGGCGGGTCCGCCGCGCCGCCGCCTCCGGGTCGACGTCCGCCTCCGGGTCGACCGCCGGCTCGGGGTCGACGTCCGGCTCCGGGGGCGCGTCCGCAGGCGTCGATGCCGCGTCGGCCACGGTGAACCAGCCCGAGGCATCCGCCGACCCACCCCGGGTGCCCGCCGCCGGGGCGGGCGGCAACGCCGACGCGGGTGGCGACGACACGGGCGACGCCGACGCGGACGTGTCCGGGGTCGTCGGCGGGTCCGCCGGGTCGTCGGTCTCGCGCAGGCCGTAACGGGCCCAGAGCCGGGCCAGGGGTGCCGGGGCCCACCAGTTCCACCGGCCCAGCAGCCGCATGGTCGCCGGCACGAGCAGCGCCCGGACCAGGGTCGCGTCCACCACGATCGCCACGATCATGCCGACACCGATCAGCTTGATGTAGGCCATCCCGCCGGTGGTGAAGCCGGCCACCACGATGATCAGCAGCAGCGCGGCGGCGGTGATGATCCGGCCGGTGCGTTGCAGACCGGTGGCGACCGAGGCGGTGTTGTCGCCGGTGCGGTCCCACTCCTCGCGTACCCGGCTCAGCAGGAACACCTCGTAGTCGGTCGCCAGCCCGAACAGCACCGCGAGCATGAGGATGAGGTTGCTCGGCTCGATGAACCCGGTGGAGGTGAAACCGAGCAGACCGGCCAGGTGGCCGTCCTGGAAGATCCAGACCACCACGCCGAACGACGCGCCGATCGACAGCAGGTTCATCAGCACCGCCTTGACCGGCAGCACCACCGAGCCGAAGGCGAGGAACAGCAGCAGCAGGGTCGCGCCGGCCATCAGCAGGGCCATCCACGGCAACCGGTCGCCGAGGCTGTCCAGCAGGTCCACGTCGGCGGCGGGCCGCCCGCCGACCAGCACCTGCGCCCCGGCCGGGCCGGGCAGGTCGCGCAGCGTCCGGACCAGGTCGCGGGCGTCGTCGCCGGTCGGCTCCCCCGGGTAGCTCACCGACAGCAGGGTCGACTCCCCCTTCGCTGCCGTGACCTGGACCCCGGTCACCCCGGGCAGCGCCGCGATCCGGTCGGCGAACGGTCGCACCGCGTCGGCCGCAGCCCCGGAGACCAGCACCTCGATCGGGGCGATCGTGCCGCCGGGGAACTCGGCGGCGATCCGCTCGGAGACCACCCGGGGTGCGGCGTCGGCCGGCAGCACCCGCTCGTCGACCCCGCCGAAGGTGATCCGCGCGAACGGGGTGGCCAGCACGGCGAGCAGCACCGCGACCCCCACCAGGTAGAGCGCCGGCCGGCGCATCACGCTACGCGCGATCCGGGCCCAGGCACCACCCTCGTCACCCAGGGCCCGCCGCGCGCCCCGCGTCCCCCGCCGCCACGGCAGCGGTACGCGCACCGCGTCCACCCGGTGGCCGAGCACCACCAGCAGGGCCGGCAGCACGGTGAGCGCCGCCAGCATGGCGATCAGGACGGCGGCCATCCCGCCGAAGCCCATCGACCGCAGGAACGGTTGCGGGAAGATCAACAGGCTGGCCATGGCGAGCGCGACGGTCAGCCCGGAGACGAACACGGTACGGCCGGCGGTGAGGATGGTGCGCCGGATCGCCTCGGCGGTGCCGTGCCCGGCGGCCAGCTCCTCCCGGAACCGGCTGACGATGAACAGCGCGTAGTCGACCGCCATCCCGAGCCCGATCAGGGTGATCACGTTGATCGCGAAGATCGACACGTCGGTGACCAGGTTGACCAGGCGGACCGCCACGAATGCGCCGAGGATGGCCAGGCCGCCGACGAGCAGCGGGGTGCCGGCGGCGACCAACCCGCCGAAGATCAGCACGAGCAGCACCAGTAGCACCGGCATGGACAGCAACTCGGCCCGGGTGATGTCCTCGGTGCTCTGGGTGGTGGCCTCCGCCTGGAACGCCACCAGCCCGCCGACGTCGGTCCGCAGCCCGGGTGCGTCCAGCGCGGGGCGCAGCGCCGTGAACTGCGCCGAGCGGGCGTCCTCGTCACCGCCGGTCAGCTTGACCAGCGCGTAGGTGGCCCGCCGGTCCTCGGCGACGAACGCGGGCGCGGGCGTGTCGTACCAGGTGGTCACCTCGGCCACCTCGGCGCGCTGGCGCAGCCCGGCCACGGTGGAGGTGACCGGGTCGCGGAACTCCGGGTCGTCGACGGACGCGGTGCCGCTGGACCAGAGCACGATCACGTCGGCACCCTGCCGGCCGAGTTCGGCGGTGACCCGCTGCACGGTACGGCTCGACTCGCTCGACGGGTCGTCGAACCCACCCCCGGTCAGCCCCCCGAACACTCCGGCGCCCCAGGTGGCCCCGACGGCCACCAGCACCCCGGCGGTGGCCAGCACCACCCACCGGGCACGCACCACCACCCGCCCCCACCAGGCGAACATCGACCTCTCCCCTCGTCGACCCACCGAACCATCGACCCGCCGCCCACCGCCCCGTGGACCCACCGACCCGCCGCCCTACCGAGCCGTCGACCCGTCAAGCCGCCGCCCACACCCGGGCCACCCACCGACGGGGGCCGGCGTCGACCCCACAGCGATCGCCGTCAACTATCGCAACAACCGTTCACGTTCGACGGGCCGGCCCGGCCTTCCCCGGCTGCCGGAGCGGGGGAGCACGCTTCCCGTAGTGACCGGTATGCCTGTGAGGCATATTTATGCCTCACAGGCATACCGCTTCTTGCCGCACCGACATACCGCGTTCCGCGCCTGATGGTGCCGACACCCTTACGGCCACGGACCAGCCAGTCGAGCCGGACCGCCAGCGTCGAGCCGGCCGACCCCGACCAGCCAGTCGAGCCGGACCAACCGGGCAGGTCGGATCACCCGCGTCGAGCCGGCAGACGGACGCCGCCCGCCGCACTAGGCTGCCCAGGCATGAGCGATGCGAGTGAGCTGCCGTCCCGCGCCGACGTCGTGATCATCGGATCGGGGCACAACGGGCTGGTCTCCGCCGTCCTGCTGGCCCGCGCCGGGCTGGACGTGCTGGTGCTGGAGGCGGCGGAGGTCATCGGCGGGGCCACCCGCACCGAGAACCCGTTCCCGAAGGTGCCCGCGCTGCGCCACTCCACCGGGTCGTACCTGCTGGGGCTGATGCCGCCGGAGCTGCTCGCCACCCTCGACGTGCGCATCCCGGTGCTGCGCCGCGACCCGCACTACTTCCTGCCCACCCCGGGCGGGCCCGGAGCGCCTTACCTGCTGTTCGGCAGCGACACCGCCGCGACCCGGCGGCAGCTCACCGAGTTCTTCTCCCCCGCCGACGTGGCCGCCGACGACGCGCTCCAGGCCGAGCTGGCGCAGCTGCGCGCCGACCTGGCCCCGGCGTGGCTGGCCGAGCCGCTGCCGGTGGAGCAGACCGCCGAACGCTACGTCCGCCCCGGGCTGCGGCAGGTCTTCGTCGACCTGGTCCGCGGTTCCGTCGCCGACTACCTGGCCCGCTTCGACTTCCGCTCCGAGCTGCTGGTCAGCATGTACGCGGTCACCGACGGGCTGTCCGGCCTCAACGCCGGCCCCGACGACCCCGGCACCGGCCACAACTTCCTGGTGCACAACATGTGCCGGCTGCCCGGCGCGGACGGCACCTGGATGATCGCCGAGGGCGGCATGGGCACCGTCTCGCGCACCTTCGCCGAGGCCGCCCGCGCCGCCGGGGCGACCGTCCTGACCGGTGCCCGGGTCGACGCCGTCACCCTGACCGGGGGCGCGGCGTCGGGCGTCCGGCTCGCCGACGGGCGGGAGGTCGCCGCCGAGGTGGTGCTCGGCGCGTGTGACCCGTACCGGCTGATGGAGCTGGTGCCCGACGGCGCGCTGCCGGCGGAGCTGGGCACGCGGATGGCGGCGGTCCGCCGGCCCGGCACCACCCTGAAGCTCAACCTGGCGCTGACCGGGCTGCCCCGGTTCTCCTGCCTGCCGGCCGACGCGCCCAGCCCGTTCGGGTCCACCATCCACCTGCTGCCCGGGTCGGCGTCGCTGGTCGGGGCCGGCGGTGAGTCACCGATGGCGGCGCTGCGGGCGATGTGGGCCGACGTGCAGGCCGGGCGGCTGCCCGACGAGCCGACCATCGAGTGGTACCTGCACACCACCGTCGACCCGTCGCTGTCCGACCCGGCCGGGCACCACTCGTCGGCGCTGTTCGTCCAGTCGGTGCCCTACACGCTGGCCGGCACCGACTGGGACACCGCGCTGCCCGGCTACGTCACCCGACTGGTGGAGATCTGCGAACGGTACGCCCCGGGCACCGGTGACCTGATCGCCGACGCGGTGCCGCTGCCCCCGCCCGGCATCGAGGCGCACTTCGGCATCACCGGCGGGCACATCCACCACGTCGACAACACCGTCTCGTTCACCGACCGGATGCCGTACGCCACCGGCATCGACGGGGTGTACGCGGGCAGCGCCGGCTGCCATCCGGCGGGCAGCGTGATCGGCGCGGCCGGCCACAACGCCGCCCGACGCATCCTCGCCGACCTGGGCCGCTGACGCCCACCGGCCCGTCCCGCCGGGCGGGCCGGGTGACACCGTCGCCGTCCGGGCGGGCGGTGACGGGCCTGCCCGGCTCAGGCGGGGGCCGGGCGGGAGGACGGCAGGTCGCCGGGGCCCCGGATCAGGTAGAGCCCGGTGAGCAGGAAGTACGCCGCGAGGCTGAGCACCGGGTCGACGAAGGAGATGCCGAACGCCACCACGTAGAGCACCGGGCCGAGCAGGAAGCGGCGGGCCACGGCACGGGCCAGCCGGGGGTCCAACCCCGGGTCGAGCAACCGTCGACGGCGGGCCCACCACCAGCTCAGGTTGAAGAACAGCGCCTCACCGAGCACCGTGCCGACATAGAGGGCGGCGGTCAACCGCTGGTCGGCGACGGTGCCCCGGAGGTTGTCGGCGAGCAGGCTGGCCGCGAACGGAATGGCCGCCACGAACAGCAGCAACAGCAGGTTGAGGACGAGCAGCAACTGGTCGACCTTGACGACGTACCGCCACATGTTGTGGTGGGTCAACCAGACCTGACCGACGATCACGAACGTGATCACGTACGCCAGGTAGGCGGGCCACTCGTGGAACAACGCCCCGGGCAGATCCTGCCCCTCGGGCCGCTGCGGGCTGAGTTGGAGCAGCTCCACCGCCATCAGGGTGAGCACGATGGCGATCACCGCGTCGCTGAACGCCTCCACCCGGGAGGCGTCCCGCTCCTTCTCCCGCCGGTGCCCGAACTCGTACTCCTCCTCGTCCACCACCCCGCCCCACCCGCCCTGTCGGTCCTGACGTCACCGTGCCCGGAGTGCACCGGTTCGCCGGCCTCTGCGGCGTGGCACCACGTCATGGTCGCCGGAAACGGGGGGTGGCGGGGTGGGAACGGGTCAGCCGCGTCGACGGCCTGGCCGGTTCGCCCCCGCCTGCCGCCCCACAGGACGGCCGGCGGTCAGGGCGGACCCGGTGAGCCGGTCAGTTGACCGGTCCGCCGGCCGGGGCGGGCGTCTCCGCGTCCACCCGGGCGGCGCGGATCTTGTGGCCGACGCTGGTCAGGCAGCGGCCCGACGGCAGGTCGAACTTCCAGCCGTGCAGCTGGCAGGTGAGCTGGTCGCCGTCGACGATGCCGAACCGGGTCAGGTCCGCCTTGAGGTGGGGGCAGCGGCGCTGCACCACCCAGTCACCCAGGGTGACGTCCTCGGCGTCGACGGCCCGCTCGTGCTCGTCGTACCAGCCCTCGGCGTACTGGAGGCGCTCGGTGGACAGGCACTTGAAGAAGGCGTAGACGAACTCGTTGTACTGGCCGATCCGGGCCGCCGAGAAACGGCAGGACAGGAAGAGCGAGTTGACCCAGTCGACCTCGTCGATATGGAGCAGGTGCTCGATCAGCGCCCGCTCGGTACGGAACCGGTACCGGACCTTCTCGTCCGCGTACGGCCGGACCTCCTTGCCGGGGAAGTCCACCACGATCGACTCGACGCTCTCCCCGTCGTAGCCGACCAGGTCGAAGCGGACCGGGCCACCGACGCCCTTGGCCAGGTAGATCGACTCGTCGAGCAGCGGCTCGATCCGGCGCTTCATCCCGGCCAGCACGTCGATCTCGGGGTGCCGCCAGGACGCCTTCTCGGCCTCGATGACGCCGCGCTTACGCTCCCGCATCTCCTCCAGATGGGCGGTCTTGTTCGCGAAGAACTCCTCGACCGGCTGCGGGTGGGTGGTGGTCGCGCCGGAGGTGGTCACCTCGGCGACGCTGCCCGGCAGCAGCACGATGCCGTTGGTGCCGCCGACCTTCGCGTACTCCGACAGAAACACCGACTGGTCCGGGAAGATGTTGCCCTCGTCGCCGTGGATGTCGTTGAACTGCCACAACGCGTCGTCGAGGAAGCACGGCGGGCCGGCGATCGGGAAGACGTGGTCGGCCTTCAGGTCGTCGATGTAGCGCCAGGTCCGGTCGAACTGCCGCTCCCGCTTCTGCTTGCCGAACGCGGTCTTCGCCGACTGCGGCAGCTCGTAGACCATCGGGTACCAGATCGCGCCGGAGAACTGGAGCAGGTGCGCGTGCACGTGGCCCAGCTCGGCGAAGACGGTCAGGTCGGTGGGGCGGGCGTCGTTCTGGTTGAGCAGCCGGACCCCGTCGTACTCCACCCAGAGCGACGAGTCGCCGATCGGGCCGTCGGTCGGGCTGGTCAGCGCCTGGATCATGATCTTCAGGCCGCCGGGCAGCTCCACCACCTGCTCGTTGGGGGCCCGCAGGAACTTCGTGAAGCCCAGCGCCCGCAGCTCGTCGGCCATCTCCGAGGTGGGGAACTCGGGCAGCAGGACGGTGGCGTCCTTCGAGACGAACTCCCGCAGGTGCTTGGCGTCGAAGTGGTCCCGGTGCAGGTGCGACACGTACAGGTAGTCGACCTGACCCAGGGTCTCCCAGTCGAGCAGGGAGTTGTCGGGGAACGGGAACCAGGAGGCGAAGTAGGCCGGATTGACCCACGGGTCGCACAGGATGCTGCCCGCAGCCGTGTCGATCCGCATGCTGGCATGTCCCGTACCGGTCACTCGCACCGCAGTCCCCCTCAAACAGACAATCAAGGTGTACGCCCGAACGCTACCGGAGGCAGTGTGGTCGACGGCCCGCGACGCCGGTAGAGCCGACCCGCCCCACCGGGCCGGGGTCTTTCGGCCCGGTCCCCGGCCGGCCCTGCCCACTCCTGCCCGGCCCGGCCACCCCGGCACGCCGATCCTGCCGACCCGGCCCCCGGCGACCCGGGCGCTGCTGGTCAACAGCCGGCCGCGCGCCACGAGTTTCCCGGTCCACCGGGCTTCGGCAGGGCGGACCCCGCACCGGGGCCGGGGCAGGGCGTGCCAGACTAGCCGGAGATCCGATCGCGAGGGAAGGACCGACAGTGGCAGGAAGCGAGCCGGTAACCGCGCCAGATCAGCACAGGCCCGGGCACCGCAAGGCCGGACGGATCGGCGCGGTGCTCTCCGCGTTGGCGCTGCTGGCGATGCTGTGCGGCAACCACGAGGGCAAGGTCGAGGAAATCTGGCTGGTCGGCCTGGCCGTGCTGTTGCTGGCGATCGTCATCGGCGACGCCGTGCTGCGCCGCAGCGGGCTGCGCTCCTGACGCACCGCCCCACAGACGTACGAGGGCCCACCCCGGTCGGGGATGGGCCCTCGTCACATCTGCCGGATCAACGGCCGAAGAGGATGTCCTGGACGTCCTTGAGCGCGGCGTCGACCTCCGCCTCGAAGTAACCACCGGGCACCAGCCCGAACCGCAGCGTATCCAGGTCCTTGGGGTTCACCGGCATCTGGTTACGGCCCTGCATCCCACCGAGCAGGCTCTCGAAGAACCGGTCCACCTGGTCGGGGTCGTACCCGCTGCCGAAGCGGCGCACCTGGAAGCTGCGCCGGATCTGGTCGACCCGGTACAGCTCGCTGCCGGGCGGGCCGGCCATCGGCGGACCCACCATCGGCGGGCCACCGGCCGGCGGACCCATCGGCGCGGGCCCGCCCATCGACGGGCCACCCATCGGCGGTGGGCCTCCCGGACCACGACCACGCATCTCCCGCGGGTCGCGCTCGGGCATCCGGTCGCGTTCCGGCATCCGGTCGCGCTCGGGCATCCGGATCTCGGCAGTCATGTCGGTACGACCGTGCCGGCCCGCCTCGAAACCGTCGAAGCGCTGCTCGTCCGGGGGGCCGTAGCCACTACCCGGGCCGGCCGGCAGACCCCGCGGCGGTGGGCCACCGTGCCCCATCGGCCCACTCGGACCGGGGCCCATCGGCCCGCCGGGCCCGGGGCCCATCGGCCCGCCGGGCCCGGGGCCCAACTGGCCGCGCGGCGCGTCGTACCCACCACGAGGCGGGTCGTACCCACCGCGCGGCGCGTCGTGTCCGACGGCGAAGGCACCGCTCGGCTCGTCGTACCCACCGCGCGGCGCGTCACGTCCGACGGCGAAGGTGCCACTCGGCTCGTCGTACCCACCGCGCGGCGCGTCACGTCCGACGGCGAAGGCGCCACTCGGCTCGTCGTAGCGGCTGCCGTAACGGTCCGGCGGACCAGGCTGGGCCGGCATCGCGCGGGGCGGCATCGGCTGCGGCACCGGCGACATACCCCGGTGGTCGTCGCGCATCGGCGGGGCGAGCCGGTCCGCGCCACGCGGGTCGGCGACCCGGCCACCGGGGGCGGCGCGCTCCTCCAGCTCGGCCAACTGCCGCTCCACCCGATCCAGGTGCAGGTCGACCTGCCACTCGTCATAGCCGTTGAAGCGGACCCGGAAGACGACGTCGTGGACCTCCTGGGAGGCCACGGGGGCACCGACCGGCTGACCGGCGAGGGTGGCCTCCACCCGGTCCAGGAAGGCGTCGACCTCGTCGACCTTGTAGCCCCGGCGGAGCGCCTTACGCCGGAAACGCTGACCCTGACTCGCCACTATGTCTCCTGGTCTCGTACCGCTACGCCCGGTCGCGCCCGCGCGGCGCTTCGATGTCACTGTCCACCGCGGCAGCCAACTGCCCGCACGCACCGTCGATCTCACGCCCCCGGGTGTCACGCACCGTGGTGGAGACGCCGGACTCCCGCAACCGTCGGACGAACTCCCGCTCCACCGGCTTGGCGCTGGCGTCCCACCGGCTACCCGGTGTCGGATTGAGCGGGATGAGGTTGACGTGCGCCGACCTACCGGCCAGCAACCGCCCGAGCAGGTCGGCCCGCCACGGCTGATCGTTCACGTCTTTGATCATCGCGTACTCGATCGACACCCGGCGCCCCGTCGTCGCCGCGTAGTCCCACGCTGCGTCCAGCACCTCGGCTACCTTCCAGCGCTGGTTGACCGGCACGAGTTCGTCGCGCAGCTCATCATCGGGCGCATGCAGCGACAACGCAAGGGTCACCGCGAGGTCTTCGCTGGCCAGTCGGCGGATGGCCGGCACCAGACCGACCGTGGAGACGGTGATGTGCCGCTGCGACAGACCCAACCCCTCCGGGGCCGGCGCGACCAGCCGCCGGATCGCCGTGACGACCCGGGAGTAGTTGGCCAGCGGCTCGCCCATGCCCATGAACACGACGTGCGACAACCGGGGCGGCGACCCGGCCACCGCGCCCGAGGCGGCGACCCCGGCGAGATAGACCGCCTGGTCGACGATCTCGGCGGCGGACAGGTTACGGGTCAGCCCGGCCTGGCCGGTGGCGCAGAACGGGCAGGCCATGCCGCAACCCGCCTGGCTGGAGATACAGACGGTCACCCGGTCCGGGTAACCCATCAGCACGCTCTCCACCAGCGACCCGTCGTGCAACCGCCACAGCGCCTTACGGGTGGCCCCGTCGTCGCAGGCCAGCTCGCGGACCGGGGTGAGCAGCCGGGGCAGCAGCGCCCCGGCCAACCGGTCCCGGGTGGCCGCCGGCAGGTCGGTCATCTCGGCCGGGTCGCGCACCAGTCGCCCGAAGTAGTGGTGGGAGACCTGCTGGGCCCGGAAGGCTGGTTCACCCAGCTCGGTGACGAGCGCCCGCCGGCCCGGCAGGTCCAGGTCGGCGAGGTGTCGGGGTGGCATCGCCGGGCGGCGGCCGGGGGCGTCCGGGTCAACGGGGATCACAGGCAGGCTCGTCATGGCTGGTCCAGTCTGTCACGCCGGTCGCCGGACCCACCCGTCCGGAGGTGCCGAATCGGCCCCCACCAGGGGGACCACCCGGGTGGCGCGGCGTGATTCATCCCTCAGCCCACCACCGGCACGAGGACCGCCAGCAGCAGGTAGGCGGTGGGTACGGCGAACAGGATCGAGTCCAACCGGTCCATCAGGCCACCGTGCCCCGGCAGCAGGGTGCTCATGTCCTTCACGCCGAGGTCCCGTTTGATCATCGACTCGGCGAGGTCGCCCAGCACCGCCGCGCCGGAGACCGCCATCCCGAACACCGCACCCCACCAGGGCGCCACGTCGAAGAGCAGCCAGATCAGCAGGGCACTGCCGAGCGCTGCGGCGGCGACCGAGCCGGCGAACCCCTCCCAGGATTTCTTCGGGCTGATCCTGGGTGCCATCGGGTGCCTACCGAAGGACACCCCGGCGGCGTACCCGCCGGTGTCGGAGAGCACCACGCCGACCACGGTGACCAGCACCCGCAGGTGGCCGTCGCCCGGAGCCGCCGCGAGCATCGCCGCGAAACCACCCAGGAACGGCACGTAGACCGCGATCAGGGTGGCCGCGGTGATGTCCCGTTGGAAGCCGGCCGGGCCGTCACCCAGCCGCCAGACCATCGCGCCCAGCACGGTGACCAGCAGCCCCAGGCTCAGCGCGTCCGGCCCGGCGAACCAGGCCAACCCGATGGTGAGCACGCCACCGGCGAGCAGCGGCACCAGCGGCGGGTGGGCGCCGCTGCGCCGGACCGCGCGGGTCATCTCCCAGATGCCCACCCCGATCGCGCCGGCCAGCACGGCCAGAAAGCCGGGCAGGAAGAAGAAGAGCGGCACCAGGACCAACGCGCCGAGCCCCAGCCCGACACCGATGGCGGCCGGCAGGTTACGGCCGGCCCGCCCGGTCGCCGGCAGTGGGGTGGCCGGCCGGTCGGCACTGGCCCGCCGCCGGCCCCGGAACCGTCGACCGGCCGGTGGCTCCGGATCCGCCTCGGCATCGGGCGACGGCAGGCGCGACCCGGTGCCGCCGTCGTCACCGACCGGGACGAACTGGGGGGTCGGCAGGTCGCCGTCGCGCACCGGCGTCAGGTGCGCGGTCGGGGCGTCGTCGTCGCGCACCACGGCGAACTGCGCGGTCGAGGCGTCGTCGGCGAGCGGCCCGCCCGGGTGATCGGCACCGAAGAGGTCACCGACCGGTTCGTCGTACGGCCCGCCGTTCGGCTCGTCGTGGCCACGCACCGGTGGCCGGAGCGGGGCCTGCGGCCCGGCCGACAATCCGGGGCCGGACTGCCGGGGCGACCACGGTTCGACCTCCCGTTCCGGCCAGGGCAGAGCCGGGGGACGGTCGGACCGCTCCCAGCCACGGGGCTCGGTGCCGCTGTAGGGGTCGAGGGGGGACATCACGCACCGGACGAGGGTGCGAGTGCCACCACATGACGCAAGACCACAACCATCCCCTACCCGCGTGACTACTTCCGGTTGACCGGCCCGACGACCGATCGATCCCCGCCGTTCACCGCCCGGTGGCCAGGAATCCTGCCGAGCCTACTGCACCGGCCAGCCGGGCACGGTGGACGTCGGCACGGTGGACGTCAGCACGGCGGTCCGGCCGACGGACGACGACGGCACCGGCGCTGCCTCCGCAGAGCGGTGACGCGCCGGTGCCGTGGGCCGGGCTCAGACTTCGAGCAACTCCGACTCCTTGTGCTTGACCAGCTCGTCGACCATGGCGACGTAACGCTGGGTCATGTCGTCGAGTTCCTTCTCGGCGCGGCGGCCGTCGTCCTCGCCGACCTCACCGTCCTTGACCAGGCGGTCCAGCTCTTCCTTGCCCTTGCGGCGGACGTTGCGGACCGCCACCTTGGCCTCCTCGCCCTTGTGCCGAGCCACCTTGATCATCTCGCGGCGACGTTCCTCGGTCATCTGCGGGAGCAGGATGCGCAGCTGGTTGCCCTCGTTGTTCGGGTTCAACCCCAGGTCGGAGTCGCGGATCGCCTTCTCCATGGCGTTGATCTGCGAGTTGTCGTACGGCTTGATGATGGCCATGCGCGGCTCCGGCACCCCGATGGACGCCATCTGGGGCAGCGGGGTCGGCGTGCCGTAGTAGTCGATGATGACCTTGGAGAACATGGCGGCGTTGGCGCGACCGGTACGGATGGCGCCGAACTCCTCCTTGGCGTGCTCGACCGCACGCTCCATCTTCTCCTCGGCCTCGAGGAGGGTGTCGTCGATCACCGGTCTCCTCGCCTCCTTCTGTTGCTCGTCGTGGGCTGAAGCTGCTGCTCTGGTGCGGAGGACCGCTCTGGTCGCCGGGACCGGTCAGGCGGTGATCAGCGTACCGATCGTGTCGCCGCCGACGGCCCGGATGATCGTGTCCTCGCCCTGGGCGCCGAAGACCAGCATCGGCAGCCCGTTCTCCATGCAGAGGCTGAACGCCGCCGCGTCGGCCACCCGCAGGTTGCGTTGCAACACCTCGGAAAAGGTGATCGAGTCGAACTTGCTGGCGGCCGGGTCGATCCGCGGGTCGGCGCTGTAGACGCCGTCCACGCCGTTCTTGCTCATCAGCACCACGTCGGCGCGGATCTCCAGCGCCCGCTGGGCGGCCACGGTGTCGGTGGAGAAGTACGGCATCCCGGCACCCGCACCGAAGATCACCACGCGTCCCTTCTCCAGGTGCCGGATCGCCCGCAGCGGAATGTACGGCTCGGCGACCTGGGCCATCGTGATCGCGCTCTGCACCCGCGTCTCGATGCCCTCCTTCTCCAGGAAGTCCTGCAACGCCAGGCAGTTCATCACCGTGCCCAGCATGCCCATGTAGTCGGCGCGGGCCCGGTCCATGCCGCGCTTCTGCAACTCCGCCCCACGGAAGAAGTTGCCGCCGCCGACCACCACGGAGACCTGCACACCACGGCGGACCACGGTGGCGATCTGCCGGGCGATGGCCTGCACGACGTCCGGGTCGACACCGATCGCCCCACCGCCGAAGACCTCACCCGAGAGCTTCAGCACCACCCGGCGGGCTCGGCCGGCCGGCGGCGCCGTCGGGTCGTCCGCCTCCAGGCTCCGGTCGTTCACAACCTGTGTCATCCGCCCCGCCCCTCCCGCGTGCGCGTCGACCGCGCCGCGTCACCGCGTACCTGCCCGTTGCCGACCCTATGCGACGAGGAGGCCGCGGTGCCTGTCGCGTACACCTGCGGCCTCCTCGTCGGCGTTGCGTGCCCGTCCGGGTGCGGCACGCGCGCCCGGACGGTGGCGGCTCAGGCCTGGCCGACCTCGAACCGGACGAAGCGGGTCACCTCGATGCCGGCCTCGGCCAGCACCTGCTTGACGGTCTTCTTGTTGTCGGAGACCGACGCCTGCTCGATCAGGACGTAGTCCTTGAAGAAGGCGTTCACCCGACCCTCGACGATCTTCGGCAGGGCCGCTTCGGGCTTGTTCTCCTCGCGGGCGGTCTGCTCGGCGATGCGCCGCTCGGACTCGACGACCTCGGCCGGCACCTCGTCACGGGTGACGTACTTCGGCCGCATCGCGGCGATCTGCATGGCGGTGCCCCGGGCGTCGGCGTCGCCGGCCTCGTCGGTCTTGCCGCTGTACTCCACCAGCACACCGACGGCCGGCGGCAGGTCCTGGCTCTTGCGGTGCAGATAGACCGCGACGGTGCCGTCGAGCTTGGCGAAGCGGTTGAGCACCAGCTTTTCGCCGATCTTGGCGGACTGCTCCTGGATCAGGTCGGCGACGGTCTTGCCGTCCAGCTCGGTGGCGAGCAGCTCCTCGGCGGTGCCGACGCCGCTGCGCTCACCGTGCTCGACCAGCTGCTGGGCCAGCGCGACGAACGCGTCGGTCTTGGCCACGAAGTCGGTCTCGCAGTTGAGCTCCAGCAGCGCCTTGCCGGAGTGCGCGACGAGGCCGTTGGCGGCGGTCCGGCCGGCCCGCTTGCCGACGTCCTTGGCGCCCTTGACGCGCAGGATCTCGACGGCCTTGTCGAAGTCGCCCTCAGCCTCGGTGAGCGCCTTCTTGCAGTCCATCATGCCGGCGCCGGTGAGGTCGCGGAGCTTCTTGACGTCCGCGGCGGTGAAGTTGGACATGACTCTCTCTTCGGGTGTTGAGTCTGCGGTGGGTGGTCTGGGATGCCGGCTACCCGGAACAGGCCGGATGCGCCCGGCGGTGACCGCCGGACCCCGCCGCCCGGACGGACGGCGGGGATCCGGCGGTACGGGTCACTCGGCGGCGGCGGCCGCCGGCTGCTCGGCCGACTTCTGCTCGGCGGCGGGCTGCTCGGCGGCGGCAGGCTCGGCGGCCGGCTGCTCGGCGGCGGCGGGCTGCTCGTCGGCCTTCTTCGGCTCCAGCAGCTCACGCTCCCACTCGGTCAGCGGCTCGTCGCTGCCGACCTGACCCGCCTCCGGCTTCTCGTCGCCACCACGACGACGGCCGGACCGGGCGATCAGACCGTCGGCGACGGCGGCGGCCACCACCCGGGTCAGCAGCTCGGCGGAGCGGATCGCGTCGTCGTTGCCCGGGATCGGGAAGTCGACCTCGTCCGGGTCGCAGTTGGTGTCCAGCACCGCGATCACCGGGATGCCCAGCTTGCGGGCCTCGTCGACGGCGATGTGCTCCTTCTTGGTGTCGACGATCCAGACCGCGGCCGGGAGCTTCTGCATGTCCCGCAGGCCACCAAGGGTCTTGGTGAGCTTGGTCTTCTCGCGGAACAGCTGCAGGGTCTCCTTCTTGGTGTAGCCGGCGGCGGTGCCGGTCAGGTCACCGAGCGCCTCCAGCTCCTTCATCCGCTGGAGCCGCTTGTACACCGTCTGGAAGTTGGTCAGCATGCCACCGAGCCAGCGGTGGTTGACGTACGGCTGGCCGACCCGGGTGGCCTGCTCGGAGATGGCCTCCTGAGCCTGCTTCTTGGTGCCGACGAACAGGATGCTGCCGCCCTCGGCCACCGTGTTGCGCACGAAGTCGTACGCCTTCTCGATGTAGTCGAGGGTCTGGCGCAGGTCGATGATGTAGATGCCGTTGCGCTCGGTCATGATGAAGCGCTTCATCTTCGGGTTCCAGCGCCGGGTCTGGTGCCCGAAGTGGACACCGCTCTCCAGCAGCTGACGCATGGTCACGACGGCCATGGTGGGGTACTCCTCAAGATCCCTGGTTGTCACGCCCGGCCGGTGGCCGGGCGTCCTGGTGCCTGGTCGCCGGCCCATGGTGGGCCCGAAGGAGATCGGGACCAGGGAGGCCGTCGCCCCACGACGAGACGTGGAGAGGGCACGCGAGGTCGACCGCCGAGGCGGTCGCCAAGAGGCCAGTGTACGCCCCCGCCCTGCCACCCGACCCCCGCCCCACCATCTAGCCGCGCATCCGGTTCCCGCTCCCGGCTCCCGGCTCTCGGGTCCCAGCTCCCGGTCTCGGGTCTCGGGGCTCAGCTCCCGGGTCCCGGGTTGGATCGGGCGGGTGCCGAGGTGTCGGCAGGCGACGGGGGTCCAGCGGGTCGGCGCGGGTGACGGTTCTCCGCAGACCGCCGTTCGACGGGCGGTCCGGGGGGCGCGGTTCAGGGGGGTGGTTCAGGGACCGTCCGGGGGCGGTTCAGCGGGCGGCGAGGGCGGCGGCGAGGAAGAGGACCAGCCCGACGGTGAGGTAGGCGGTCGGCGGGCGCAGCCAGCCCCGGGCCCCGTCGGTCATCGCCAGGCCACCGGTGCGCAGCCCGTACAGGCCGCCGGCGAAGACCGGCAACCCGATCACCAGGAAGATGCCCACGACGACGTGCGACGCCGAGACCGGGTCACCGGTGAGTCCGTGCAGCAGCACCCGCAGCGCGGGAACCTCGAAGACCAGGGCCGACAACCCCAGCAGCACCGCCAGGGCCGGCCGCCGGGTGCGGTACACGCCCTCCGAGGTCGGGCCACCCGTGCGGTACGCCCCGTCCGGGCTGGCCAGGTCGTCCACCCGCGGCGTGACCGGCGCCATCGGGCCGGTCGGCACCTCCAGGGGGGAGGGCTCCGCCGGTCGGGTGGGTTCGACGATCGGGTAGTTGCCCAGCGCCGCCGGCCGGACCGGATCGGTCCCCGCCAGCGGGCCGACCCCGCTGACCCCCAACAGGCCGGAATCGGCGGTGAACCGGCCGGTGCCACTGTCACCGCTGCCGAGTCGACCACCCCCGGTACCACCCAACCGGCCCGTACCGGTATCGCCGACACGCCGCCCGATGCCGGTGTCGGACAGCCGGCCGGTACCCGTATCGGACAAGCGGTCGGTGCCGGTGTCGGACAGCCGGCCGGTACCGGTGTCGCCAACGCCCCGGCCAATACCGGTGTCGGACAGGCGGCCGGTGCCGGTGTCGCCCACGCCCCGCACCGGGATGCCGCCGAGCGGGCCCGCACCGGTGTCCCCGAGCGGGCCGACGCCACTGACTGCGGCCTCGCGGGCGGCGCGTCGACCCACCCGGTCACCGGGCAGTTCGCCGGAGACATCCGGGTCGTCCCGGCGGGACCGGGTCGGCCGGTATCCGGTGCTCTCGCCCCCGGCGGCACCCAACGGATCAGCCGTGTCGAGGCGTCCCGAGTCGAAACGGCTGGCGTCCCCGTACCGGCCTTCCTCGGCAGCTCGTTGGTCGGGGGTGCGGGCCTCGTCGTCGCGCCGGCGCACCCCGCTCGCCGTCCGCCAGTCGGAGTCGTCGTACGCGCGTTCCCGGCCGGCCGGGTACCAGCGTGACTCCTGATCTTCGGGGTAGCTCCGTCGTGCGTCCACGTCCGGCACCGTATGCGACCGACCCGCCCGGCGCCATTCGCAGGTCGTACCGGCCGACGGGACCGATCGGACGGGTCGACGGACGATCGCCGGCACCCCCGGGAGCAGGGCATCAGCAGATCACATAGCAGGTCTGGGCCTTGATCGTCCGCTCGTCCACAGGGCGTCGAGTTGTCCACAGGTGCGGCCTCGGATGTCGCGCCCACCCCCGCCCCACCCGCAGCCTGACGGGCATGACGAAGCGGAACCAGGCGATCGGCGCGTACGGCGAGAGGTGCGCCGTACGGCATCTGATCGGGGCCGGGCTGCGCCCGGTGGCCCGTAACTGGCGCTGCCGCGAAGGTGAGATCGACGTCATCGCGTGGGACGGCCCGGTCCTCGCCTTCTGCGAGGTGAAGACCCGACGCGGCGACGCCTACGGCAGCCCCGCCGAGGCGGTCGTCCCGGCCAAGGCCCGACGGCTGCGGGGGCTCGCCGCCCGCTGGCTGGCCGAGACCGGGACGGCCACCGACGAGGTGCGTTTCGACGTCCTGTCGGTCCGGTTGCCGCCGGCCGGTCCGGCGCAGGTCGAGCACCTCAAGGGGGCCTTCTGATGATCCCGACCCGCCACCGCGCCCGGCCGGCCCTGGCCCGCCACCGCGCCCGGACGGCCCCGACTGGCCACCGCGCCCGGCCAGCCCTGGCCCGTCACCGCGCCCGTCGGGTCATCCGGCACCACGCCGGGCGGCCGGGGGCAGGGGTGGCACGGTGAGCTACGCCAAGGTGCACGCGGTCGGCCTGGTGGGGGTCACCGGCCACCTGGTCGAGGTGGAGGCGGACCTCTCCCCCGGGCTACCGGCCGTGGTCATCTCGGGGCTGCCGGACACCGCCCTGCACGAGGCCCGGGACCGGGTCCGCGCCGCCGTGGTCAACTCCGGCCAGCGCTGGCCCAACCGCCGGATCACCCTCAACCTGCTTCCCGCCACGCTCCCCAAGTACGGCTCGGCGTTCGACCTGGCTAACTCTGATCTAGGCCGTGTATAAGAAAGGTCATGAGACGGGCCGCGATCTACTGCCGCATCTCCTCCGACCGTGAAGGACTCGCCCTCGGCGTCACCCGACAAGAAGAGGACTGCCGGGAGTTGGCCAGACGGCACGGCTACACCATCGTGCGCGTCTTCAAGGACAACGACACGTCGGCCAGCCGGCACTCCAAGAAGCCGCGCCCCGAGTTCACCGAGATGATGCAGCTCGCCGAAGCAGGCCAGTTTGATGCGATCATCTCCTGGTCGACGTCGCGGCTTACTCGCCGACCCCTCGAACATGAGCGGCTAATCCCTCTGTTCGAAGAACACAAGATCCTCATCCACACGGTCAAGGCAGGCGACCACGACTACACCACTGCCCGGGGTCGACGCCGCGCCCGGGAAGACGCGGCCCGGGACGCCGAGGAGGTGGAGGAAGCCGCCGAGCGTAGCCGCCGACAGAAAATCCAGGCGGCGATGGCCGGCGAATGGCGGGGCGGCCGTCGCCCGTACGGCTACGGACCGGTCGTCGGGACAGACGCAAAATCCGGTGCCCCCATCATCGACTGCGACCGGCTTGAACCTGCGGAGGCCGCCGAGATTAGGCAGGCCACTGCTGCCGTCATCGCTGGGGCATCCCTGCGGAGTCTCGCCGCCGACATGAACGCGCGAGGTTGTCTCACCTCCACGGGCAAGAAGTGGACGGGGGCCGAGCTGCGTAGGGTGCTGCTTCGGGCGCGCAACGCTGGCCTGATCGAGATCAAGGATGACAACGGGGCGATGAAGGTTGTCGCCAAGGCGAAATGGCCGAAGATCGTGAACGAGGAGGAGTGGCAGGCCGCTGTGGCGGTCCTGTCCGATCCGACACGGCGCACCAACCACACCAACAGTGCCCAACGGTGGCTTGGTTCTGGCCTGTACCGGTGCGCGGTGTGCGGTGACACCGTCCGCGCCACCCAGGTTAGGGGTCGGCGTGGTGAGCCGCGCAGCGGGCTGACCGTCTACCGGTGCCGGAAAACGACCATGCGCGACCGGGAGCATGTCACCAAACGGGTCGACCAGGTAGACGACTTGGTATCCAGGGTGGTGGTGGGGTGGATGACGCAGCCGGAAGCGTTGGCGGCCCTGCGCCCGTCGTCGGATGTGGACGTGCCGCTGCTGAGGGCGGAGGCGACGTCTTTGCGGCGTCGCCTCGACGAGGCCGACCACATGTTCGCTGCGGGTGAGCTGGATCGGCGCAGACTGGCGAAGATTTCTTCCGAGGTGCGGGAGAAGTTGAAGCAGGTGGAGTTGCGGCTGACCGAAGCCGCGTCGACCGGGCCGCTGGCGGGGGTGGCGGACGCCGCCGATGTGGGGGCAGCGTGGTCTGCACTCGATGTGTCCCGCCAGCAGGCGATCATCGAGGCGATCTGCGATGTGGAGTTGCACCCGAGCAGGAAGGGACGGCCGCCCGGCTGGCAGCCGGGACAGCCGTACTTCGATCCGGAGACGGTGGTGTTTCGGTGGCGGCGTTAGCCGGCGCGACGGTCGGAGGTGTTTCCACCGGTTCGGGTGCGCAGTTCCCTCAGGTAGCCGAGTAGGGCTTCCTTCGCCACCGAGGGCACGCGCGGGTCGCGGAGGATTTCGACGACCTCCTCCAGGTCTTCGGGGAGGCGTTCGCGTAGTTCGGTGGAGGGGTGGAGTTCTTCGGCGGTGATGTAGCCGAGGGCTACGGCCGCTTCCCGTGGGTCGATGCCGAGAACCAGGCAGACCGCCCGGACTTGTTCGGGTTCCGGTCGGCTGGCGTCGCCGCTTTCCCAGCGGAGCAGGGTGGAGCGACTGACGGGTGACCGTTCGACGAGCTGGTCTTGGGTCCAGCCGAGGCGGGTTCGGGCGTCGCGGATGAGGGCGGCGAAGGCTTTTCCGCGCTCGTTGGATGGGCTGGTCACTGCCAGAAGGTAAGGCCCGTTTTGGGCTGGTGTCTGCGCCGTCCATGGCACGTCCTGCGTCTGATACATGAGACCTTGCTCCCCAGCTTGGCAGCTCACCGTAGTTGACTGGCCACAATCCTCCCACTATCCATCGATAAAGACTGCGCTTCGGGTTACGTGTCATCCCTTGCGCCTCATGTATGACACGTGAAACGATAGTGTCATGTACGAAACCCCACCTCCGCGCACCCGCTCCGGTCGTGGTGCCCAGCGCGGACAAGCGTTCGCCGCTCTCATCGTCGCCGCCCGCCGCCGGCACGGCCTCACCCAGGACGACGTCATCGTCCGGTCGAAGGTCAGCCGCTCCACCCTCCTCCGTTGGGAGGCTGGAGACGCCACCCGCCCAAACCCCGACCATGTTCGCGCCGTGTGCAACGCCGTCGGTGTCGACCAGCGGGACGCCCTCATGGCGTTGGGTTACCTGACCACCGACGAGATCGCCCCGGCCGCATGACCATGGCCGAACCGACGCCCATCCGGCCGCCCCTGTCGGCGGTCGACGCCTATGTGGCGCGGATTGTTGCCGACGCCCCAGCGTTGACGCAGGAGCAGAAGGTCACGATCGCGGCTCTCCTCGGCCCGCAGTTGGCGAAGGCTGCTGCCGGCGCGGCACCGAAGCTCACCACGCGGCGATCCCGGCGGCGTGCCGCATGACCGCCGCCACGATCATCCACTCGGCCGGCACCGCCCGCCCGCTGTTGTCCGGTGGTTGGGCTGACTGCGGCGGCACGTTCCCGACGATCGTCACCGACCGGGATGCGTCCTGCCGGGTGCTGGACGCCCTCGCTCAGGCGAAGGTGGCACGCCGGTGACCGACCTCGACATCCGCGCCACCAGCGCCCCCTTCGACGCCATCAAGCGGGTCGACCCGGACGGCACCGAATGGTGGTCCGCCCGGGATCTTATGCCGCTGCTCGGCTACGACCAGTGGCGACGCTTCGAGGACGCCATCGAGCGGGCAGAACTTGCCGCCCGCAACACGGGCCACCACACCGAGCAGGCTTTTTGCCGGCTCCGGCAAGAAGGAACCGGTGGTGCGCCCCGCGCCGACTTCCGGCTCACCCGCTACGCCGCCTACTTGGTGGCTCTCAACGGTGACCCCCGCAAGGCCGAGGTTGCTGCCGCGCAGTCCTACTTCGTGGTGAAGACCCGGCAGGCGGAGGTTCGTGAGGAACTGGACGAGCTTGAGGTTGCCCGCCGGTATGTGAAGGCGATCGAGGACAAGCGTGCTGCCATTGCCCGCGCCGAGGTTGCAGAGCAGCGGCTTGCGGTCGCCGCCCCGAAGGCGGAGCACTGGGATGTTCTCGCCTCCGCTGACGGTGACTACTCGGTCGCCGACGCGGCGAAGATCCTGTCCCGCGACCCGAGCATCAAGCTCGGGCAGGGCCGCCTGTTCACCGTCCTGTTTCAGATGGGCTGGCTGTACCGGCAGCGCGGAGACAGTCGGTGGCGGGTGTATCAGCGGCACATCGACGCCGAGCGCATGTCTGAGCTGCCGTCTTCCCACTACCACCCGCGCACCGGCGAGCTGGTGTTGGACGCCCCGCAGGTGCGGGTGACGGCCCGGGGTGTCGCCGAACTGCACCGGCATCTGGGCGGTACTGCCGCGCCCCGCATCGATCCCTGAACGAGCAGACGCTCACCGGCCGGAATCCGGTGAGCGCCCGACTGCTCCGCCCCCACAACCGACCCAGCACAGGAGAACGGTTATGACGACGACGCAAGTACAGCACAGCATCCCCCGAACGGCTGACGCCACCCCTCGCATGCTGCCCGGCCCTTCCGACGACAACGCGTGGACCGCCGCCCTGGTGGTGGACATCGCCGACGTGCCGCCGTGCCGGAGTGTCGCCGAACTGGTGGACACCTACGGCACCGCCGACCCGGACGTACTGCGTGCCGGGTTCGCCCTCGCCGATGACGTTGCCGCTGCTGAGCGGTTCGCCAGCCAGGCGCGGCAGGTAGCGGCGTGACCGGCCCGGCACTGGTGCTGACGCGGGGTGCCGGCCGTCCCCCGGTGGTGGTGCCGATCGCCCCCGGCGACATGGCGGAGGCCCGGCAGCGTCAGCTCGCATGGCTGCGGTTGGAGTCGGTGCGGGCCGGTCATCGCACGGTCAGCATCGTGCCGGCTGAGGACGGCGACCGGTGAAGCCGCCCATCCCGTACTTCGGCGGGAAGATCACCACCGGCCCCGCCATCGCCGCGCTCCTGCCCACGTACGACCACTACGTGGAGCCCTACTGCGGCAGCCTCGCCGTGCTGCTCGCCAAGGCACCCAGCCGCCACGAAACCGTCAACGACCTCGACGGCGACCTCATGACGTTCTGGCGGGTCCTCCGCGACCAGCCCGACGACCTCGCCCGGGTGTGCGCCCTCACCCCACACAGCCGCGCCGAGTACGCCGCCGCCTACGAGCCCGCCGACGCCGACCTCGAACGGGCCCGCCGCATCTGGGTCCAGCTCAGCCAGAGCCGCGCCGGACAGCGCACCCGCACCGGCTGGCGGCACTTCGTCAACCCACTCGGCTCCAACTCGGGCATGCCCCGCTACCTCGCCGGCTACGTCGACCGCATCGGCCCCGCCGCCGAACGGCTCCGCGACGTGTCGTTGGAGTGCCTGCCGGCCCTGGACCTGATCGCCAAGTACGGGGCCGACGAGCGGGTGTTGCTCTACGTCGACCCGCCGTACCTCGCCAGCACTCGGCAGGCCGGAGGTGGCGGCTACGTCCACGAGATGAAGACCGAGGCCGACCACCGCGACCTGGCCGACGCTCTCCACGCCTGCAAGGCCGCCGTGGTGCTCTCCGGCTACGCCAGCGACCTCTACGACCGGGAGCTGTACCCCGGCTGGGCCCGCCACACCATCGCCGCCAGCACCGGACAGGGCGGCACCTGGGCCAACCGGACCGAAGTCCTGTGGTCCAACCGGCCACTCGGTGTTCAGCCGTCGCTGCTGGACGGATGGGAGGTGGACTCGTGAAGCGGCCGATCTTCGCGTTCGACGTGCGTGTGTGCGTCCACTGCGGCCAGCCGATCCTGCGCCCGAAGACCCGCAGTGGCCGCCGTCTGCGCTGGCTGCACACCGATCTGCGGGCCGGCTGCCTCGACGCCCTGACACGGGAGTTCACCGGTGAGGTCGCGGAGCCGCGTCGGGCGGTGGCCGCATGAGCGCCCGTCTCGGCCTTTTCTGCGGTGCCGCCCTGTTCGCCGTGTCGGTGGTGCTGGCGTTCGCCGACCTGTGGCTGCTGGCGGTGGCCGTGCTGTCAGGCCCGGCCTATCTGGCTGGCCGGTGGGACCGGCACCGTGACCGTCTGGCCGCGTTCGTGCTGCTGCGTGCGGAGCGGGATCGGGCGGTCGCTGAGGCTGCCGGTCTGTGTGACGAGCTGACCTATCAGTACGGGGTGGCGCATCCGGATCGGGTCGCCGCCGCAACTGTCGTCCGCCGGGATTGGCCGGCGATGAACCGCAACACGAACACCCGCGACGCCTCACCGTCGCACACCACCACCCCTGCTTGACCGTCCCCGGAAGGGAGCCATCCCCATGTCTCGACTCGGCCGCCTGTTCCGCAAATTGCACCCCGCAACCGCGCATGCCGTCCCGAATGCTGGCCCCACCCGCACCGCCCCCGCTATGGGGCGCGCCCGGGTGCCCCTCAACCTGATGCCCCGCCTCGGCGAGGTCGACGGACCCACCGTCGCCTTCCCCACCACCGGTGCCGCCGCCATCAACCGGGGTTCCGGCTACCGGTCCCGCCGGCCGGTGGATGGCAACCGGGTGCCGGAGCGGCTGTCACGGCAGCAGGTGGCGTGATGCCCGACCTGACTGTCCTGTACCAGGACGCGGACGTCATCACCCTGTCGATCATCGCCGGCCTGCTCGTCGGGATCTGGGCGGTGCTGCTCGTCGACTGGCAGCGCGTCGCCACCTGGTGGTGCCGTCCGCCAGCCCCGCCGTTACTCCCCCGCATCCCGCAGGGCCGGATCGCCTACCCGTCCCGGCGGGTCATGCGCCACGAGCAGGCCGTCTTCGCGGCCATCGCCGACCAGGCATTCAACGTCACCTACGCCTGCCACCAGATCATCCGCGATCACGAGGAGACAAGCCGATGAGCACCATCCTGGCAATCCTGCTCGTCGCCTTCGGTCTCGTCGTGGCGGGCATCGGGGGTGCCCTCCTCCGCGACCTCGTCGTTGAATCCCGTGCCGACGCCGCGCAAGGCCGCCACGAACTGACCGAACACGCCCGCCGGCCGCAGCCCACCGGCGACGGGGCAACCACCGCAGCCTGGCAGACCCGCCAACACCGGCCAGCCAAACACGCAGCACCCCCCGTGCAGGCCGCTGTTGAGCCCCCGCCGGAGGCGAACGTCCAGGCACCGCCGCCTGTCTACCAGCCGCCGTATCGGACCGCCGCCGGCTCTGCCGCTGTCACCCAGGATTTTGGGGGCTGGCTTGCCGCCCGCAACACGGTTCTGGCAGGTGACCCTCTGCCTGCTGCCGCCAATGACGAGGTAACCACCCAACTGCCGCCGGTTGCCTCTGCCCGGGATGGTGTGCGGTGAGGTGGTGGACGTGGCTTCGGGCATGGCTGTCCAGCCGGGCCACGCTGGCAGCCCGGCTGGTCAAGGTGGAGGCGGAGCGGGATCGGCTGGCCGCGCAGGTGCGCCGCCTCACCGCCCGCCGCGAGGTGGAGGCGGAGACGCACCGCCGGGAGATGCAGGCCGCCCGGCGCGAGCTGGAGGCGTTGGACGCGGCCAACCGGGCGGTTGATGACCGGCTGCGACGTGAAGTCATCCACGGCACCCGACAGGCGCAACGCCTCAACCAGGCGCATCAGTTCGCCGCCCAGTTGCCCGACGACCTTGCCGCCGAGCTGCGTGCCCTGGTCACCCCGCAGATCGCCGCCGTTGAGGGAGCACCCCATGCCCGTTGAGTTGTATGTCGTGACGCCCCGCGATCTGTTGGTGGCGTGGATCGCGTGGGTGGTGATCACTCTCGCGGCGGTCGGTTTCGCGGTGTTGGTGCTTCGTCAGCCGCCGGCCTGCCCTGTCTGCGGTGGGGTTGACTCACCGGAGTCGGCGCGGACGGTGGAGCTGCCGCGCAACCGGGTGCGCGGCCCACGTACGGGCAGTCTGCACGGCCCGGTGCACCGCCCTGATCTGGCGGACGCACCCACCACGGTCATCGAGCGGGTGCACCGGTGATGGGCGTCGACTGGGTTGACCCCGGCCCGGCCGGGTTCGTGGTCGGCGGTGCGCTGATCGCGGCGGGTGCCGGCTGGTTGCGGTGGTCGCGTCGCCGTCTGCGGGCCGAGGTGACGGCAGAGGTTGGCGCGTCGTTCACGCCGGGCCGAGTGCGGGTGCCTGCCATGCCGGTGCGCCGTGCGGAGCCGGTGACCATGCTGATGGCGCGGGTGTCGGATGCCCCGGACGCCACACAGGTCATGCCGGCGGTGCGCCGTGGCTGACCAGGAGCCGCTGTTCAACGACGCCGACCGGGTCACTATCGGCGTCACGTTGACGATCCTGGGATCTGGTGCTGCCGCTCTGGGCTGGCCGCTGGCGTCCGCTGTCATCGGCTGGGGCGTCTGCATGCTGATCACCGCCTGGATTCGGGTTCGCCCCCGGCAGCAGCGGAGCGGGGCGCGCCGTGGCTGACCCAGGCAGGTCGGAGCGGCAGCAGGCGGCGGGTGCCCGGTGAACACGGCCCTCGGTTACTCGTCTGGGAGCTTCGGAATCGGCTTGGCCGGTCGCGCCGGTGGTTCGTCCTGGTCATGCACGAGCCACCGCAGAAAGGCGATCACGTGTGCGTTGAGGTCTGATCCGACCTCGGCGACGGCGATCTTCGCGCGTTCGCGCAGCTCGACTGGCGGTCGCGGCGTGATGGCCGGATGGCGGTGGACGTTCGGCATGTCGGTCAGTTTCTCATTGGGGCTAGCCACCGGTCGAACCTACCCTGTAAAGTCTGAGGTGGCTAGCCACCCTGATCAGGGGGCGAGCAGCCAAGAAGCCTCCTACCTCTGGAGTCGATGACGCATGTCTTACCAACAGCCCAAGCCTGGCCAGTACCGCCGGATCAGGGACAACGCTGAGGTGTTGGTCTTCGGCAGCACCGGCGATTCCGACATCGACACCGTGGCCCTCAAGGCGACGTCCAAGGGTTCCCGCCTCACCCACGTCCGGCTGGAGAACGTCTGGAAGAAGTACGAGGTGGCGAAGTGACCGCCCCCGTCTTCGACCTGACCGCCGCCCGCCGGGACACCGCCCACTGGCCGCCCCTCGACGGCGACATCTGGACCGACCGCGACGGCCGCGAATGGCTCGCCGGCATCGTCGACCTCCCCGGCGACAACGCAATCATCGGATTCAGCCACGACAAAACCCGCTGCGTCCCCCGGTACGCGCTGGAGAAGTACGGCCCGCTGACCCTCAAGTTCGGTGGTCACGCCCGGCAGCAGTACGACCAGCTACCCGCCGAGGTTCGTGAGCGGGAGACCGCCTATCTGGCTGGCAGGTGCCCGTGGTGCGGGCCGGAGGGTGCCACCGGACCGGAGTGCCGTGACTGCCTCGAAGGTGCGGAGGCGGCGGCATGACCCAGGCGTCGCTCGCTTACATCGAAGCCCTTGACGACTGGGCCGAGGCGGACTGCCAGATGCGCCTTCGCCACAACGATCCACATTGCGGGCACCCGGCGGTGGTGCACCGGCCGAACAGGCTGGTCATCCGCTTTGTGTGCGCGTGTCATGCCGACCCGGATGAGCTGGACCGGGCGGCGGTCCGTTCTGGCCAGCCGGTGACGCCGTGCTCGGCGGTGGCAGCGTGACCGCCCCCGTCGCGGTTGCCCCGCCTCCGCCCCTGTCCGACCCGCCCACGGCCTCCACCGCGCAGACGTACATCTGCCCCACACCGAACAACCACTGAACCCGCAACGAACGGGAGCACACCCATGAGCGTCACCATGAACGCCGACGTGGCGAAAGCCCTCCGCGAGCCGTTCCCCGCCGAACTGATCGGCAAGCTCCCCCGCATCTGGTGCAAGGGATGCCGCGACAACCAACGCAGCGGACGCACCTGCGAACAGCACACCAAGGTCAAGTGCCGGGACTGCAACAACAACATCACCCAGGCGCACCTGCACCTGGACTACGTCGGACACGCCGAAACCACCGACCGTTTCCTGAGCGTCGACCCCGAGTGGAACTGGGAGCCGATGGCGTTCGGCACCGACGGTCTGCCCCTCATCGACCGTGCCGGTGGCCTGTGGATTCGCCTGACCATCGCCGGTGTTACCCGACCCGGGTACGGGCATGCGAACGGCAAGGAAGGCCCCGACGCCGTCAAGGAAGCCATCGGCGACGCGCTCCGTAACGCCGGCATGCGCTTCGGGGTGGCCCTCGACCTGTGGGGTGCCAAGTTCAAGGACGACCCGTCCGACAGCGGCACCGACAGTCAGCAGCAGCCCACCGCCGACGAGTGGGAGAACGCCCGGCCTGTCGGACGTGGACAGGAACTCACCGCCGAGCAGCGCGTCGAGCAGGGCCGCCGGGCAATCGCCACCGCCACCACGAAGGAAGCCCTCGACAACCTCGCTGCCCTGGTCGCCAAGTACGAGACGGAAGGGTCCATGTCTGCGGACCAGGCGAAGACCCTCAAGTCGGCGATCGTCGCCCGGGAGAGCGAGCTGCGCACCCAGCAGCCGCGCCGGTCCGCCCCGGTTGAGGCGACCGCCTGATGTCCGCCCCGGCGAACGCCACCGACGTGGCACGGCAGCTAGCGAAGCTGTCACTCGACCTGGACGCCACCGTCGAACAACTTGAGGTGGCCGACCGTGATGCGACGGAGAAGCGGGCCGCATCCGAGCTGGCGTTCTCCCGGGCGTTCATGTCCGCCGAGGGTTCCGTCGAAACCCGCAAGCACCTTGCGGTCATCGCCACCCACGACATTCGGCTTGAGACGGAGGTGGCGGACGCCCTGGTCCGCCACCTCCGCCGCCGGGTGGACGCCATCAAAACCCGCATCGAAGTGGGCCGCAGCTACGGGGCCGCGATCCGCGCAGAGGTCGCCTTGGCCGGTTCGGGGATGACCCCGTGACCGGAAGCCTGGACAACGAACGGTTGCGCTGCCCCCGCGACTCGAAGCTACTCACCGCCGACCTGACCGAACGCGGCTACCGCTGCGAGCACTGCGGCTACACCGAGCAGTTCGGTGTACGGCGAACCCCGCTGGTGACTGCTCGGTCGGCGCGGTCGCTGGTCGCCCAGTACCGACAGATGCGGGCCGCAGGGAAGCCGCTGCCAACCCGCCGATTCGCTGGCCGTCTGATCGCCGAGGAGGCATCGTGAAGCGTTCCACCCCTCTGCCGCGCCGCACCCCCTTGCCGCCGGCCCGGAAGCCGCTCGCCCGCACGTCCGGTCTAGCTCCTGTCAGTGCGCGGAAGTCCGCAATCCCCGACGGCAAGCCGGTTCGGTCCACCTTCAGGCGGACCCGTTGGACGCCTGCCGTTCCCGCCGCTGTGGCTGCCGCCCTCACCGCCCGATCGGGGGGTGTCTGTGAGATCGCCCTGCACGGTTGCACCACCGTGGCGACGGACCCCTGCCACCGCGTGAAGCAGGGCATGGGCGGCCGGCACGGTGACGCGAAGGCCGCCAACAACACCCTGTCGAACCTGATGCACGGCTGCCGCACCTGCCACCAGTGGACGCACTCCCGGTCCGTCGAGGCATACGAGATGGGTATCCGGCTGCGGGAGGGATTCGATCCGGCGTCGGAGCCCGCCCTGTACCGGGGTGCGTTGGCCTTCCTGACCGACTCGGGTGCTGTCGTCACCGTGGACGTGCCGGCGTGAGCGGCACCTTCCGGCTGCTGGTCACCGGATCACGTGGATGGGACGCCGACACTCTCACACCTGACGGGCACACCATCGCCGATGTTCTCGACGGCATCGCCGCATCGACTGCCCGCGCCGGGTTCGACTCGCTGACCGTCGTCCACGGTGCCTGCCCGAAAGGCGCGGACGCGGTTGCCGACGCCTGGTGCCGGAACAGGTCCCGGCGCGGTTGGCCGGTGCTGGTGGATCGGCACCCGGCCGACTGGAAGCGCAACGGGCGCGGGGCCGGCATGGTCCGCAACCTGCGGATGGTGAACCTGGGTGCAGACATGTGCGCCGCGTTCATCTTGAACGGGTCGGCGGGTGCAACCCACTGCGCTGACGCTGCCGAGGGTGCGGGCATGTACGTGCAGCGGTTCCACGTGTCGACGGCCCAGCCGCTTCCCGATTTCGATGGCACCGATGTGTCGGCTGCCGCGTTGCGCGCCGACACGATCTCTCACTCCCCCAACCAGACGACCGCACAGGAGGCACACGCATGACCGAGAACGCGAAGTCGCACACCGAAAGCTGCGCCCACGGCGTTTACTGCCAGTTTCACCCGGACGCGCTCGGCGCGAACGACCAAGAGCGCGACCGGCTGCACGCCGAACTGGCCGCCCTCCGCGCCCAGGTGGCCTACTACGAGGGTCCGCAGAAGCAGCCTGGCCGGATCACCCTCGTCCCGGCGGAGCAGCGAGCGCCGCTCTACGCGGCGTACAAGGCGGCCCGGGAGTGGGCCGACCGAAACGGCGAGTCGTACAGCGACGACGGGATTATCCAGGCTGCGGTGAAGGCATACCGGGCTGAGTTGGTTACCCAGGCGAAGCAGGCGTCGGGGGTGTCGGCGTGACCGCGACTCTCGGGCAGGCCGCCATCACCATCACCGACCGCGACAAGGCCACCCTCACCGTGGAGCGCAACGCCGACGGGCGGGTGTCCGCGTGGATTGCTGCGCCCGGGTTCAACGACGGGCACTCGATCCTGCTCGACGAAGCCGACGCGGTGAGCGTGGCCGCGTTCCTCACCGGCCGCGTTGTCGACCTGCTGCCGCATCTGGTTGCTGCCCGCCGGCAGGCCGCCGTGTACGCCAACGAGATCGGCCGGTTGAAGGCCGACATGAGGCGGATGCAGGCCGACAACACGGCACGGGATGCGGTGGTGGAGGCGGCAACGGTGTGGCGGGCGCAGTTCACCCGGCCGCCCGCGATCAAGCTGCCGCGTCAGGCCGCCCTGATCGACGCCGTGGATGCCCTGCCGACGGCGGTAAACGCATGAGCACCGGCCTTCTTCAGACCAACATCCGCCCGCTAGTCGGCGATGAGGTTCTGATCCGTGGCATCGTCAAGCAGTTCACGCCGGGCGTGGGTGTGCTCGTCGAACTGCTGTCGAAGACCGACCAGCACGAGGCGTGGGTGCGCCTCGACGACGTCGCCGACGTGGTGCTGCCGAACCTGCCTGTGGAGCCCACCGACGGCACGTGGCTGGCCGGTGTGGAGCCCGGCGGCGCAAACGCGCGGGTGTTCATTCGCGACGACAGCGAGGGGCATAACGACCCGGAGCGTCGCTACCACCGCCGCTGGTGGGATGTGGCCGCCGAGCAGTGGGTGGACTGGCCGACTGCGGTGAAGCGCGGCGCGAACCCGTCTCGGCCGCTGGGGGTGTCCCGGTGACCGCTGCGATGCCTGAGCCGCCGGATCGCGCCATCGTCGGCCTGTTCGACCCCACCGGCCGTGCCCTGCCCATCGTTCTCGAACGCGACGACACCGAGGACGCCAAACTTGGCGAGGTTGACCACTGGTTCTCGGTGGACGGCAATCTCATCTACACCTGGCGGCAGGTGTTGGGACTGGCCGCACGCGATGGTCTGCGGGTGGTGCGCCTATACCGGGCCGACGACCCGGCCGTCACCGGCGCGTTCAACGCGGGCGTGGAGGCCGCCGTGGCTTTGCTCGAACAGTTCGCCGAGTCGTGCAAGGGCGTCGAGTACGACGGCATGTGGGCCGACGTCATCGGGGAAGCCCGCAGGGCGGTGCGGTCGTGACCGAGACGCTGATCAAGTTGCTGCTCGCCGCCGTACTAACCCTGCTCATCAAGGGCGGTGTCGCGCTCACCGGCCACTGGATTGCTTGGTGGCTTGCCGCCCTCATCTCCCTGGCTGTCGTGTTCGGCGGCTGGCTGATCATCACCGACACGGATGGGGCGTGGGACTGATGACTCCCGTGAAGGCCATCACCATCCGCGAACCGTACGCATCCTGCATCGCTGCTGGAGCCAAGTTGATCGAGAATCGCGCCTCCGGCACCACCTATCGGGGACCACTCCTCATCCACACCAGCCAACAGATCGACCGCCCCGCCTGCAACAACAACCTGATCCGCCGCACCCTGTGGGGTCGCACCGACTACACCGACACCGCCACCGGCTACATGATCGGCGACTTCAACTTCGGTCAGGTCATCGCCGTCGCCGACCTGGTGGATGTGCACGACGCCGAGACGATTCCTGTGCTGACCGGTGAGCCGGGCACCTGCTGTGAGCCGTGGGGGCAGCGTCTGCACGGGTCGCGGACCGCGAAGCATCTGGTGTTGGCGAACGTGCGGAGGCTGCGGCAGCCGGTGCACGCCCGGGGAGCCCTCGGCCTGTGGACCCCGACGGATGACGTGATCGCCTGCGTCGATCTGGAAACGACGCGGGCAGGTGCACGATGACCGTCGCCACCGACACGCTCATTCGCATCGTCGCCTACGGCACCCCCGGCCCCCAGGGATCGAAGTCGTTCAAGGGACGCAGCCGCACCGGCAAAGCCATCATGGTCGAGTCGTCGAAGAAGGTGAAGCCGTGGCGGGAAGCCGTTGAGGCCGCCGCCCTGCAAGCCGTCAACGCGCTCCCCCGCCATCTGCGCGACGGGTTCCCCCTCGACGGGCCGCTCGCCGGCCGGTTCGTGTTCACCCTCCGCAAGCCGCTGTCCGCACCCAAGCGGCGGCGCACCTGGCCCACCACCTACCCCGACACGTCGAAGCTGCTGCGGTCCACCGAAGACGCCCTCACCAAGGCGGGCGTGTGGGTAGACGACGCACGGATCGTCGACTTCGACCGGCTCGCCAAGGTGTTCCCCGGGGAAGATCCGGAGGCCCTAGACCAACCCGGTGTGGTCATCGAGCTGCGCCGCATCACCGACCTGTCGGCGGTGCAGCGTGGTTGAGCAAACCCTGACCCGCGCCCGCCTGCCGTTTGTCGGCCGACGCGGGGACACCGTCGAGATCACCGCCGACGGACGCATCCGCTTCAACACGCGAATCCTCGGCGCGGTCGACGCCCTCGAACTGTCGGCTGCCCTCGCACGCGCCGTCAACGACACCAACCACACGCCAACCAAAGGAGCCTGACCATGGACACCAACACCCTCGCCTACCAGGAACGGTTCGTCCTCACCGACGACGAGAACACCTACCCCGACGGCACCGTCTTCGCCTGCAACGTGTGCGACACCCCGGTCGACGACAGACCATGCCCCCAGCACGCGCCAACGGAAGTGCCCGGACTGCGATTGGTCGACTGTAAGGCTGAGCCCCGCCACCTGCTGTGGGTACACGACCGCGACGACTACGGCACCCCCTGCTACCTGTGCGCCTACATCGAGCAGGCCGAGCAGGAGCGGCAGGCCCGGCAGTGCCGCCACTGGGGATGGCGGTCATGGAAGGCCATCTGGTGGCTGTCACTCAAGCTGTACGCCCTCGGCGTGTCCAAGGGCGGCAGCATCACCCGTGGCGACGGGCACGACGGGTGCGTCACCTTCGGCCGCCTCACCGGTAACCGCTCCTACATCCTCGGAGTGTCCCGCGACGTGTGGCGATGCTGGCTGTCCGGGCATCGCAGGGGTGAGCCGGTCGGGTTCGGGTTCTGCGGCAAGTGCGTGCCGTGGCCGTGCTGCGGGTCCAGCCGTGAGGAGCACAACACCGGCTGCCCGGAGGGTGACCTGGCGGTGGTGTTCGATCCGTCGGTTCCGCCGGGCGGGTTCGTGTGCGCCGTCCCGGACGGCACGCGGCCGGATGGTATCTGCGGGATGCCGGTGGAGTCGGAGCCGTGCAGCGAGCACTCGCCGAAGCGGGGTGCGCTGTGAGCCGCCAGTCTTTCAGGTTCACCACCAACCGCCTCAACACCACCGGCGGCGGCGACTGGCGGCACAACGCCGTCTGTCGTGACGAAGACCCAGAGTTGTACTACCCGATCGGTACGTCCGGCCCCGCGCTCGACCAGATCGAGCAGGCCAAGGCCACCTGCCGCCGATGCCCTGTGGCTGACGCCTGCCTGAACTTCGCCCTCGAATCGGGCATCGACACGGGCGTCTGGGGCGGCATGTCCGAGGAGGAGCGCCGCGCGGTGAAGCGCCGTGGCGGGCTTCGCGTGCTGCGGGCCGACGCCGCATGACCACCCGTACGACGGCCCGCCCCACCACCGGGGCGGGCCCCACCCCCAAGGACCACAACCCTGTGACCGACAACCGCACCTACGAACGACTCCTCATCGGCGTCCGCAACGGCACCATCCGCCTCACCCCCGACTACCGCTACCAGGCAGCCAACGGCACCGACATGGACCACGCCGTATATGAGGCCGCAGCCGACGACAAACGGTGGATCACCCTCACCCCCGGCATGCCCCCACAGATCACCGACGCCGGCCGGGCATGGCTCGCCGCACGATACGAGCAGTACGGGCCGTCCCCCACCCGGCCGGTGTTCCTGGCCCCCGATCCGGAAGCCGCCGCCCAACAGCAGCGCACCGGCCCATACCGGGGTGAGCGGATCAACACCGCCCGACTGACCGACGCCCAGGTGCGGGACATCAAGGCACGCGCGACTACCGGCACCACCGACCGCGAACTGGCCGCCGAGTTCGGGGTGGGCGAGTCGACGATCCGCCGGATTCGCACCGGCACCAACTGGAGGCACGTCGCATGACCAACTTCGTGGAACCCGCCGTCCACCTGCTCGCCTGGACCCGCTTCGACGCGGCCAAAGCGTTCAACCTGACCGGCTGGACGGTCGACGACGACACCGACCCGACCGGCGGTCAGGCGCTCGCCGAGTTCGCGGGCCGGTCCTGTTTTCAGAGCTGGAAGAAGCCGCGCCCGGAGACGTCCACGAACGCCGGCTACCTCGCCAACATTCTCCGCCAGAACCACGAGTCCGTCGTCGAGCACGCCACCGCCACGTTCTACGTCACCGGCGTATCCCGGTCGCTGCTCACCGAACTGACCCGGCACCGTCACCTGTCACTCAGCGTCGTCTCGCAGCGGTATGTGGACGAGTCCGACGCCCGCATGGTGAGGCCGCCGGCTGCCGACAGCAACGCCCTCATTGGCGGCCTGCTCGACGACGTGGATAGCGCGGCGAACATCGCCTACGTCGGCATCGTCACGCGACTCACCGAGCAGGGCATGAACCGTAAGCAGGCCCGGGAGGCGGCCCGCGCGGTGCTCCCGAACATGACCGAAACCCGGTTCGTGGTCACCGGCAACCTGCGCGCTTGGCGCGATGTGCTGCGCCGCCGCTGGCATGTCGCCGCCGACGCGGAGATCCGCCGCTTCGCCGGGCTGATCCTCGCCGAACTGCGCGAGCTGGCACCGAACGTGTTCCAGGACTTCCCCGCCGAGCCGTTCGGGACTGGTGAGTGATGCTGCTCTGCGACGAGGACATCGCCCGAGCCACGGGCTCGCGTCGGCTGATCATCGAGCCTTTCGAGCCGCGTCTACTCCAGTCGTCCAGCATCGACGTGCGCCTCGACCGGCACCTGCTCGTGTGGCCCGAGCAGGGCGGGTATATCGACCCGGCCGTCGACAACCCGATGCTGCCCGTCGACATGTTCAGCATGGGCGGCACGTACCCGCTCCAGCCCGGCCAGATGGTGCTCGCCTCCACGGTTGAGCACGTCACCCTCGACGCCACCCTCGCCGGCCGGGTGGAAGGCAAGAGCAGCCTCGGTCGCCTCGGCCTTGCAACCCACGTGACCGCTGGCTTCATCGACCCCGGGTTCTCCGGGCACATCACCTTGGAGCTGGTCAACCATGCTCCCAGCCCGTTCCTGCTGCACGTGGGGATGCGTATCGGGCAGCTGTGTCTGTTCCAACTGTCCGGCCCGGCCCGCTGGCCGTACGGGTCGGCCGCGCTGTCATCCCACTACCAGCAGCAGCCGCGTGGCCCTGTCGCCTCACGCAGCCACATCGGCTGGCGCACCTGGCCCACCACCCGGCAGGAGGCCAGCGCATGAACATCACCGACTACCTCGCCCTGCAACGCCTCACCCGACGGTTCGACATCCGCCCCTGGACGGACCAACCGGACCTGCCCGCCGTGATCCCCAACCGCGCCGACCGTCGCCGCGCCGACCGAGCCAGAGGAGCCCGCCGATGAAGTTGACCGTGGAGCGTGACGCGCTCGCCGACGCCGCCGCTGCCGTCGCCAAGTCGCTGTCCGCCAAGCCTCACATTCCGGTGCTGGCCGGGGTGCTGCTCACCGCCACCAACGGCAACCTCACCGTGCAGGGCTTCGACTACGAGGTGGCGCAGGAACTGCACCTGACGGCGGACGTCACCGACCCGGGCAAGGTGCTTGCGTCCGCCCGCCTGTTCGCCGAGATCACCAAGCACCTGCCCAACAAGCCCGTCGAGATGTCCACCACCGGAGCGCACCTGGAACTGGTGTGCGGGTCCGCCCGGTTCACCCTGCCGACCATGCCGGTGGAGGACTACCCGGCCCTACCGGACATGCCGGAGAGCGCCGGCACCGTCGAGGCCGCCGCGTTCGCTGCCGCTGTCGCCCAGGTGGCGGTTGCTGCTGGACGCGACGAAACCCTGCCCATGATGACCGGCGTCCGCATGGAGCTGACCGGCGGCACGATGGCGTTGCTGGCAACCGACCGATACCGGCTGGCCGTCCGCGAACTCGACTGGCAGCCCGCCGACCCGGACGTGAACATCAACGCCCTGGTGCCGGCCCGCACCCTGAACGACACCGCCAAGGCGCTCGGCCCGTTGGGTGGGCACATCACCCTAGCCCTGTCCCAGCAGGCCGCAGGGGAAGGAATGATCGGGTTCGCGCGGGACGGACGGCGCACCACCTCCCGGCTGCTCGACGGGGCCAACTACCCGCCGGTCCGCAGCCTGTTCCCGGCCACCAGCAACGCCACCGCCGTGGTGCCGGTCGCCGCCCTCATCGAGGTCGTCAAGCGGGTGGCCCTCGTCGCCGACCGGACCACCCCCGTGCTGCTCACGTTCAGCGACGACGGGCTGGTCGTCGAGGCCGGCGGCACCGAAGAGGCGCGGGCCAGCGAGGCAATGCAGGCCACCCACACCGGCGAACCCCTGACCATCGGGTTCAACCCTGCCTACCTGGTCGACGGGTTGACCCACCTCGGCAGCGGCAACGTGCGGTTCGACTTCGTCGATGCGTTCAAGCCGGCCGTCCTCACCCCCGCCGACAGCGACGGCGGGACCATCCCCGGCTACCGGTATTTGATCATGCCGATTCGGGTTTCTCGCTAAGCAGAAGGGCTGCCTGAGATGACACACGAAAGCGGAGCGGGCACCCACCCATCGGGAAAATCACTGCCCCGACGGGCGGGTGCCCGCCCGCTTTCCCCTGGCCTGGAGGGCTTCGGCCACGAGCACGCTGAGCGCCGCATTGAAGCTGATCCCCATCTCAGCCGCGAAGTCTCGGATGGATCTGTTGATCTCGGGCGCGAGGCGCACCGTTGTGGGTTTCTCTGCCATACGGGAGATGGTACAGCGCATACAAATGATGGTAGAGTGACTACTGTGTTGCTCCGCTTCAAGTACCGGATCTACCCGACCGTGGCCCAACAGCGGTCGATCGCACGGATCTTCGGGTGCGCCCGCGTCGTTTTCAACGACGGCTTGCGCCTGCGCCAGGACGCGCACGAGAGAGGTCTGCCATACATCTCAGATGGCGATCTGTCGAAAATGGTCATCACTGAAGCAAAAAAGGGGGCGGACAGGTCGTGGCTTTCAGCGGCTCCGGCCGCAGTGCTCCAGCAAGCCTTGGCCGACCTGAACGCCGCCTACCGAAATTACTTCCAATCGATTTCTGGGCAGCGCCGTGGCCCCCGGATGGGGCTGCCACGCTTCCGCTCCCGGAAGGACAAGCGCCAGTCGGTCCGCTTCACCTCGAACACTAGGTTCAAGGTGCTCTGCAATGGCAAACTGCGCCTCCCGAAGGTCGGCGAACTGAAGGTGAGGTGGTCGCGACCGCTTCCCGGCACGCCATCGTCAGTCACGGTGATCCGGGACTCTGCGGGGCGACACTTTGCATCCTTCGTCGTTTTGGTTGATCGGGAGCCACTGCCAGGCAATGATCGGGAAGTTGGAATAGACCTCGGGCTCTCCGATTTCGCGGTGCTGTCTGATGGAACCAAGTTCGCTGCGCCCCAATTCCTCAGGAGGGCTGAGCGTAAGATCCGTCGGCTCCAGCGGGACCTTGCCCGGAAGCAGAGAGGAAGTAGCAACCGCGCAAAGGCCCGCCAGAAGGTCGCCCGTGCACACGCCCGGGTGGCGGACACGCGCCGGGACTGGCTGCACAAACTGTCGACCACGATCGTCCGCGAGAGCCAAGCGGTATACGTGGAAGATCTTGCAGTTTCCGGCCTGGCACGTACTCATCTCGCCTACTCGGTACACGACGCCGGTTGGGCGCAGTTCACGGCCATGTTGGAGTACAAGGCTGCCCGGTATGGCCGCACCTTCAGCAAGGTGGGTCGCTGGTTCCCTTCGACCCGGACCTGCTCAGAGTGCGGCCTAGTTGGCGGGAAGCGCGCACTACATGTGCGTAGATGGACCTGCCCTTGTGGCGTCACTCACGACAGGGATGTTAACGCCGCGAAGAACATCAGGGCCGCCGGACGGGCGGACCTCAACGACCGTGGAGCGCAGGTAAGACCGGGACTCGTTCCGGCGCAGCGCCGCGAAGCGGTAACCCGCCGGAAGTCGGTCCCCAGCGGGGACGCCGACAGGCCGGGATCGCGCACATCGCGAGGACGTCAACTAATCATGCCATTCGGGGCCGATGGAGTACGCCAATGAATCAGACCTCCCCTATTCCGCCGATGATCGCCGCCACCAACTGTCTCGCCCCCGGCGGGCCAAGCCTCACCGGATACAAATACCACCACTGCCCCTGCGAGGGATGCCTCGCCGCCAACCGCGCCTACAACAACAGGCGGTACCGCCTACGGGCCTACGGGCAGTGGCAGGCCCTCGTTGAGGCGCAACCCGTCCGCGAGCACGTCCAATCCCTCCGCGACCACTACGGCATCGAACGCATCGCCGAACTCTCAGGGGTCGCCTACGCCACCGTCAACAGCCTCATCCACCCCATCCGAGGGGTAACCCGCACCCACGTGCGCAAGCAGAACGCCGACGCACTGCTCGCCGTACAGCCCTCCCTCTCGGAGATGCACGGCGGCCGACCGGTCGACGCGACTGGCACCCACCGTCGGATCCAAGCACTCGTGTCGATCGGCCATCCGCTGATCCGGCAGTCACAGATGCTCGGCCGCGACCGGCACTTCGCCACTGCCATCCTGGCCCGCCAGCAAGTCACCGTTGCCACTGCCCGACTGGTGAGCGACCTGTACGCCCGGCTGTCCAACCAGCCTCGATCCGATGCGACCGGGCAGCGTGCTCGACGTTTCGCGGCATCCCGTGGCTGGGCTCCCCCTGCTGCGTGGGACGACATCGACAACCCCGACGAGCAGCCGCAGGGCGTGCTCAACCACAACCAGCGAAAGGTGGCCTGACATGGTCAACGACACCACGATCACGGTTATTGGACAGCTCACGGATGATCCGGAACTCAGGTTCACCCCGTCCGGTGCGGCGGTCGCCAAGTTCCGGATCGCCTCCACCCCGCGTGCGCTCGACAAGGCATCCGGGGAGTGGAAGGACGGGGAGCCGCTGTTCCTGGCTTGCAACATCTGGCGGCAGGCAGCCGAGCATGTCGCCGAGTCGTTGCAGCGTGGCGCGCGGGTGATCGTGACGGGCCGGCTCAAGCAGCGGTCGTACGAGACGCGTGAGGGTGAGAAGCGGACTGTCATCGAGCTGGACGTGGACGAGATCGGCCCGTCGCTCAAGTACGCGACGGCGAAGGTGCAGAAGATGCAGCGGTCCGGCGGGGGCGGAGGCGGTCAGGCGTCGGGTGGCGGGCAGAACGACCCGTGGGCCACGTCGGGGCCGACCCGCAGCGGTGGTGGCGGGTTCGACGAGGAACCTCCGTTCTGATCTTGCACCACTTCTGGCCTGCGGATGCGGGGCGCGGTTCTGCCGGTTGGCGGGCCGCGCCCACCCCATTCCACCCCACCCATAGACGGAGGTCACCATGGCCGGTCGTACCGCCGCACCCGACACCACCAACTACCGGCAACGCACCCTCGACTACCTCGACATGATGGTGCCCTTCGAGATCATCGCCCAGTCCCGCCTGCACCCCGAGCAGCGCGCCCAGCAAGCACGGACCGGGTACCTGACCGTTCTCGACTGCGGGCCAACCGGCCGAGGCAAAGAGCAGTACAGCGGGTTCGCGGCCCTCATGTACGGGGGCAGCACCTACGAGTCGGAACGCCGCGCCTTCACCACCGCCCTCGCCGCCATGGCCTACCAGCCGGGCGGGGTGACGTGGATGGGCCGCCACTGGTGTGTCGACCACGCCGAGTGTGTGGACGCCGACCGGCGTGCCGCCGAACTACCCCCGCTCCACGAACGTGACCCGGAGCCGGAACCGTCCTCCGGCCCTACCTACCGGGGGCGAACGATTCTCGACGTGCACCTGCCCGAGGTGTCGTGATGCGCCTCGCCGACGACACCACCCCCACCGAAGCGTCGCACCACTACCCGCAACGTCGACCCCACCAGACCCGTGCCCTGTCGCACCTCGCCGCCATCTACCAGCGCACCGACCGCGCCCAGGTGTACTGGGCGTGCGGCACCGGCAAAACCCTCCTCGGCCGGTGGCTCCACGACGACAGCCAATCCCGCCTCACCCTCGTCCTGGTGCCGTCGCTGGCCCTCACCGCCCAAGCCCTCACCGAATGGCAAACCGGCAGCCCCCACCAGTTCGCCGGACTCGTCGTCTGCTCCGACCAGACAGCCGGCGACCCGTGGCGCATCGACCGTGGATGGTGGTCCAACCACGGCATCAAGGTCACCACCGACCACTACGACGTCGCCGCGTTCCTCCGCGCCCCCGCCAGCCAGCCGAAAGTGGTGTTCTCCACCTACCACTCGGCGCAGGTCGTTGCCGACGCCGCCCGACGGGCCGGGGTCCGCTTTGACCTAGCCGTATGTGATGAGGCGCACCGGCTCGCCGGCCACCCCGACGACCGATTCCGGGTCGCCCTCGACGGACATCAACTGCCGGCCCGACGGCGGCTGTTCGTCACCGCAACGCCCGTACACACCAGCACCCGCCACGCCGACGACACCCACGTGTCGATGTCCGACAAGGCCCTGTTCGGTCCTGTCGCCGACACCATCAACCTCGCTGACGCCATCGCCGCCGGACTGCTCGTCGACTACCGGGTGCTCGTCATCGACGGGCAGGCCGGCGGCGGACGTCTCGAAGGCGGCACCGCCGCAGCAGCCGCGTTGGTAGCCGCAGCCCAGGAAGGCCTGTCCCGGGTGATCAGCTACCACTCTCGGGTAGCACGGGCACACCGGTTCGCCGCCACCATCCACGGCCTGCCGCTGCCCGACGGACGAACCGTCCACGCCTGCGCTGTCGCCGGAGTCGACTCCACCGCGTCACGGCGTGCCGCCCTCACCACCCTCACCACCCCCGACCCGGGCACAGTCGCGGTGGTTACCAACGCCCGCTGCCTTGCCGAAGGCGTCAACGTGCCCGCAGTCGACGGTGTCATCTTCGCCGAACCCCGCACCTCCGATGTCGACATCGTGCAAGCCGTCGGCCGCGCCCTCCGCCCCTCGCCGGGCAAAACCCGGGGGCTGATCATCCTGCCCGTCACGGTCCCCGTCGGGGCATCCGACCATGACGAACTTCTCGACAGCGAATTCGCCACCGTGTGGGCGGTGCTGCGGGCACTACGGTCCCTCGACCCGCGTATGGCCGCCGAACTCGACCAGCTCCGCACCTGGAACACCCCCGCCGTCGGGCACCCCTACAGCGGCAGTCACACGCCCCGGCTGCTGCGCTGCGACCTCACCGGTGTCGACCTGTCCACCCTCGCCGCCCGCGTCGCCGACGACACCACCGAAGACGAGTCGTGGACGGTGATGCTCCCGCAGCTCACCGCATGGGCTGCCACCCACGGGCACACCGTGGTTCCCTGGGCGGCTCGGGCGCGGGGGCAAAACCTCGGCCGGTGGGTGCACATCCAACGCCGCGCCTACGCCACCGGCCTACTGTCCACCACCCAAGCCGCCCGCCTCGAAGCCATCCCGGGCTGGGCGTGGACAGTCGACGGCGCGTGGTGGATCTCCGACCACACCGCCGTCACCGCTGCCGCCCGGCAGCAACATCTCGACCTCAACAACCCGGCCATCGCCGGCATGCTGCTGCCGCACCGCAGCCAAAAACATGCACTGACTGTCGGCCGGTGGTGCGCCCAGCAGCGCCGCGCCCACCGCGACGGGGACCTGCCCGAATGGCACACCAGCATGTGCGAGCAGATTCCCGGCTGGACGTGGAACGCCGGGGTGCCCGAGCGGGAGCAGCGAATGGTCGACGCCCTCGCCGAATGGGTGGAGGCACACGCCGACGCCAACGTTCCGGCAGACGGGATGTGGGGGCGACTGCCCCTCGGCCAGTTCATCACCGCCGTACGCCGCCGCAACGCCGTCGACCGCCTCACGCTGCCGCTGCGAGACGACATTCTGCTTGTCACCCCCGGCCGCGCCTCGCCCGGAAGCCTCGACTGGCAGGTCGCCGACACCCGATTCGCGTTGCATGTGGATGCCCTGCGCCAGTATGCGGCCCGCACCGGAGGCTGCGACATCCCCGAGAACGGCACCGAAAACCTGTCCGGGTGGACGGCGAACATCGGCGACTGGGCGGCCCGGCAACGGCACCTGCACCGCCGCCGCAAGCTCACCCGCGACCGGGTGGCCCTGCTGGAAAGCGTGCCCGGCTGGATGTGGGAGCGGCCCCGCACCGTACAAGTCGACGCCAGCAAAGGTGTCCGCCAGCACGGCACCCGCCTCGGCTACGCCGCCGGCTGCACGTGTGGGCCGTGCGTGGCCGTCGCCGGAACCCGCATCAACATGGTTGATGCCAGCCCCGCACGCGGGCACCTGCGGCTGCTGGAAGGGCGGATCGGGTTCCGTGCCCGCACCGCCGTCCAAGCCCTCACCGGGCTCAACAAGAAAACCATCGACGAGATCAGCAACGAGCAGCGGACCCGGGTCACCAGCGACGTGGACCAGGCGGTGCGTGCGCTCACCGTGCAGGCGGTGCGGGATCACATCGCGGCGCACCCGTCCGGGCGGGACATGCTGCCGTCCGCACCTACCATCGCCCTCATCGACGACCTGGCGGGGCGGGGCTGGCCAAGAGCGTGGATCGCCCGGGAACTCGGCAAGAACACGGCCGGGTTGCAGATCGCCCGCCCAGGTAAGCCGGTGCGCCGGGAAACCGCCGAGCAGGTTGCCGCCCTCCACGCGGCTGTAGGCGGTCGGGTTCCACCACCGCGCCGGCAGCGCACCAGCCTGCCGACGCTCGCCGAGATCATCGCCGACGAGGTGGGCTCCGGTAAGACCTTGCGGGCGGTGGCGGCGTGACGCCGGGCGGGTGGACGTCAACCGGGTGGGGTGCCCAACACCTGGTCGTCTCCACCGACGCGTCGTGGACGGTGCTCGCCTGCCACCGGCCCGGCCAGCGCACCCCCACCGACCTCATCAACCCGAACGCGGACGAGACACGCCGCTGCTCCCGGTGCCCTCTCGGACCGGTGCCGGACCCGGTGGTGGGTCAGGTGCGCCGCCGTGCCGACGGGGTGACGGCCGTGTGCGAGGAGACGTGGGATGGGCGTATCCCCCTCAGTCCTGTTGACCGGGTGTGGCGGGACAGCTCGACGGGGCTGCTGTTGGACGGCTACGGGGTGGCCGGCTGGCAGGTGGTGTTGTGAACGCCCCGAGGGTGTGCCCTACCCCCCGGAAGATCCGCTACCGGGACCGCATCGCCGCCGCGTTGGCCGCAGGGAAGGTCGGCAACCGCAGGCACGGGTTTGACCGGTTGGAGCCGTACCCGTGCGCAGGGAATTGGCACAACCAGTGTGCGGTGAAGCGGCGTGGGGGTGCCCGGTGACGGGCGGCACGAAAACCCGACGCGACGGGGACTGCGAACCTGATGCGCTAGCCGTCGGCCTTGGCGCGCGTCCTGCGAGGCGGTGGCGGCTCTCGCCCCGTCGTGTCCTCGATTCCGTGGGCGCGAGCGATCCGGCGCACATGCTCGGGCGTGTAGCGCGCTTTCGCCCCGACGTGGGACAGCTTCTCGCCGCGCCGGACCGCTTCGGCGACCTCAGCCGCCAGTTCGTCGCGACGCCGCTTGACGGTCGCCTCAGCCCTGTCCAGGGCGGCGCGGGCTCGCAGTACGGGGTCGTCCACGCCCCAAGTGTCGCAGATGAGTGTGTCGCGATCCTCGCCTCTCACCTTGATGGCACCCGTCGGTCGCAACGCTTGTGTTGGAACATGCATGTGCCATACTGTACCCGAGTGATGGCGACGACGCACGCTGCCGCCCGCTTCACCAACTTCGAGCCCATCCCGACAGCAGGGAGGCACCATGACCACTGACATCGACCTGGACGCCATCGAAACCCGCACCAGCGCCGCCGATCCCGGACCGTGGACCGCCCACCCAGACGGGCTCGTCTGGTCGACCCTCATCGGCGACCCGGTATCCGGATCGGTCGAGCAGCCGAACGCCGAGTTCATCGCCCACGCCCGCACCGACGTGCCGGCCCTGCTCGCCATCGCCAAGGCCGCCCGCTACGAGGAAGGCGCTGGCCCCTGCATGGACGGGGAGTGCGAGCACGCCGCCGAGGACGACGAGAACGCACCCGAGGACGCGACGTGCCCGCTGATCGTGACCCGGTACGCAACCGCCGACGACGCCATCGAGCGAGACAACCTCCTCGCTGAACTACAGCAGGAGGAAGTCGCACACCAGGCGACCCTGCGGAACCAGTCGGCGCTTTCGGCGAAGGTCCAGGAACAGAAGGTGGCCATCGAGCGGCTGATCGGTTTCCGCAACGCGACCGTCGCCGAGCGGCAGGAACTCGCCGACCGAGTCAAGGCCGTGCGCGAGTTCGCCGAGAAGACGAACAACACGGATCTGCTGGCGGTGCTGGGTGACCCGCACCCGTCGGAGTCCCGCCCGCCGGTTGTGTTCGACCGCCCCGAGGCGGTGGCCCGGTGAAGCAGAGACTGTTCGGCTTCACCTCCGGCACCAGCGGCGCGCAGGTCACCTGCACGCACTGCGGATGGACCAGCCGGGGACGCGGCAACACGCAGCAGGTGTTCGACCGCTCCAACGGCCACGAATGCGCGGGCGTGGAAAGCCACCAGGACATGCTGGCCCGCCACGCCGCTGCTGCCGCCAACCCCTGCGAACGCTGCACCAACACCGCCGCCACCGGCACCTGCTGCTCCAGCCACGGCAAAAAGCTCTGCCACCTCTGCTACCGGCGCACCCACTTCGTGGAGCTGTGCGTCGCCGAATGCCGGAAGTGCGCCGCCGAAGGACTGCCCGTGAACCTGCGGGACCTGGCGGCAGCCCGGTGAGAAATGGCCAGGAATCGATGTAACCGCACGGTCACACACTCCGGTGCCGGGGCGGCCACGCTCAACACCCTCGCACGCAATCCCCCAACGAGCCATCGGCGTGAACTGGAGCAACCAGCCTGATGTCCCGCAACTACGCGCAGATCTTCACCGCCATCTGGCGTGACCCCGACTTCATCGCCTTGAGTCGGCCGCGCCAGCAGGCGTACTTCCTGCTGGTCACCCAGCCGAACGTCTCGGCTGCCGGTGTCCTGCCGTTGACGGTGCGCCGGTGGGCGAAGCTGTCCACCGACACCACCACCGCCGACCTGCTGGCCGACATCGCGCACCTTCACCAGGTCGGCATGGTCGTGGTCGACGAGGACACCGAAGAGTTGCTGGTGCGCTCGTTCGTGCGGCACGACAACGGCTACCGCAACCCCCGGCGGCAGCCGTCGATCCGGGATGCGGCGGCCGACATCGAGTCGCCCCGTCTGCGGCGGGCGTTGGGGCGCGAGCTGGTGAGGCTGGAATGCCCGGCCTGGATGCCGGAGATGGCCGACGTGGACCTGTCGTTGAAGGAGGTCCCGCCGACACCCATCGGTGGGGCGTTTCCGCAGGTAAATAGCCATTCCGATAGCCATTCCGATAGCCAAACTCGTATCGATGGAATGGCTAATCGATTCCAGACGGCGCGTACCACAACCCCCAACCCACAACCCGCTGACCACAACCCACAACCCGTTCCGCCTCCGGCGGCACCGGCGGTACCCGCCGACGCTGAAGCGCTGTTCGCTTCCCCTGCCGCTCCACCCGCCCCCAAAAACCCCGCTGGCGAGGCAAGGAACCGTGCCTTCGGTCTCGCCCGCTGGTGGACCGACCTCCGCAAGGCGGCCGGCACGCCGGTCGTTGCTGGCGGGCAGAACGGCCCCATGCACCCGGTGCGCTCCCTGGTCGAGCAGTTCACCCCCCACTACGGGGATGAAGAGATCCGCGAAGCGTTGACGCAGCTCGACACGGGCTTCCCGTCGAAACCGGCGCTGGAGAAGGCGCTGGTGAGGTTGCGGCGCGAACAGCAGGGACGGACGGCCGCGCTTCCCGCCCGCTACGAGCCACGCGGCACGGTCGCCCACGCCGACCGGCAGGTGCCGCCCAGGGAAAACGCCAACGTCCGTAACGCCAGGGGCTGGCTGGACATCGAAGTGACGACGGGAGGTGATCTGCGGTGACGTTGGACGAGACGAGACGGGTCATGGCTGCCATCGCCCTCTACGAGTACCGGTTCGGAGCCGCGAACGAGAACGTGTTGAAGGGCTGGTGGGATCTGCTGTCTGACCTGGATGTGGATGATGCGGTGTTGGCGGTGCGCCGCTACTACCAGGTGCACACGGATCGGATCATGCCCGGCCATATCAGGGCCGGGGTGAAGGAGATCCGGGCGGAGCGGCGGCAGCGGACGCCGGTGCCGGAGCGGGCGTTGCCGTCCCGGTTTGAGGACGACATCAACCGGCGGGTGCGCATGAAGCGTGGTGCTGCTTCGACGCGGGACGTGTTGGAGGCGCTGCTGGGTGAGGTTGCCGGGTCGCGTCCGGAGTTGCCGTCGGCGATGGATGAGTTGCGGGCGTTGACTGCTGGCCCGTCGGTGGCTGATGACGTGATCGATGCGGAGGTGGTGGAGTGAGCGCCCAGGTGGTGGAGTTGCCGCAGCAGCGGCAGCCGGAGCCGGACGGTGTGGGCGGTCAGTTTGATCGGACCCCGCCGCAGGATGTGCCGGCCGAGCAGGCGGTGTTGGGCGGCATGCTGCTGTCGAAGGATGCGTGCGCTGAGGTGTGCGAGATCCTGACGGGCGAAGACTTCTACCGTCCGGTGCACGGCACCATCTTCAACACGCTTGTGCGCCTATACGGGGCGGGTGCCCCGGTGGACATGGTGTCGGTGGGGTCGGCGCTGCTGGAGTCGGGCGACCTGTTGAAGGTGGGTGGTGGCCCGTATCTGCACACGTTGACGGAGCGGGTGCCTACGGCGGCGTCGGCGGCTTGGTATGCGCGGTCGGTGTATGACCGGGCGGTGGAGCGGCGGCTGATTGAGGCCGGTACTCGGCTGGTGCAGTTGGGTCATTCGGGGGCGCGGGGCACGGGCCGGTCGGCGGCGGATTTGGCGACGTTGGCGCAGCAGGCCGTGTATGAGGTGACGGCCCGGTCCGCGTCGGATGAGTACGCGATGCTCGCTGATCTGCTTCAGCCGACGTTGGATGAGATTGAGGCGATCGGGAACCGTAAGGGTGAGATGTCGGGGGTGCCGACGGGGTTCACGGATTTGGACCGGCTGTTGAACGGGTTGAGTCCGGGCCAGTTGGTGATCATCGCGGGACGCCCGGGAATGGGCAAGGCGCTTGCGCTGGACACCCCGCTACCGACCCCCGATGGGTGGACCACCATGGGCGAGGTTCACGCGGGCGATTGGCTGCTCGACGCCGACGGCAACCCGACCCGAGTCACCGGCGCGTTCGAGGTCCGCCATGATCGCCCCTGCTACGAGGTGGTGTTCTCTGACGGATCGACCATCGTTGCCGACGCCGAGCACCTGTGGTCTACCTCCACCCGCGCGTCTCGCCGGTCTGTGTCGTTGCCCCGCGAGAGCGTCGTCACCACGGCGCAGATCGCTGAAACGCTTCGCACCCCCACGGCAGACCAGCGCGCCAACCATGCGGTCCACGTGGCTGCGGCGCTGACGCTGCCTGAGCGGGATCTGTCGATTCCCCCCTACACGCTTGGCGTCTGGCTCGGTGATGGCCATTCAGATGCTGCACGGTTCACCACCGTCGACCAGGCGATCATTCAGGGGGTTGAGGCGGACGGGTTCCGCGTTCGCCTCAGTGGTCCGATCGTCTACGCGATCCTTCCCCCGGCCCTTCCGCCGCTCAGTGTCCGTGAGTGCCTGGTCTGTGGGGTGCCCTTTCAGCCGAAGTCGTCTGCCGTGTACACCTGCGGACGTTCATGTGGCGGTCGGTCCAAGGGGCTGCCTCGCCCGGCAATCGGCTGCGCAACATGCGGCAGGGAGACCGGCAGCAGCCGTAGTAGGTCGGCGGCGCGTAGGTGCACTGACTGCCACCAGCGGTTCGGTTCGCTGGTTGGTGCGCTGCGGGAGTGCGGAGTCCTCGGCAACAAGCACATTCCGTTGGCATACCTTCGGGCTTCCGAGGCTCAGCGGCGGGAACTGCTCGCTGGTTTGCTGGACACTGACGGAACTGTGGGCGTGAGCGGCAACGTCCAGTACACGACCACCTCGGAGCGGCTTGCCGATGGCGTCTACGAACTGATCGTCAGCCTCGGCTACCGGTGCACGATCAGCCGCAAGAGGGTTCGCGGACGGACGGAGAGTTCGTCCACCGCCTACAACCTGAACTTCACCACGACCGACGACGTGTTCCGGCTTCCCCGGAAGCGGGCCACCCATCGATCCCGGCTGCGGACTACCAGCGACGCTCGCACCAGCCTGCGGTACATCGTTGACGTCCGGCCGGTTCCCAGCGTCCCGGTGCGATGCGTGGCTGTTGACAACCCGGATCACCTGTACCTGGCGGGGAAGGCGATGATTCCTACCCACAACACCACCATCGCAACCGACATCATCCGCAATGCCGCTATTCGGGCAAAGATGACTGCGGCGATGTTCTCCCTGGAGATGAGCAAAGTCGAGTTGGTCATGCGGATTCTGTCCGCAGAGTCCCGGGTGCCCCTACACCTGCTGCGCTCCGGGAACCTGTCCGACGACGACTGGACGAAGCTGGCCCGCTGCATGGGCGAGATCGCCGACGCGCCTCTGGTGGTGGATGACACCCCGTCGATGAACCTCATGCAGATCCGGTCGAAGGCGCAACGGCTGAAGCAGCGCCACGACCTGAAGATCCTGGCCGTGGACTACCTCCAGTTGATGTCGTCGCCGAAGGGGTCGGGACGCAGCCGCGAGCAGGAGGTTGCGGAACTGTCGCGTGGCTTGAAGCTGCTCGGCAAGGAGCTTGAGGTCCCGGTGATCGCGGTGTCCCAGTTGAACCGTGGACCCGAGCAACGGTCCGACAAACGCCCCCAGCTCAGTGATCTTCGTGAGAGCGGCAGCCTCGAACAGGATGCGGACATCGTGATCCTGATGCACCGCGACGACTACTACGACCCCGAGTCGTCTCGCGCCGGGGAGGGCGACGCGATCGTCGCCAAGCACCGCAACGGGCCAACGGACACGATCACCGTTGCCGCCCAACTGCACCTGTCCCGGTTCGTCGACATGGCGATCGGCTGAGGAGGTCACCTGTGGATTGCGACTACTGCGGTTTGGCTACCGGCGTTGCCGCCTCGTGGGAGGTGTCGGCTGGGGTGTGGCCTGGCGATGGCATGACCCGCTATGTGTGTGATGTGCATTTGGCGTCGGCGGTGCGGCATGTGTCGGCGCGGGGTGAGGTGCGGTTGTGGCCGGCGAACAGCGCGTACCGGGAGGGGCTGTCTGCGGTGCTGCCGCTGCCGCTCGCGGTGGAGCGGAGGGCAGCCGCGTGACGAGATCCCGCATCACCGTCTGGCACTGCGACGCCCACCTGTGCAGGCAGAGCGCACCGGAAGATGCCGACGGCTGGGCCGACGCCATCTACACCCACGGCTGCCCGCAGCACGGCGACATCATCACCGCCCACAAGGCCAGCCTCACCTATCAGACGAGCGGCCGAGGCAGCCGCGAGGCCACCACCTGGTATTTGCGGTGCGTGTGTGGTTGGACGCCGCGACCGCACTTGTCGACGACGCGCTGAGACTGACCCTCTAGCGGCGGATTGGGACTGACCCCTCCGAGGCTGGAGGGGTGATCGCATTGGAAGACTGGGCTGAGA